>CAZXFE010000127.1:0-11268 GCA_964639795.1 uncultured Enterobacteriaceae bacterium | reverse complement strand
CCGGATGTGATTCATGGCGAATTCAATCAGGCTGGGACTCACTGCACCAAACAGAATAATACCGTCAGCAATTTCACCAGCTAATTCCAACGTCTTTGGACCACTGGCGGCAACATAAATCGGAACTTTTTTCTTAATATTAATCCAGCCGCCGTTGGGGTTGAGGAATTTAATCATGCGCCGTCGATTGCCTTCCTGATACGATGTGGTATTCCCCGCTAAAAGCTCGCGGCAAATTTCGACGTGTTCACGCATCTGCGCTAACCGAGCGGCAGGCATACCTAGGGTCCGTCGGGCCGTATTGCCGGTCCCGATTCCAAGTATAGTCCGGCCGGGAGCCAGTTCGTTAATCGACGCAATTGAACTAGCCGTGACAGGCGCGATGCGGGAGGCTGGATTGGTCACGCCGGGGCCGAGTTTAATCTTCTTCGTATTGACCGCACACAACGCGAGCGAGGCATACACATCGCTACACAGCATCTGAGAGTCGTACAGCCAGGCGTGCGTATAGCCACGCCTTTCAGCCAGCCGGACATCCTTATAAACATGCACCCCACTAAAAAAAACATAACCATAGTCCATGATTGTCTCCCGCTAGAGTGAGTGTGTAAAATGGCGCATGTCTCTTTCGCTCTCAAGGTGTTTGACCGCCTGATAGACGCGCTCTGCTCGAGTCGCGTCCCAGACTGGTTTCACTAAGTCGGTATACTTATCAGTCAGCTCATCCCAGGTCAGCGGGTTTTCGGGATCACCTTTGGGAAAACGAACCTGAGCGGAAACTTCGCGTCCATCGTGGAGCTTGACCTTTGCCCAAGCCGGCCACTCCTTGGGATAGTTGCGTTCCAAGGCAGGGTCATGCTCATAGTCAACCCTTGCCATTAGCCCGCGGATTTCCACATCGTGGAGCATCGTTTCGGTAAACTCCTCTAAGCCCGCCCGGCGCTTTGCCAACGCCACGGCCACGCCAAACGGCAGACTGAACTGCGCCTCAACAACATTCGCCGGTCGGGATTTGCGGTCGGCGGGTTCGCAGATCACCGGGATACCGGTCTCCAGCATTCCTATGGTGACGTGCTCAACCTGCCACGGCTGGATCTCGTGCTCATGGACGACCTTCAGGACGGCATCGATGGGCGCCTGGGTATAGCGACAGCAGGCGTGTGGCTTGACCGCTGTTTGCAAAATCTGAAAATCATCGCCTAACCCCTGCGTAATCTTACTAGGATCAGGATTAACGGCGTAGGCCTTTAGAAAGCCACCTCGGCCTTCGAGTATCGTAGTAGGCCCGATAAAATCTTCTTTCGCTAAAAGCGCGGCATGCAACCCACTAAACGCCGCCCAGCCAGGGTGAAAACGTTTGGTCCAGGCGCCTGCAGTCAGAAACTCCATCGATCCGGCTGACTGGCTGCCGGCGATACCCAAAGCGGAAAGGAATTGCACCTCGTTGAGATTCAACAGCCTGGCTGCACTGGCCGCAGCACCAAAGGTCCCGCAGGTGGCGGTGGGATGAAAACCGCGCGCGTAGTGGTCTGCAGGCTTGAGTGCCATGGCAATCCGAGCCGCAACCTCAAAGCCGGCAACGCTCGCGGTGAGGAATTCTTTTCCACTTGCCCCAACAGACTCGGCCATGGCCAAAGCTGCAGAAAAGACCGAAACCCCGAGGTGGATCGATCCGCCTTGGTGGGTGTCATCCAATTCCAAACTGTGTGCCGCAGTTCCGTTGGCCAAAGCCGCATAGGGAAAGGTCATTTTTTGCGCGCGGCCTAAGACTGTCCCCGAGCCCTCTGGAGCCAGGGTTTGGGCAATCCGGTAGAGCGGCTGGCTGGAATCAGACAGCGATCCACGTACAGCAACCCCGAGATAATCGAGGAAGAAATACGTGGCGCGGTCAACCACCTCTCGCCGGAGGCCCTCATAGTGCAGCTCAATACAAAATGAAGCGAGATGACGTGTTAAGGGAATTTCCATATGTCCTAACCACACTGTTCGGATTCCTACAAATTCGGAATCACTTTCTCGCCAAACGTCCGAATCGCTTGCACCGTATTCTCATGTGACGGGCCACCCGGCTGGCGGAAGCGCATGATGAGATAATCCGGCTGAATAGCTTCTTTCCACATTTGAAGCTGATCCAGACAGTCTTCAGGTGAGCCGACAATGAGCCGATCCTTGGCCGCCTTCTCGAACGTCAACTCCTCAGACGTCTTTACATCTTTGATGTGTTCATCCGGAACGTAGGCGTCATACTCGAAATAAAAGCGGTGCGTATACATCGTCGGCTCACTGGCGGCGACAGCTGCGGCCATGCTGTCGGCAATGATCGCGTCACGCATCAAACATATATACGGCTTGCGACCTGCCTTTTCTGCTGCGGCACGATAGCGCGTGGCGTAGTCTTTGATAACACTCAGGCTCTGCACAGGATCGGCAATCCAGCCATCGGCCAGCCGCCCCGCTCGGCGCAAGCCTACAGGCGTCCACGACGCCATCCAGATTGGAGGACCGGACTGCTGGCATGGGCTTGGCGTGATCAGGGTGTCCTTGTATTGAAAATGCTTGCCGTCAAAAGAGAAGCGTTTCCCTGCCCAACTTTTACGGATGATCTCAACCGCTTCTTCTGTTCGAGGTGCGCGTTCGGTCACGGGAATCCCAAAGGCGTCAAAATCGTGCGGCTGGTAGCCCACGCCGATGCTCAGCACCAGCCGGCCCTTGGTTGCCTGGTCAATCACGGCGCAATCTTCCGCAACGTGAACAGGGTGATGCAGCGGCATGAGCAAAACACATGTGCCGACCTTGATCCGCTCAGTCTTCATACCTACAAGTCCGGCCAATAGCAGCGGGTTGGGTAGATAGCCATCCTCTTGTTGGTGGTGTTCAGTGATAAAACAGCCGTCCCAGCCGCTGGCTTCAGCCGCTTGGGCTTCCGCAACAATATCGTCAATCACCCGCCCCATATTCGCCCCGGACGGGGGATCTTGGGTACAAGGCAGATATCCAACTGGTAGCATAGTCGTCCTCCTTTATCCGCCGTAGCGCTATGCAGTCTTTAAAACAAAAATGGGAAATCTTGTCTATTGCGGGCGGATAATCCTTGAAATGATGGCGAGCATCTGCACGCAAAAAAAATCATACAATCAGATCAAACCGTCTCTGTTTTTCATTCGCATAGTTTTTAGAGGAAGGGATTTCTTGAGGACGGCTATAGAGTACGCGAATATTATAGTTTCTCAGCAACACCTTTGTGCTCGGCCAAACAGGTGCAATATACAGTCAGCCGTAAGGAACCTCCAACCGGGAGACCGTGTGACCTTGGTCGAGCTGTACGACCGGCATACCTCTCTGATTCTAGCTGTCCCTTATCGTATTTTAAAACCCGCCGCGATGCTGAAGACCTGCTGCATGATATCTTTCCCGAATCTCGGCAAAAAGCGGATACATATAACCCGAGTCGTGGTGCGGTGGAAACCTGGCTCCTGCTCCCAACTCGCAGCCGAGCAAGAGATCGTCTGCGTACGCGCGCTGTTGCCCGCGACCATGATTTTATGCAATCTACGGCAGCACCCGAGCCACTGACGGCAAACGACCATTCGATTCTTGCTTCCGACTGTCACGGTGCACTCCAGGCATTCAAGTAACTGCCTAAGGGCCAACGTTAGGTTGTCCAGCGTGGATATTTTCAGGGACTGCCCTGTCAGGAGATTGCAACGCGCTGTGACAGGCCAGTCCGTTAGGAACAGTAAAGTCGAGCCTGGCCGCTGCGATAATAAAATTACGAAAGGCACTATCTTCACACGGAGAACACTAGATGCGGCTCGATGAAACCACACTCACAGAATATAGCCTCGGCGGATTCGACGACAACCTCCGCCACGACGTTGAAGGTGAGCTGTGCACGTCGCCCACGATGCATGCAGAGCTCCGGGCGATTGAGCATTCGCTTAGCGGTGTGGCTGAGGTAGAAGAGCCGGCTCCGACCGGACGAACGCGTTCGGTCTGCATTGCTCGCTTCACTCGACTCCACGTCCTCCCTAGCGGGGTTTGTGGACCGCTTAGCCCACTTTTTTAACCTGGGTACGGAACGAGCACAAAAATTCCTCCACTCGATTACCCACGTCTCACAAGACCCATGGCAAGCCAGCGGCCTGCCGGAATTAGCTTGTTGCATCTGCAGGGTGGACCAAAAGTTGCGACGGCAGACAACTGCGGGCTGCTGCACCCCGAACCTGGCACGAGGTTTCCGGAACACGAGCACCTGGGCGAAAAATGGGCCCTGTTCCTGAAAGACCCATGCATTGAGCATACTGGCATTATTGGAAGAACTGGGGATCTCGTACATAAGTCCACAGGCTCAAAACACTTCTTCCGCGTCTTGGACTACGAACCATTCGTGTTTGCTGTGGTTCTGTACGACGGCTTTAAAATCGCCGCGAGCGAAGCGGCGCTATCGCCTCGCGTCAGCTGTCTTTGGCAGTGTGGCTGTTTGCCTCACCCGTCTAGTCGAATGTGCTTCTTCACGCACACCACAAATTTATACTCAGAAAATTCGCGGAGAGTCCTTTTCGTTCTGGATGAGACTGGATGGAACGCTTCACGCCCTACCCCGTCGGAATTCGACGTTTGGTAAGGAGTAAGGCGCAGAAGCAATAGAAACATTGGCCCACTCCTTGCCTTCCCTTGATAGAAAAAAGGAGACTTTCCAGCATGATCAGACAGCCGTCTTCAACGTTTCCCATCCTTGTCAGAACGGTGGTCGCATACACCGCCAATGATCCGGAAGTCGCAACCACAGTCCCCTATCTTGTTAAGAGCGGGAAGGTCCGTTTAGGTCGCATTTTTGCGGCGGCTCGCTTTGACCAATCTACCACTAACATAAGCGAATTCCACTTACCACGGAATGGTACAAATGAGCCGGCCGGCTGGTCCGAAGGCGTGTCCGCCGCCTCAGCTCCGAGGAAAAAACCGAACGCTGTTCCTATCATGCCCTTTGTGGACCTTTAAGCGGAGGTTTCCCCTTGGTAAGCGTCAAGATCTTCTATCCTCCCCCATCCTGGCCAAAGGTATAGCAGTAGCGCCCCGTTTCTCATTGTGATCGGTTGACTATGTCGCAAACGATATAAGCACTGCCGGCCGCCGTTGTATCCAAAGACGTCCAAACCTCAATCTGCTCAGCCATAGTATGATCCCAGTCGCGACTTTAAATACAAACCACTATGTCCGGATAGAAACGTTGTTGGTTTGATTCTTTTGTGTGAACGACCACGTCTTTCTCCCCGCTTAAGACCGCAATCGGAAGGAAGAACGAGCGCAGCTAGGTCCGTATCCTCCCGATTAGATCCGTCAGTAAAATTTCGTTAATACGTTGCTACGTCTTGGATTATCGCCTCAGTCTCAGCGATTTGCTTCTCTTCACGATAGAGTACAGTTCTTCTTTTTATGGCCACACTGACAGCAGCTCTTCTGCCCAAAGTCCCGTCGATATCCTGAGACCAATCTAAACAAAGACTAAATACAACATAGCAATGAAAACAAACTGATCTGATATACATAAAAGAGTCTTAAGATATGCGCTGTATCCTTCTACTTAATAGTTCTAACTACGGAGTAGAACAAGAAAGGCCAGATTGCACTTCACTTTGATAGGAGCTATAAGAGGCAAAAATTGGTGCAATAATTCCACATATACTATAACCGAGAGGAGAGATATAAATGACACCGAAAGCGAGCACAGAATTAGAGAAGGTCTCTGCTGAAAAAGAGCGCTATCGAGTCATTGCAGAACTCACCTCAGATTACGCATACTCCCTACGCGCAGACTCTGAAACGAAAGTCGTTCTAGACTGGGCGAATGGAGCCTATTCCCGTTTGACCGGACTAGGCGAGACGGACCTGCATCGCGGCGTCACACAAGCCCGCTGGATCAAAACGGCTCACACCGGGGATCGCACCGCTATGCAGCAGCGTGTGAATACGCTGCTTTCCGGCGAATCCATCACGACAGAATATAAAATCGTGAGCAAGACCGGGGAGACACGCTGGCTGCGAGATTTTGGCCGGCCGATTCTTGATGACGACGGACGGGTGATTAGGATTTATTGCGCTGCCCAAGATATTACGGAAGACATGCGCAAGGCGGAACTCATTGACGACCGCACGCTTGATCCCAAGGCCTTATGCGGCAACCTGCGGACATTTCGGCACAAGCTGAAACTCAGCCAGAAAGTCTTTGGCCAAACCTTTGGCCACTACAGCCAACGGCAGATCACCAGCTATGAAACCGGCGAATCAGAAATACCGCTCGGCCTCTTGCTTCGAATCCGGGATGCAGGTTATCCGCTCGACATTGTCCTGGGCGAAGGCAAAACAACTGCGCTTGATCAGGTAGTGGGCTATCTGGCTACCAGCGCCCGGGCGCATGACAAGGCCCGCCAATCGGCCCAGTCCATCTGTGACATGCTTGCCAATGAATGCCAAACGATTAAAGACATCATGCGGAAGTTAGGCCTTCCTGACGATTTAAAGAACGGCGCGCGCATGCGCCGTCGCCGTGCGGCCTAACGGCGCGCAAATTGGGAACGGGGGACGATTGACCGTCGTCCGCTTCTCTCTTTCAGACTAGCCCTCTTTCTCTGGGTCCTCTACAAGGACTCCTTGCTCACGTAGGGCTTGGATTCTCTCCGGCGCATACCCACATAGGTCCTGCAGTAATTCTTGCGTGTGCTGGCCCAGTCGTGAAGCCGGCCCTGGAATGCGGGCCGGCGTCTTTGAAAACTTGTGTGGGGACTTGAGCAGCATGAGTTCGCCGTAGTCAGAATTCGGGGTTTTTTCTACCATCCTCGCGCTTAAATGCGGATCATTGGCAAATTGCCCGATCGACAAAATAGGGGCAACTGGCAGCCGTAATTCATCGGCCAGTATCCGAATCGCCTCCTCGTCACTCGATAGCGATTGCAGCCACTCCTCAATAATGACCCGCAGTGCGTCAGCATTTTGAATCCGCCAGCGGTTTGTTTTAAATTCCGGCGAGGTGAGCAGGTCTTTGCGTCCCATGCGTTTCACCATCGTCACCCAATGATCTTCGGTAATCAGTCCAATAGCGATATAGCCATCTTTCGACTTAAACGACCCATAGGGAAAGGCGCCAGCGCGCTGCGTCCCGCCTCGCTGCGGATCTACCTCGCCATCGGTCACGCTATACGCGGCCAGGGCCCAGTCGTGGGAGTTATACGTGCAATCCACCAAGGCTAAATCAATATATTGGCCTTCGCCCGTGCGCTGCCGGTGAAACAGAGCAGCCATGATAGCACCAAAGGCATTCAAAGCCGCCATGTGATCACCAATCGCCGAGCCAGGATAGGCCGGATAGCCATCTGGATTACCAACCATATGGAGGACACCGCCTACAGCTAACGCCACAAGATCATTTCCAATCCGGCGCGAATGCGGCCCGGTCTGACCATAGGTTGAGACCGAACACATAATGATCTTGGGGTTGAGGTGTGAGACCGATTCATACGTAAACCCGTAATTGGCCATAATGCCAGGCGTGAAATTCTCGAACAAGACGTCCGAAGACTTGATCAAGTCTTGAATGACCTCCTGGCCTGCGAGCGTCTTTATGTCTACGCAGATGCTCTTCTTGCCCCGGTTGTGCATGATGAAATAGCTCGGGGTTGCCCCGTCACGCCCGTCTTTGGGAACGATGCGAATATGCCGACTATGTTCGCCCTTGGGCGGGAGCTCGACTTTAATCACCTCGGCTCCGAGATCAACCATGAGTCGCGTGGCCTGGGGGCCGGCCAGCCACTGCGTCAAATCAACAATGCGAATTCCTTCAAGAATCTGTTTTGGCGTACTCATCCTGTCTCTCCTGCCCTCGAAGGTCGGATGGAATGTTCTCGGCCTTCTGAACCTTCTTAACTTTGCCGGTCATCCCGACTATGGTGTTCAGATACTCTTGCCTGCGGCAAACCCACCATCAACGGGGATTGTTGCCCCTGTCATAAAGTTCGCCTCATCCGAGGCCACGAATAACATCAGGCTAGCAATTTCTTCAGGCTGGGCCCAACGACCTGCAGGATGGGCCTTCTTGAGCGAGGCCACGACATCAGGGTTATCAAAATACCCGTCCGTCATAGACGTCTCGACTACGCCGGGGGCAATCGCGTTCACCTGAATATTCTTGTCGCCCAATTCCATAGCCATTTCTTTGGTAAGACCGACGACCGCGTGTTTCGACGCAACATAGGCCGCACGATTAGGCACCGCCATGAGACCAGCGACGGAGGAGAGATTAATGATTTTTCCGCCTTTGCCTCGAGCGACCAAGTGTTGCGAGACGGCTTGGCTACACAGAAACGTCCCGGTTAGGTTCGTGCCTATGACCTTTAGCCACTCTTCTAGCCGTAATTCCAGGAACGGTGTAATCTCTCGCACACCTGCGCTGTTTATCAGCACGTCGAGTGATCCCAGTTCGGCGACGGCGTTGTCCACCATCGCCTGCACTGAATCCGGCTCCATAACATTCACTTGGATGACAACGGCTTTTCGGCCAAGTCCTTCCACCGCCTGGGCTGTGGCTTGGGCACTTTCAATGCCCACGTCTGCCACAGCAATCGCCGCGCCTTCTTTGGCAAAGGCGAGACTGGCCGCCCGCCCAATACCGCTTCCAGCACCAGTAATCAGCACGTTGGTCATTTCAAAGCGCATAAAATTCCCTCGAATCTCCAAAGTCTCGATGTGAAAAGCCCGTACCTCACGATCGTTCTACAGGCTGGGCATCACTTCTTTCGCGAACAACTCCAGCGAGCGGGTAGATTTTTCCGGATCCATCCCAGCCAACTGCGTACTCATAATAAAATGTGTACACTGAAATTCCTTTTGGAAGCGTTGCATCTTTTCCGCAACTTGATTCGGCGTACCGATCATGACCGCCTCGGCAAAAGCTGAGTTGCGCAGTTCTTCAGGTTGCTTAAATGTCCACACATCTTTATCGCCCGGCGCATCGTTAGCCTCGGCGAGGATATGGCCGTAGAACTCCATCATGCTGAACAGATGCTCCTCGCATTCCGCCCATGCTTGGTCTTCCGTGTCCGCGATATATACCAATCGCAACTGGGCAATATTGAAGTCGTCTGGATTATGGCCACATTTTTTGAGCTCATCAATATACCAGGGGGCCGGATCAGGGCCGATTGTCGCCATGAGATGGCACCCCTGTCGGGCGACATTGCGTGTCGCCTTCTCCGCACGGGCGCCGATCCACATCGGCATCGGCTGTTGGACCGGCTTCGGGCTTAGGGTGAGATCTTTGACTTGAGTAAAGCGCCCGTCAAAGGTGACGGTATCTTCAGTCCAGACTTTTTGAATGAGCTCGACACCTTCTCGCAAACGAGCCGAGCGTTCTTTGCGCGGCATACACAGCGCATCGAACTCCATATACGAATACCCTTGACCCACTCCCAAATCAAACCGCCCATTGGACCAGATGTCGGCACAGACCGCGTCTTCGGCCACACGTATAGGATGTTGAAATGGCAGCAGCAAAATGAATGTTCCGATACGAATCTGGCTAGTCCGCGTCGCCATCGCAGCTGCGGTCGGCAGAAGAGAGGGATTATAACCATCTTCGGTAAAGTGGTGTTCCGTCAGCCATACATTGTCATAGCCGAGCTCTTCAGCCCGAATCGTTTGCTCTAATAACGCATTGTACAGCTCTGGAAACGGTCGCCGCCATGGTTCAGGGTTCCGAAAATCTTGCATAAATCCAAATTTCATAGAATCGCCCTCCTTTTATGAATATCGAACTCGGTCGTCGCTACTCGCTCTATCACGCCTTTGCCTTGACACTCAAAGCCCCCTAATGGGTACTGTCAACTTATCGAGAAGCTTGTCAGGGATAGGCTTCGTATGCCGTAACGGGGGCATGAGTTCTCGTAGCACAGGCCTGTATAAGAATCATCGCTTCCCGCCTGAAATCCTCAGCCATGCCGTCTGGCTGTATCACCACTTCTCACTCAGCTTCCGCGAGGGGGAAGAACTCTTAGCGGAACACGGGGTACTCGTCGGCTATGAAGCGGTGCGCCAGTAGTGTCTCAAGTTTGGGTCCACGTTTTTTTAACAGGCTAGGCATCGCCATGGACGACCATGCGATACCTAGCCCCTGGATGAGGTGTTGATCCGGAATTGGGGGCGAGCGTCATTACTTGTGGCGAGCCGTGGACCAAGATGGGGAGGTCTTGGATATTCTGATGAAGAACCGCCGCAATGCGCGCGCCGCGAAGCGGTCCTTGCGGTGTTACTGAAGGGACTCTGCTACGTGCCCAACAAGGTCGTCACCGACAAGCTGCGGCGTTATGGGGCAGCTTGTCTGACCATGATGCCGTCCGTGACGCACTGTGCAACTCAGTATGCAAACAATCGTGCCGAAGCGCCTCACCAGCCTACCCGACGACGGGAGAGACAGATGCGCCACTTCAAATCCCCACACCGCGTCCAACGCTTTCTCTCCGTCCACTGTCCGATCAATAATCTCTTTCGGGTCGGACGGCACTTTATGCGAGCAGTCCATTACCGGTTGTTTCGGGATCAGGCGTTTTCTATCCGGTGGGTGGTGACGACAGGCCAAGAAGGAGCATAAGGGCAATCACGGTACCATTTCACCACACATGAGGTTTGTGCTCTGTTCCAATGACTTAACAAAGCCGATATTATAGCCTCATGAAGACGACTCTCGCGCTTCTCCTATGTTTGTTGCTAGGCGAATTCACGCTGCAGGGCTTCTTTTTGGCGCAGCGCGGGATGAAAGTGGCTCCAGCCAGTTTTGTCTTGAATGACGATATTTTGGGTTATAGGCCTGTGGCCAATGCCATTACTCTGAACAGAAAGTATCAATGGAATGCGAGCGGGTTCAGGGGCGCCGAAGTGCCCAAAATAAAAGGCTCCAAGACAAGGGTTTTCTGCGTTGGCGGATCAACCACCTTTGGAACCGGAAATGAAACGAATACCACATATCCTGCTTTGCTACAAAACATTCTGGGCGATCGTTATGAGGTAGTGAACGTGGGGGTCAGCGGCTGGGGCATCTATCAGCATAATTACAGACTTCGCAAAGACTTGGCAGAATACAAACCGGACAAATTGGTAGTTCACACCGTCATCAACTCGTTGGATTACCCTCATAAAATGTTTAAGAACGATAACCGTATAACCTATCAGTTGTTCAAGTATAGCTATGTTTTTAAGTTGATGGATTTAATGCTGGCAAGAACC
>CAZXFE010000126.1:0-11277 GCA_964639795.1 uncultured Enterobacteriaceae bacterium | reverse complement strand
GAGGGGCTCGCTGCCTACATCGAAGATGACGAGCCCAATCATTCCTACGAGGCACACGCCCACCCCAACGATGACGTTCTGGTTTCTGTCCTCGGCGAGATCACGTTGGGAGTAGGAGATCGGAAGTGGGTGCTCAAGCCGGGCGATCGGCTCGATCTGCCGGCCAACACGCTGCATTGGGCAGCAACTCCGTCAACCGGCCCAATCCGTATATTGGGTGCCAGTATTGGAGACAAACACGATCCGACCCGAGCAGACCGTTCGGAAGAAACACGGGCACGCCCATAAAGCCCGTCCCGTATCAAGATCGCAGAATCGTAGGGCGGGTCATCCAGGCCCGCCCGGCCATACTTTTTCTACCTCAACGTGCATAGAAAGGACTTCTCATGTCGGCTCGAACCCCCAAGGAAGTCGAAGACCTCTTCCCCAAAGCGATGAACGCCCGAGATGTTGATGGGATGATGGCCCTCTACGAGCCAGACACTGTTTTCGTCCCCGAACCTGGGCAGGCGCCTGTCCAGGGGAAGCAGGCTTTACGCGAACACCTACGCACGTTTACCGATACGCATCCCGAGCTATCAACGGAAGTCGTACACGTTGTGCAAGCCGGCGATATCGCCTTGTCCTGGATTCCCTGGAATATGAAGCGCACGAGAGCTGACGGCACGGAAGAAACCGTATCAGGCCGGGCCGTCAATGTCGTGCGCCGCCAGCCTGACGGCACATGGCGCACGTTGATCGACAATCCGTTCTTCGAGGAATACTGGGAAACACCAACCGAATCGTAAGGTGCGTCAACGCAATGTCACTCGCCCTACGAGGCTACTTCATCGGCGGCGGTATCTCATGCGGATCAAGGCCCAACTCTAACGACCCTAGGCTCGACAAACAAAAGTCACTTGGCGGGAATTGAATCGCTCCCACCGTGCCATCTCGAAACAGTCGCTCAAGAGGCGAACTCTTAAACAAGGTATGCGCTCCGCCGAGCGTCAGAGCATTGCGTCCGATCCGGGCCACGGCTTCGCCAACCAGGTATTTCGCACGGTATAGGGCTGCAATGGTATTCGGCGTCGGCCCTTCGGTGTCGCTCAGCCAGGCCGAGTGGTATACGCACAACCGCGCAGATTCCAGGTCAACACTCATCTCCGCGATCTTGCGCCGCACATCGGGGTGGTAGGCCATGGATTGGCTGAATCCACGCGGCACCCTGTCCTGAACAACCTTCGTAATTTCGTTATAAATGGCAGCCGCTACGCCCAAATAGACCGCCGTATAGGAAGCCCAAAACCAGTTAGCTCCGCGGGCGATAGACGGAAAGAAATTATTCGTGTCAAAAACAACCGACTCCTCTGACACAAAGCAATCTTCTAACAGCAGACAATCACTCCGTGTCCCCCGCATCCCGAGAACATCCCATACTTGTTCAATGGTTTGCCCTGTCGCATCACGCGGGACCAGAAAAATGATTGCCGCCCCTGGACTTGTTGCATCTTCTCGTCGCGCCGGGACCGCCCGAAAGTCAGCCGCCCCGACCATAGAAGAAAACATCTTCTTGCCGTTTATGATAAAGCCCCCGTCAACCTGCCGGGCCTGTGTGGCTGGGGCATACGAAGCCAACAGCGCTGACGTTGAGGCCTCAGAGGTCGAGCCGGCCACCAGATTATTACCTTTCACGACCCAGTTCGCTATGCGTTGCTTCACATCATGTGCAATCTCGGTGTTTTCCATAAGAAAGCCGACCCAGGCTAAGTGCATATTGAACGATAGAGCAGTCGCAGGGCAGCCTAAGGCGAGCTGTTCAACCGCGAGCGAGTGACCGAACAGCTGTTCGCCCCACCCACCCAGGTCTTTGGGGATATTTAAGGTGTGAAAGCCAGCTTCACGCAGCAGAGCATAATTCTCAACCGGATTGGTCGCCTCACGATCATGCTCAGCCGCCCGAGTGGCAAAGTCTGTCGCCAGTTCCCGGCACTGAGCCTGAATGCGTTTATGTTCTGCCGTCAGCTCGAAATTCATGGTCGCCCCCTTTTCTCTGGTCGGATGCTAGTCCCCGTCACACACCCGAGTCAAGAGAAAAAGAACCTCTCCTCCCGCTCCAAATCATGCTAAGGGACATAGATACAGACGATTAACTTAAGGAGGGGCAGCATGGGTATCGTTGATTTTTCGCTGGAAGGCAAAGTCGCCATTGTGACGGGTGGTTCTAAAGGTATCGGACGAGCGATTGCATTGGCCTTTGCCGAACATGGCGCTGACCTGGTCCTTGCTGCGCGTAGACCCGAAGCACTTGAGAAAGCCAAACACGACGTTGCAGCAACGGGTCGTCGTGTTCTGACCGTGCGGGCAGACATGTCGAAGAGTGAAGATTGCGACAAATTATATCAAAAGACAATTGAAGAATTCGGAGGGGTGGACATCCTCGTCAACAACGCTGCTGGAGTCTCGCCGGTAACCTTAGCCGAAGAAAATGAGAAAGACTTCCTCCGGGTCATGAAGACGAATGTCTGGTCACCGCTTCATTTAGCCCGGCTGTGTCGGGAGTCTATGCGCAAACGCGGCGGTGGCGCTGTCATTAACATCACGTCTAATGAAGGCCTTCGGCCCTCTATGGGTATCGGAACGTATGCCCTCTCTAAGGCGGCGTTAATCAATATGGCTCAACTCTTAGGCAAAGAATGGGCGAGCGACAAGATCCGCGTGACCTGTATCGCGCCGGGCCTTATTCGCACCGAGTTGGCAAAGGAATTAGTCGATGCTGTTGAGACCAGTGGATCTCCGATTAATCCACAGAAGCGCATTGGTGAACCAAACGAAATCGCCGGCATGGCCGTATTCCTGGCCAGTCCAGCCGGGGCCTTCGCTACCAGCATGACCTACGTCGTTGACGGCGGCGAGGTTAGCGCCGGGCCGGGCGACGTTGTGGTAATGATAGCCGAAGAGTCTGTTCAATCGCAGAAGAAGGTCGACTCTTAGCCCAACACTTTCTGAATGACGCCCGCCAAACGCTCTTGCTCTCTCGGAACGTCCGTGGGTTCTACCGGGATCGGCAGTCGGTCCATCTCATCTTTGATGACGCCTGCGAGCATCTCTGCCTCACGAGTCGAGAGCTGCCATTGGGCAACGATATCCTCAGGACTCCACTGGACGATCTGTCGGAATCCATAATCGGCCACCGCTTTATTGGTAATCTCAATTAACTTGTCCATATCTCCTCCTGAGCTTCTAGAGCCGGCTCGCAACCGACCACGACCCTCCGTCGACGATAAAAGTCGAACCGCTGATGTAAGAAGCTTCGTCAGAGGCAAGAAAGAGAATCGTGTTGGCAATCTCCTCAGGCTGGCCAATCCGCCCCATGGGATGATAGCGGGCTGCTTTCTGCATAGCCTCTGTACTCTGCGTACTGCCTCGCGCCTGGGGCGTATCCACAAAACCTGGCGCAATGCAGTTCACCCGAATGCCCTGGGAGGTGTATTGGCTGGCCGCGACGGAATTGAGATGAATGATTCCAGCTTTGCTGACCGCATACGGCAGAGACTGGCTATAAGCTTGGACACCGGCCATAGACGCAATATTTACAATCGATCCGCCGCCATTCTTGAGCATGGTCGGAATTGCGGCTTTGCAGCACAAGAAAAGCCCTTTGAGATTCGTCGACATAATGAGGTCCCAGTGCCGTTCGTCTACTTCTGCAAGTGGCGGCGTTAGGATGAGGACCCCGGCCGCGTTGACCAATACATCCAGGCGGCCGAAGCGTTCAACCGCTCGGTCAACCATCGCCGACACCTGATCCAGTTTGGACACGTCCACCGTAACAGTCTCAACATCTGGACTGATCTTCTGAGCCAGACTTTTCGTCTGCTGCAGACCGCCCGGGTTCCGGTCTGCAGCCAGCACCTTGGCTCCCTCTTCCGCAAAGCGGAATACGGTGGCACGACCAATCCCTGAGGCGCCCCCGGTCACAATAGCAATTTTGTCGGTGAGTCTGCCGGCCATCTTTTACCTCCTCTTAAGTTTTGCGCTCTTCTTGTCCGAACGGTCTGAAACTGAACGCATACCTTCTCAGAATTGTACGCCGATGTATCTCAGAGCTTACACTGGGGCCCTCCACGTCAGCACCCGTCTCGGATTCTCTACTATCAGAGTACTGATCTGTTCTTCACTGAGTCCGCTTCGACTCAGCATGGGCACGACGTTCTTGACTAAGTGGGCATAGCCCCACCCACCGTAACGCGTGAGCTGGATCTTCATGGCGATATCGTGAGACAGGAGCAGTCGCTCCAAGCAGCCTGCGTCAATCAGTCGTTTCAGCGCGGCGACACTCGCGGCATCCGAACCCAGGTAGCGGCCAACGCTGTCCACATAGAATTCCATGCCAAAGAAATCGTATTCTACATAGGCTCCACGTTTGACCAAGGTCGTGTGGTATTCTACATCCCCACTTGTTGGACTGAGATGACACAGGATGACCTGGTTCGGATTGGCACCTTCGCTTTCAAGAATTTCCAGGACCTCGATTCCATTTTTCTGCCATGGCAATAGATGGACACTAATCGGCGCTCCGGTACTACGCTGGGCACGAGCCGCAGCGCGTAAGACTCTTTGCTCATTCTCACGAACCTTAAAGCTGGTGCCAATCTCGCCAATCAAACCGGATCTCACGCCCGTGTCCTCGGCGCCTTGCATGAGATCGTGTTCAATCTCATCCGCGATCATCTCGACTGAACGATCTGCCATGTCATACGGATGAGAGCGGCCAATGTAATAGCCTGAACCCATAACGATGTTGACTTCGGCGGACTGGGCTACTTCCTGCAGAGCGAGCGGGGTGCGCCCGAGGCCATTATTCGTACAGTCCACCACACTCCTGCCGCCAGCGGTCTTAAAGCGGCGCAGTTCCTCAACGGCCAGGGCCGTATTATCAAGGACACAGTTATCTAGGTTACCGAATGGTTCACGCCGAATGGCCCCGAGCGTCGATAGTTCAACCGGCGCATGCACGAATGCCTTTTGTTCTTCTTCGTCCGGTTCCTCGCACCACACGCGCAGGTCAACAAACAGGTGTTCGTGCGTCAACGTTATGCCCAAAGTCTCTGGCTCAATCGGCCCAAGAACCGTCATCACTTTGCCTTGCATATTCCCTCCCTCGCCCTCTCACTGTTGAGGCAGATGCAGGCTATCCTAACTCGCGTTTCAAATAAAAGAGCGACAGGCTTTCTCTCACTCAAAAACGAATAGTCTATGGCGAACAAGACACGTCGCATCGTGACTGGGAACGACGCTGACGGAAAAGCGGTCGTCCAACACGATACTGCTGCGCCAGCGTTCCTGCCTACGAATAGACCCGGAGTTGAGGTGACAAATCTTTGGCTGACTACGGAGGCACCTGCAAAGCTGACCAAAACGATCAACTATGCGATTGTGCTCTCTGGGGAATGCCACATGGCACTCGATGACTCTGACGTGCTTGTCACAGGCGGAGATGTCATTATCCAGCGCGGGACAAAGCAAACATGGAGCAACCACTCGGGGCATCCTTGCCAGATGGCGTTCATCCTCATTGATGGGACTGGAGACGGGACAGTGCCGAACCCTTAATTTGACTTAATTCAGGCCAACTTGGACACGAGCTTCGCATACCGATCCAGGAAAGGAAGGACGGCTTCCCTTACGTCGGCATCCCCGCGTCCGGCCCCTAGGACCACCCGTTCAACGCCGAGCTCTTGATACTGTGCCAGTAATGCCTCCTCTGGGTCTCCCCAGGCAAAGATAGAAATGGGAATAGACTGGGGATCTCGCCCTGCCCGCTCAGCCCGCGCGTGGAGTTCTGCAATCATGCCCGGAAAATCATCAATCGCGATATCAAGCGGACACCAGCCGTCACAGTAGTCCACAATGCGCTGCAAGCCCTTGGAAGTTATGCTACCCATGATGACGGGAGGGTGAGGCTGCTGGACGGGTTTGGGGTAAGACCAGATAGGCTCAAAGTTTACGAACTCACCCTCAAAAGCGGCTTCCTCTTCAGTCCATATACGCTTCATGGCAAGGATACGTTCTCGCAGGACTTTCCAACGTCGTGAGAACGGCGTCCCATGGTTCTCCATCTCCTCCGCATTCCACCCTGCTCCGACCCCAAACAGTACTCGGCCGTTTGATAACACATCCAGGGTCGCGACTTCCTTTGCTGTCACAATCGGGTCACGCTCGATCATAAGACAAATGCCGGTTGCGAGCTTGAGCGTTTTGGTCACGCCAGCAGCCGCCATCAGCGAGATAAAGGGGTCCATGATATGCCAGTACGGCTTGGGTAGCTCACCCCCAGCGGGATACGGGGTCCGGCGATTAACCGGGATATGCGAGTGCTCTCCTAGCCACAATGACTCAAAGCCCCGCTCTTCACACGCACGAGCAAGGTCGTCAGGCCGTATTGAGTATGCAGTGTTAAAATTGAAAAACCCGAGCTTCATGTTCATCCCCCCCTCTGACAACGCATCCTGAGAATAAACGAAACCCTACCCAGTCATCTCACATGATTCAAGGGAAAATCAAAAAGGCCCCTAGATGCTTGGCTGTACAGAGGTGGAGTTCCTGTCGCTTTGTCAAGCCTTCTTCAGGTGAGCAGGCTTAACCCGACTAAACGTGCTATAGGCTTCTAGTGTGACAGAGTACGCGGTATGCATCGGTTTGATAGAGCGTAAAAATATTGGAGGAAGGCATGTCGTTCAAGCTAGAAGAAACTACCATCTCCAAAATTCACGCAGCCTTACACGCCGGTGAAGTCACCTGCGCCGAACTTGTGGCGGGATATCTTGCTCGGATTGAGGCCTATGACCGCAGCGGCCCAACGATTAATTCTATCGTGACCGTGAATCCACACGCTCAGGACGAAGCAGCCCGGCTTGATGCTCAGTTTTCGGCGTCCGGCCAGCTATCAGGCCCCTTACACGGCGTGCCCATTGTAGTGAAAGACCAGGCTGAAACAGCCGGGATTATGACCTGCTTTGGCTCGATTGCCTTAGACGGTTATATTCCCACCAAAGACGCCACCGCTATAGCCAAGCTCCATGCAGCAGGCGCGATTATTCTGGCCAAGACTTCTATGCCGGACTTTGCCACGTCCTGGTTCGGATACTCGTCCAAGTCGGGTACGACAAAGAATCCGTATGACCTTGCGCACGACCCAGGCGGCTCAAGCAGCGGAACAGGCGCTGCGGTCGCCGCCAATCTAGGTGCTATTGGAGTGGGCGAGGATACCGGTGGATCGATCCGTTTGCCGTCTTCGTTCGATAACTTGGTCGGTCTCAAGGTCACACCGGGCCTCATCAGTCGGGCTGGAATGTCGCCACTCGTAGTTTTCCAGGACTCTGCTGGGCCTATGTGTCGCACGGTCACAGATGCCGCCAAAATGCTGGAGGTGTTGGTCGGGTTCGACCCGGCCGACCCGTACACCGCGACGGCGATTATCGCCGGTGAGGTGAAATATTCGGAACTACTCAACAAGGCCGCACTCTCGGGCGTGCGGATCGGCGTGGTGCGAGAAGTCTTCGGAGACACGTCTGATCCCCAAGCCGCTGAGGTTAATAGGGTGATCGAAGATTCGTTGGTAGCTATGGCAGCAGCGGGCGCAAATCTAGTCGATATAATAATCCCCGATCTGCAGCACTATATTGAACTGTCTTCGATGTACGTCATTCATTCGCGGCACGACATCGATAGGTTTTTAGCAGCTCGCCCCCAGCTCCCAATGCGAACGCTAAAAGAGGTCGTCGATGCCAAAAAATACCATCCCAAGTGTGAACTCATAGACGCATTGGTCGAAGGGCCGGAAGATCCATACTCCGATCCTGAGTACTATCAGCGCTATACCGCGCGAGAGCAGTTCCAACGGGCAGTGATCAATGAAATGGCAAAGGTAGGGGCACGCGCGCTCGTATTTCCAACCACACAAGTGCCCTCACCATCCAGAGCAGAACTCGATGGCGGGAAATGGCCCATGTTAGATTTTCCGACCAATACGCTTATAGCAGCCCAAACCTGGATGCCGGCGATGAGCGTGCCCGCGGGATTCACGCCCGGCGGCCTGCCGGTAGGGCTGGAAATCGTCTGTTTACCGTATCACGAAGCGGATCTGCTTTCGCTAGCGTACGCGTTTGAACAGGCAACTATGCATCGTAGACCATCTACACACGTCCCTGAGTTACCGTAGGCCCTCAAATATAGACAAGGGACATAAAAGGAAGGGCAAACTGATGGCCGAGATCCCGAGAGAAAAGACGCTAGTTATTCCGAGCAGTGTCGAAGGTGGCGACGCTACACACATCTTCTATCGACAGGCGGGTGAGGGAGGGCCTCTTGTATGGCTGCACTGGCTATGGGGTGAACCCCAGTGGATGGTCCAGCACCAGCAGCTTGCCGAGCGATTCACCGTGTACGTACCCGACCTGCCAGGCTACGGCCAATCGACGCTGCCGGACTGGGCACGGCGGCCACGGGAGTTGGCAATCATACTCTTGCAGTTCCTGGATGCTCTCTCTTTGGATCGACCAATCCTCGTCGGATCGTGCCTGGGCGGCTGGGTGGGAGCTGAGATGGCAGTAGTGCGACCGGAACGTTTCTCCAAGCTGGTTCTCATCGACCCGCTCGGCCTTAGTCGGGACTGGACGAAGACGCCCAACATTTTTTACGCCAATCCGCCAGATGTCCCCGGCTTCTTCTTTAGTAATACGAGCCGTGCCCAGGCTCAAGTGTATGTTCCCGATAGATTAGACTGGGACGAATCTTTCCTTGAAAATCGCCTCACCAGCTCCACCCTTGTATTTGACCCTTATTTACATTCCCGCACGCTGGCCCATCGCCTCCACCTGGTGTCTACGCCGACGCTGGTGCTCTGGGGACAGCAAGACCCGCTGTTACATGTTGACCACGTCACAGTGTGGAGCTCACTGATCCCAAACGCGCAAAGCCAAATTATCCCTGGCGGCGGCCATTTGCCGTACGTGGAAAATCTAGAAGCCGTGGTCAGTGCAATAGAGGAGTTTGTCCTGACAAAGACCAGAACAATCGAAAAGGAGAGCATTCGATGAAGGTTTTTAATATGGCCCTCTTCGGCTGGCCCCATCTACCTCAGGAGGCCGTTGGGCCAGGCAAATATCCGGTGTCAAATACCTATTTTGACCGTGAGGTCGGACAAGAGCTACTTCAGAAGGACCTCGAACTGATCGAACTCACAGATGAGCTTGGCTTGGATGGATTCAATACCCAGGAACATCATGGCGCGGGCGGGTTCTGCGCCTTTGTTCCATCAACAGAAATTATTGCCGCTGCGGTCTCCCAGCGCACTAAGAACCTCAAAATAGCGTTGACCGGCTCGTGTATTCCGCTTCATCATCCTCTGGCCATAGCAGAGCAGGTCGCGCAGCTTGATCATCTGAGCGGCGGCCGAATTATCTGGGGAGCGCTGCGTGGAGCTGCTGGGGAATACATTTCTTATAACATCAATCCGGCCGAGTCCCAGGAGCGGTTTCGCGAGGGATTTGACCTGATCATTAAGGCCTGGACGCACGAAGGGCCATTTGATTTCGACGGTAAATATTATCGCGTGCGCAACTACAACATCTGGCCCAGACCATTACAACGCCCACACCCACCGATTTGGATGGCAGCCAACAGTCACGACTCCCTTGACTTTGCGATCAAGCGCAACGCGTATGTCGCAACACCCTTTGTGGGTTGCGAGCGGACGCGCGAAACCTGGACCCTGGCGCATCAGATGTCGGATGATCTAGGCATTCCGTTGGTTGAAGACTTTGACGACTGGTTTGCCTCGGTTTGCGTTGTCTACGTTGCCAACAGCGAAGAGCAGGCACATGAGGAGGCCCAAGAAGCCCTAGACTACCACTTCTTCACCGCGGTCGGCTCGATCGACCTTGACACCACGGCGCTGGTGCCCGGCCACATGAGCGTCAAAGGACTGCAGAGTTGGTTGCGAGGCAGCACAAGTAAGGAGACAGGCAAGATAATCGGCTTCCCGGTCGCTGAAGCCATCGAGAACGGGACGGCCATTGTCGGTACGCCGGAGACCTGTGTGAAGTTGGCAAAACGGCAAAAGGAAAACGGCAAACGCAATGTGCTGCTCGCAATGTTCCAGTTCGGCAATCTGCCTCAGGACAAGGCCGCAGCAAACCTCCGACTCTTCGCCAGCAAGGTCTACCCCGAGATTCGAGATTATTAGTCTAAGTAGGCAAAACCGGTAGCTCGATAAACGACGGATGCTCCGCACTGTGATGCACCACATTGGTGGCGCTGCTGATATCAGCTTGCGTATCGTTAGCCAGTACTGCGTTGCCGCTGTTCGTGTTGCGAGCCCGGCGGGGAAAGTTGCTGCTGGTAACATCCACTTGCAAACGGCTGCCTGTAGGAAAGGTATGGTGGATATCGGCTAGGTGAATCTTTACCTGATACACTTGATCAGGCTCTAGGTGCTCTGGGCTAGCCGTCGCATTGCGATACATCGCTCGCACGACACCGTCCATGAGTAACAGGGCACATCCCTCCGGCTGCAGCTCGATCAACTTGGCTATGAAATCCGTATCCCGACAATTCGATTGGATGTGGAGTGTGACGAAGACCGCGCCCGCTATGGTGAGATCTTTGTCCAAGACCTCACTCTGGTAACTCAAACCATAGTTCGGTAAGACTTGCACTGGGCGGTGATCCTGTGGCCCACTCGCGATCAACATATTGCGGCCGCCGAGCGTTGGCATGGGACGGTTCGGGTCATACAGATAGCTCCGCACGTCGCCGCCTAGACCGTCAGCGCTGAGGCGTCCGTCGCCGGTGAGATATAAGCGCTGTTGGGCAGTCTCCAAAGGCGGCCATTGGTCCGCGTGACGCCAGTCATTGGCCACATAGCCTTTTTGATCTGCGACCCACGCATACGGCGCATAGTATACTGCCGGCTCTTCCATGATTGCGGAGGGCAATCCCTTGAGCCAGTAGTCAAACCATTCGAAGTAAGGATCGCGCGGCCAGAAATTGCGCTCATACACAAAGTAATGGTTGTTTGGTCCGATCCATAGCCGCTGGTTTCCCACTCGGGACTGGATATCAGTAAAGGCGGCTAGCACGCTGGTCTGGAAAATATCGAACCAGGTTGTGACGTGGAAGCCTGGAACGTCGATCGTAGCGCGGAAGTTGTGCCGAGCACGAAACTCATCAGGGGCGGGATGACTAATAATTTCGTCAAGATAGGGCTGCCATACAGAGAAGTCGGGATAGCCT
>CAZXFE010000125.1:0-11376 GCA_964639795.1 uncultured Enterobacteriaceae bacterium | reverse complement strand
GAGATCTTTCGTCAGTCAGAACAGTTGGAACGTGAGGCCGTGGCTGCCATTTCAGACGGCTCGTACACTGCCGAAGGATATTTGGATAATGACGGGCTGGGCAGTGAGCCGGTCCGCGTTCAGGTGCGAGTGGATGTGTCCGGCGATCGAATAACGGTCGATCTGGCCGGCTCAAGCAAACAAACGCGTGGCCCGGTGAACTGTGGTTTTGTGCAAACCATCTCGGCCGTCCGGGTGGCGTTTAAACAATTAGTTAGTCCGACGCGTCCGGTTGACGGGGGGACCTTTAAGACACTCTCGGTCACTGCGCCTGAGGGCACGCTCTTCCGTGCTCAGGAGCCGGCAGCGTGTGCCTGGTATTTCTCTTCGTTGGGTTTGCTGATTGATCTGATCTCCAAAGCGCTGGCTTCCGCCCTACCAGAGAAAGTTGCCGCAGCGCACTATGGCGACTCCATGGTCATTGCGCTGGCAGGAACAGATCCGCGCAATGACGATATCCCGTATTTTGCTATTGAACCAACGACTGGCGGCTGGGGCGCGTTTCATATGGGTGACGGCCAGGATGCGCTGATCAACAACGTCAATGGCGCGTTCAAAGATTTGCCCATTGAGGTGTATGAAAACAAATATCCAGTCATGCTCACCAAATACGGCTTTCGGGCAGATACAGGTGGTCCGGGCCGTTTTCGTGGCGGAACCGGAGTCTATCGCGAGTATCGCACCGACGCAGCCTCCGTCCTATATCTTTGGTTTGAGCGTTCGGTGACACCCGCCTGGGGATTGTTTGGCGGCAAAGACGCTGTTCCACCAGATGTGGTCGTGAATCCTGGCTGTAAGACTGAACGCCATTTGCTCAAGACGAACGCACTGCCACTCGAGGCAGGGGAGGTGATAAGAACTCAGACTGGTGGTGGAGGTGGTTTCGGCCCAGCCCGGGAACGCGATCCTATGCTTGTTCGTGAGGATGTAATCGATGGGTATGTCAGCCGCCAAGGTGCTGCGTGCGATTACGGGGTGGTGTTACGGGAGGATTTAAGCCTTGACGCCGCAGCGACAACGAAACGCCGAGCGGCATTGCAGACAGAGACCGTCGATTGAGAGAACTTTCGTGGAATGTCGAGTAGGCTGTGGTGGGTTGTACCGCCCCGTCGATTTCATCCCCTCGCTGGGATGCCGACCGGTAAGCCTGCCGGAACACGCGGTCGCCAGCTCAGTGCTGAGAATCGGCCTCTGCTATTTGGACGACCTGAACGCCCGGCGGAATGCCAAGACCTGCAAACCCGTGCAGACATGGGTGGGCAGAGTAACGAATACGAACCGGCCTATTTGACACGACTGGAAAAACTTACGACGCCGTCACGCGGATTTCAGAAAGGGGAGACATAAGCATGGCTAACCAAGAAGAGGCAATCAAACAATTCTACACAAATTATCTCGACACTTTTCATGCAGGTGAGGCAAAGGCGATAGTGTCTTTTTACCATGCCCCGTGTCTGTTTATCACGGACCAGAGTGTGACATTGCTTTCCAACGAAGCGGAGATTGAAAAGCTATTTGCGCAAGTCATTGAAGGACTCAAGGGCCGAAATTACAGTCACAGTGAAGTCAGGGATGTTCAGATCAAAGAGCTCAGCGGAGAAATGGCTTTATTCAGCGGCCTTGCCGTTCGTTACACCAAAACGGGTGAAGAACTCGAACGCTTAAGCGCAACATATACGATGCGCGAGTCCAACAGTGCGTGGCAATTCGTCACTGTTGTGGCTCATAGCCCGGAGACGCTGGTGCGATTTGCATGAGTGGACAGAGATACATGTTCGGACAGCACCGTAGGTCGGATTAGCGTAGCGTAATCCGACCTACGGCTGGAAGAGTCTATACGAGTAGATTTTCAATCAAATTGGCAAATCCGAGCAACAAAATGAGCATTAACTACCGGAGCAAACCGTGGGCTCTTATCTACGACCTTTTTAATCGAGGGCGACACCAAAAGGAGCTGAAATTCTATCGCGCCGAGTTGAAACAGTGCGCGAGCCCGGTTCTCGAGGTGGCATGCGGAAGCGGTATGATCCTGCTTGAACTGCTCCATGAGGGCATTAATGTGTATGGGTTCGACCTCTCGGAAGAGACCTCCCGGGCGGCTTAGATCGAAACACGGCCCTTTGAAGAAGAAACTATCCAGCTACTTAGAAGCCATCTCATTTATGAGACCACCCCTAGAAAGATATGGCTGCCTTCACCCTCCAGCTTCCTGTTGACCGCTGCCCCTATTGTATAATAATTCTCACCAAGAGGAGGGCTGAGAGAAAGTTCTGTACTCTTTCGCGGGGGCGCGTGCTTTGAAGGGTGTTTCCCAAAAATCCGTGCAGTTGTGCCAGTACCGCTTCTCGCCCGACGAGATTGGGGAGGAGTTGATGGGGTAGAGGTAAGCCGGGGGTACAAATCGATATCCCCTATTGTGGACCGTCCGAGTGAACCGCGGGGCTCTCGCCTGATCCCCGAGAGTTTCGAGTAACTCCCCGATGCCAACCCAGAGACTTCTTTCGCTGCCATACGCGTCCGCAGAGACCCGCTCCAATAACTCTTTTTTGGTGACAAGCCGCGGTGCATGCCCCAGCCAATAGCGCAGGAGGGCGAAGCCTGTGGCCTCAAAGGAATCTCCTGGGCTCCATTCCTGACTTGTGCATTGGCCGGATCGAAGCGAAAAGAAGGGAAGAGAAAGTTGTACTCCTGTTTCATCGGGATACCGCGTGGGAGAGTTTACGGAAAATGGAAGAAAAGAGTAAGCGACAGATTGAAAACCTGCTGCGCTTGCGAAGGCAGCGTTGCTCAGTGTTTCGAAATCCTCATGTACTTCCATGGACACTCCAGTTTCTCGTCCCTGCGCGCCTTGCTCTTGCTACGCTCGCAACGGTTTTCCTCATAGTTTCTAAGGCTCCTTGTCTGCCTTATCATTTTTGATTGTGCCTTTATCGCTGCCTCCCCACTCCCGTCCGTTCACCTTTCTCTGCTAGGCTAGTATGAGAACAGTTAGAGGGAGGATGGTATGCGAAAATTCTTTGGACGGATGCTTATGCTCATTGGTGCGTGGGTCGTCGTCATGGGGGTTGTCGGCACGATCTCAACGCTGATGAGTAAAGAGAGTGTCCCTGATAAAGTTGTTATAGAGATCGATTTTGAACGTGAATTTGCCGAGTATATTCCGGATGACCCACTGGCCAGTATCCTGATGGAACAAACCGCCTCTGTGCGGGATCTGGTTGAAGCGCTCCAACAGGCCGCAGACGACGACCGCGTGGTGGCGCTGGTTGCTCGGGCGGGCAATCCGCGCATGGGGTTAGCCGAGATCCAGGAGGTGCGGGATGCGGTGGTCGCCTTTCGTCAAAGCGGCAAGCCAGCCATTGTGTATGCTGAAACGTTTGGTGAGTTTGGGCCAGGAAACGGTGCCTATTATTTGGCTTCAGCCTTTGATGAAATATATCTGCAACCCTCGGGCGATATCGGCCTGACCGGGCTGATGGCAGAGTCCTCGTTTGTGAGTGGGACGCTTGAGAAGCTGGGGATCATTCCACGCATGGATCACCGCTACGAGTACAAAAATGCGCTGAACACGTTTACGGAGCAAAAATACACTCCGCCGCACCGTGAGGCGATATTTCAGATAATCGAGTCACAGTTTGGGCAAATCGTTCAGGGGATTGCTGAAGGGCGCGGACTTGAGGCCGAGCACGTGCGTGCGCTTGTTGATCGTGGACCTTTTCTGGGACCTCAGGCGCTGGCCGAGAAACTAGTTGACGGGCTCATGTACCGGGATGAAGTCTTTGCCCGGGTCGAAGACACTGCGGGGGATGATGCAGAGCGACTCGGCCTGCTGACCTATCTGCGGCGCATGGGCCGACCGCATACTGACGGTGATGCGATTGCTCTTATTTACGGCGTCGGCGGGGTCCAGCGTGGTAAGAGCGAATATAGTGCAGCCTTTAGCGGTCCCACCATGGGCGCGGATTCTGTTTCTGCAGCATTCCGCGCCGCCGTTCAAGATAAAGCGGTCAAGGCGATTCTCTTTCGCGTGGATAGTCCAGGTGGGTCATATGTGGCCTCAGACACGATTTGGCGCGAGACCATTCTGGCCAAAGAGTCTGGGAAACCCGTCATCGTGTCTATGGGCAATGTGGCAGGCTCGGGTGGCTATTTTGTCGCTATGGCCGCGGACAAGATTGTGGCCCAACCCGGAACGATTACCGGCTCCATCGGCGTGCTCGGTGGAAAAATGCTGACCGCTGGGCTGGCGGAGAAAATCGGCTTGTCGTCGGATGAGGTCCATACCAGTACCAATGCAAACATGTGGTCGAGTTCGCTGGATTACACTCCGGAACAATGGACGCGGATTACCGCGTGGCTCGACCGAGTATATGAAGATTTCACTGGTAAGGTTGCTGCGGGACGCAATCTCAGCCAAGAACAGGTTCATGCTGTGGCCAAAGGACGGATTTGGACCGGCGAGGATGCCAAGGACATCGGGCTGGTTGATGAACTCGGCGGATTCCCCCTCGCGCTGCAACTCGCCAAGGATGCGGCTGGGATTGCTGAGGACGCCGGTGTCTATCTCAAACTCTTTCCCGCCCCAAAGACCCTGTTTGAGACTGTCCTGACAAGTTTGCAAGCTGGCGATGATGCCGCCGCCGAGACCAGTGCGACTGCAGTTGCCCTGCGTCAGGCGGTACAGATGATTCACCCGCTCGCCCAAATGGGACGACGCCTGGGTCTCTGGGCCAAGCCTGGGATGCTCACCATACCGGAGTGGGAGATGGTGCGCTAAGGAAAATCGTACTACCAATCTTCTAGTTCTGGGTCTACGTTTCTGGTCGTTGGACCGTGGAGCCGGACCACTCTTTCCTCAGGATCATTTCCTAGTGGGCTGACTGTCACTTGGGTAATGGGCAAGTCAGTCCGAGCATCCGCGACAAGATAGACCTTTACATTTCCCTGTTGATCGTAGATCTCTTGGAGACTCTGTAGAAGTTGGGAAAGGAAGATGGATGTGAGTTGAGGCATTCTTCTCTCTCTTGCTTTCTTTCTTGGATGACGAGAGGCGAGAATAGATCCGAAAAGCGGGGAGGCTCGGCGTTAGAGTGCCGCAGCCTCGGAAGACTCAGCGGGGGTAGCGTGTACCGAAACCGGCGTCAGATTCACCAGATTATCCGATACCGGACACCGGGATTCGATAGTTGCCAACCAGCGATCAAGCGTAGCCTGGTCAACATCAGCATCAACGTTGAGTGTCACTGTGATGCTTTTATAACCGGCCCGATCATCCGTCGGTTGACCGATCAATTTGGCTGGATTCAGTGGGCCTGCTGCGTCAATCTTGAGCGAGCGGATGATGAAGCCCATTTCCTTTGCAATAATATGCCCCATTACGTTGAGACAACCGACGAGCCCGGCAAGGATATATTCAACCGGATTCGGGCCTTCATCATCGCCACCCATAATGGGGGGTTCATCAACAATCAGCTCGAAGTCTCTTACCTGTACGGCAAGCCGGGTCGGTGATTCGGACTGTCCTGAGACTGTGAATAACGCATCAGACATGGGCTCCTCCGTGTATCGGCCAATACGGTACAGGCTGCGACATGAACTTTGCAAGAGACGACGCTGGCGTTCGCAATTTCCTGTGAGGCCGTCAGAGACTGTATTTCCCCTGGGGAGCGAATATCGACACAATTGACACAGGGAGATCCTCTCGGCAAAACTCATACGAGGACAGTACGCCCTTCCTCTAGAGCGGGGTCTAACGTCGGATGACAAGCCTGCTAGTTTAGGTGGCTGCTGGATTGTTCCCGGTCCGGGAAGTTGGAGGCCCGCGGTTCCAGCTAAATTACTTTCTCAATAAACGCCGATCAAACGAGAATGATTGTGCGGGTTCGATGAAAGGGTGAGAGAAGGCCGAGTGTTCCGGATTGAGGAGATAGTTGGTCTCATGTGGGACGAGGGCGCTGTGCACAGCCAAGGAGAGACCGTCCTCCTGTGGGCCATTGATCGCCAAGAGCCTGTAGGGTTAGGGAGCTGCCTCGTTGCGCCAATTTTTGGGGAGTTCTGTCCGTGGGAGCGGTATGAGCTGTGGTTCCTCGGGATGGACAAGAAGGAGCGATTAGGCTGGTAAAAATGCAGTCTGCTCAATGGGCACAAGCACTTCTAAAACTGTAAGAGAAATAGTCGAGGAAGCAGATACAACGCTCCGGCCCGGAGAGTTCCAACGTCCCCCGTAGAGACTTGCGCCTTCAACGTCAAATGCTTGGGCGGTAGGCTGTGTTTTGATGATGCGCCATGATTCGGCCATTAAGAGTAGACACCATATTCAAGGTGACCAATAGGGTTTTTAACCTCGCGTGCGCCAACTTCGGTTCGTGCAAACTCGAGAGGTGTTTTCCCTCCGAGCGCCTTCTTGGACGAAACCGCCCATATTCTGTCAGCGGAAATATCTCCTTCGAACATGTCGACGGCCATCTGAAAGAGTCGTGAAGCACGTAGTAGCCGGTCTGTTTGGTCCGGCTGAAAACGTCCCTCAGCTTTCCGCCGCGTCAGGGTCCGTGGCTCCACTTGGATCAACATGGCGAGTTAGCCGGGCGGGAGTGCAACCGTACGCTAAAACTTTTCAAAACTTCTGAATAGGAACCCAGCTTCAATTCGCTCCAGGATATCAAGCGTAGAGTTCGCTTTGATTCCTAGCAAGGCAACATACTGGAAGCTCTTTAGCCGGGCAGGTTTACTTTTGAAGTCTATAGGATTCGAATTGGTCATATGGCTTTATTAACAACCGTATGACTATGTGCAAGAAGGCCGGAAAGTACATATAAGACGAGCTCGCTCCGTACTGTTGACAAACGGAGGGCGGAAGTGTCACATATTTTGCTATCATCAGTAAAACCATTCGTTAAACGTTTGCTTCGGATAAGGAGGGGGAATGCAGTACGATCTGATCATTAAAAACGGAACGGTCATTGATGGCTCTGGGTTGCCACGTTTTCAGGCCGATGTCGGTGTGGTGGCTGGCAAGATTGTTTCGATCGGCAGAATTCGTTCTGGGGCAAAAGAAACGATCGATGCTGAGGGTCATGTCGTAACCCCGGGGTTCATTGATGGCCACACGCATATGGATGCCCAGGTCTCTTGGGATCCGTTAGGGACGTGTTCGTGCTGGCATGGTATCACCAGCGTGGTGATGGGAAACTGCGGCTTTTCGCTCGCACCGTGTAAAGAGAGCGACAAGGATATGGTCATGCGCAATCTGGAGCGAGCCGAAGATATTGCGCCTGAGGCGATGAATGCCGGCATCAAGTGGACCTGGGAGACCTTCCCCGAATATCTGGATTCTGTTGAGCGGCTGCCCAAAGGCATCAATTATTCTGCCTATATGGGTCACTCTGCGCTACGCACATACGTGATGGGTGAGCGTGCGTTCACAGACACGGCGACCGAAGATGATTTAGACCGCATGCAGAATCTGGTGCGTGAAGCAATCCAGGCCGGGGCCATGGGCTTTACGACCTCACGGACGCGTAATCATCAGACGCCCCAGAGGCAACCCGTTGCCAGTCGCCTGGCTACCTGGAACGAAGTGAGACAACTTGTTGGTACCATGGGTGAGATGGGCACAGGCATCTTTGAGATTGCTGGAGAAGACACAGGTAAGAATCCAGAGCGCATCCGCGAGTATATGGACCGATTGAAGGCTTTAGCTGTAGATACAGGAGTCCCTGTAACTTACGGCATGTTTAGCATGCGCCGTGCGCCGGACTGCTGGCAGCCCTATCTTGATTTAGTAGACGAAACCGCTGCCGCTGGGGGACGCATGTTCCTTCAGGTCCATAGCCGCGCGTTGAATGCTGTCCTTTCCTTTCAGACCAACACGCCGTTCGACCGGCTCCCAACCTGGCGCAAGCTCAAGAAGATGGCGTCACTTGAGGAGAAAGAAGCAGCACTCCGGAATCCTGACTACCGTCGCAAACTGGTTGAAGAGGCGCATGAACAAGAAGATGACGGAAACCGTGGGGTTGGGCCTGAAGCGCGCGCCGCGAATTTCAAATGGTTGTTCTTGATGGACAAGCCCAATCCGCCGCATCAGTCCATCGAGGACATTGCCGCCGAACGCAATCAAGATCCGGTCGAGACGTTCATTGATTTAGCCCTGGAGAAGAATCTCAAGCAGTTTTTCCTCCAACCACTAGCCAACGAAAACCAGGACCATGTGTTGGAGATGATGAAACACCCGCGCTCGGTGGTCACCTTCTCTGACTCAGGTGCCCACGTTTCCCAGATCATGGACTCGTCCCTGCAGACCCATCTGCTGAGCCATTGGGTACGAGAGAAGCAAGAAGTCACACTCGAAGACGCGGTTCAGCAGCTCACCTTCGTGCCGGCCTCACACTGGGGCCTGAACGGGCGCGGGCTGTTACGCCCAGGGATGGCTGCTGACATTGTGGTCTTCGATCCAGAAACAGTTGGTCCTATGATGCCGGAACTCACGTATGACCTGCCAGCAGGTGCTCGGCGGCTCAAACAAAAGGCGTCCGGTTTCTTGGCCTCTGTTGTGAATGGGGAAGTCGTGCTGCGTGAAAACGAGCACACCGGTGCCCTGCCTGGCCAGTTGTTGCGTGGCCCGTTGGCCCAACGATAAGAACCTGTCTATTGGGTCAGATGCGGGAACCTCCCGCGTCTGACCCCTCTCACTCTTCTAGTCCAATCTCATCTATCTTCCGCGTCACGTCGGCTTTTCCTACCGACGTATCAAATGCATGCTGCTAGAAAGGAAAGGCACTTGCTTGTGCCCCTTGTCAGAAGGAAAGGAAAAAGAGTAAAGGAGAGAAGGTTTTAACCCACGGAACCACACGGGAAATACTGTTACATGCTAAGGAGGGAGTATGGCGCAAACGACAGTTTTCAAAAATGCACGCCTCATCGATGGCTTCGCCGATCAGCCCCGGGAGGGAGTTTCCCTCCTGGTCGATGGTGAACGGATTACCCAGGTTGAAGACGGCGATCTGCCAACACCGGTAGGCACGCAAGTCGTCGATCTAGGAGGAAAGACGGTACTGCCGGGTTTGATCGACACCCATGTGCATTCCACCTTTATGGACAGCGAATGTCTGCCGCTGTTTCTGGCCGCTGGTGTCACCAGCGCGCGCGATGTAGGTGGTAAGTTAGAGAAGGTCAAACAGCTCAAAGCTGAGCTGAATAGCGGCCAGAAGCTGGGTCCCCGGCTGTGGATTCTTGGTCCCTTGCTTGATGGCTCGGATAGCAGCTTCGACTACAGCGGTCCTATGGGCGAGATGCTCGATAGCGTGCCTTCCCCCGAAGCCGTCCCTCGAAAGATTAGTCATCTACTCAAGGAAGGTGTAGACGGGATCAAGTTGTATTTCACTATGCCGCCCGAGACCGCCAAGGCAATTATCCGTTTTGTAGATAAACGTGTGCCAGTCACCGGCCACTTAGGTTATACCCATTCACTTGATGTGATTAACGCTGGGATAGACGGTCTGGAGCACATATGGATCTCTCCGTACAATGAATTTTGTGCACTGGAGCGGCAATTCGGTCCTGGGGCTACGATGATGGATCCTCACTTCTGGACCCAGATCACCCAAGGCTGGGAGGAGGCGGACCTTCAAGGAGAAGGGGCCAAGACGTGGTTTGGTGCCATGGTCGAGAAACAGGTCAATATGGGCACCACCCTGGATCTGCTGTGGCTCGCAAAGTTTGGAGTCGAAGCCGCTCTGGAAGACCCCGACCGCCAATATATTCCGCCTATGGCGTTATCCCGGCAGAGGGCGATGATTGCGCATATGGGAGAACGACCGGACTGGGATATGTTTCCTGGCATTTTCGATCCTGCCGAAGGTGTACGCGCACTCGAAAAGCATCAAGAGGCAACCCGTATCTTACACGAAGCAGGTGGTTTGGTTGTCGGCGGTACGGACTGTGGAGGGTTGTCTTACCCGCCGCCTGGATTTGCCCTTCTGCGTGAGATTGAGCTGTTGGCTGAGGCGATCGGTGCGATGGATGCGTTCAAAGCGGTCACCTCTGTCGCCGCGCGCTACCTGCGGCAGCAGGATGATATTGGGAGCATTGTGCCTGGCCGGTATGCGGATTTTCTGGTTGTTGATGGGGACCCGCTGCGTGACGTGCGTGAAATCCGCCAGCTCACGACCGTTTACCGAGGTGGGGTAGCGCATGAGCCCCACGCGCTCTTGGCTCAAGTCCCCAAGTCCGACGTCCTACAGTCCCACTAAGGGCGCATCCGAATAACCATAGGCATCCGGTTCCGTCATGTTGAGCGCAGCCAAGAATCACCCCCCTCCCCCGCCAGGGGTGGAGTTGAAATATGCGCTGCGCCCAACATGACACCTTAAAGCGGTTATTCGGATAGCCTCAGAGAATACATAACAGAGCTGCCGCCTGGATTACCGTTTGCACGGGAATGACCGTTCTTGTTGTGTCATAGCCGCGTGAGCCTGTATCTAGGCCCAGTACGCCTACGGCAACAGCTGGAGCTTTGTTAGTGGCTCTATGAGGTGGAGGGAGAGCAGGCGCCTCTCAGAAACAGGGTTATTCTACAAGCTCCGGTTGCTTCTGACCAGAATAAATTTGGGGGTCCAAGCCGACTTTCTCCCCGGCGATCTGTCCTGCCGCATAGCCGCTAGAGTCAACTTTGAGGGAGCTTGTCGTCCCCGCTCGTTTACGGATAGAGGTCCCTTGTTCGACGAGGAAGGTGTACACCTCGTCACGATAGGTTTCCCGCACGGCGGGGAGAGTGGTCTCGTGTTGCGCCGGTTGCCTGGCGGTAATGAGTTCTTGAATCTTGTCGTTGATGGACTGGGCACAGCCATACGCAAAGGAATCCAAATATCGCCGCCCTTTGCCGTAGTGGGCTTTGCGCAAGACCTGAACCGTCTGAATGAGATATGCCAGCATCTCTTTGGCCACAATCACATTGTGCGACCGGCCGATGATAAAGGATCGGCCCACAGACAGCGTGGAACAACAAAAATAGAGCTTACACGTGCCAAACCACAAAAGACGTTCCCACGGTGGCATCCGGCCCGTTTTCCAGTCTTCGACCCGCATGGCCAGGTCGGTCTCTCCCTGTTGCGCCTCGACCTCCGTTAAGGAGAGATTGTAGTCAGCTAAGAGCTGATGCACCTTAGCCGCCGCCAGGGCCGCCTCGTGTTCGGTTGCCGCCTCATCGCGGCTAAGGGTCAATAATTTTTGGATCTTTGGAATAATTGGAATAATAGGAATTTGATTCATAGGCAAATTTCTTTTTCCCAGTCTATGTGACTCTCCGCAGACTGACTACCCCTCCCGTGTTTTCCTCTCTCC
>CAZXFE010000124.1:10454-11388 GCA_964639795.1 uncultured Enterobacteriaceae bacterium | reverse complement strand
ATACTCCGGGCAATTTAACCCTGCGCCTGCGCGATGCAACCGAGGTGGTCGCCCAGATAGACGGTCCCCAAGATGAGGTGGAAGCTCTCCTGCGCGGTCTGCCTGGGGTGCGAGAGATTCAGGTAGAAGCACAAGAGCACGGAGGCCCGGCATCCTACACTATTCACGCAGACAAAAAGCAGGATGTTCGGCCCGCTGTTGTTGAAGCCGTTACCACTCGTAGCTGGCGTTTGTTTGAACTCCGGTCCCGAGAGATGGACCTTGAAGAAATCTTTCACCGCGTCGTTGATCAGCGGCCAGCCACAACCGACAACGACGGAAACGTATAAATCCCACTATGGTTCTCCGAGCAGTTTTCACTAAAGAACTTCAATCCTACTTCGGCCTCTTCTTGGCGTATGCCATTGTTGCGGTTGCCCTCGCTCTGTGCGGTTTCTTTTTCTACACAGACATTAGCTTCTTCATGATGTGGGGTGGGCAAAATCTGGAGCGTGGCCTGTGGGAGTTCTTTTTTCACGATTTGCGCTATGTGCTCCTCCTCTTGATCCCGGCAATCACCGCGCGCTCATTTGCCGAAGAGAAAAAACTCGGTACTCTTGACCTCTTATGGACCTACCCGATCCGGGAAAGCAGCGTCTTGCTGGGCAAATTTTTTGCTGCCGCGACACTCCTGGTGGTTGTCCTGGTCTTAACCTTGATCTATCCCCTCGTGCTTTCGTGGTGGTATCCGGACGTGAACTGGATCGCTTTGTTGCCCGGTTATATGGGCCTCTTTCTCATCGGCTTAGTTTTTATCAGTGTGGGGCTACTGTTATCGTCCCTGACTGACAGCCAAGCGGTAGCCGCCATGGCCACGCTGGGCATACTCGTCCTCTTTTGGTCGCTGACGTGGAATGAGCAGTCATGATACCCTCTCACTCACTTTTTGATCCTT
>CAZXFE010000124.1:5579-10444 GCA_964639795.1 uncultured Enterobacteriaceae bacterium | reverse complement strand
CAAATCTCTTTATTCGACCGCTTTTACAATTTTGCACGTGGCGCCATTGATACCCAGGAGATCTCGTTCTTTTTCTTCTTTGTCGCTTTCTTTCTGTTGTTGACGTGGCAGGCACTTCGCTCTCGGCGCTGGCGCGGCAAGGGTGAATTCTCGTCGTTGAAGGCATTTCTCTCAACGCCAAGCCAAAGACAGTGGGTCACAGTTGCCGTTCTTGATGTTGGCATTCTCATCGGCCTCGTTGGTCTACAAACGCTCTCAATCCGCAACAATGTCCGCTGGGACTTAACACCAACGCAGGCCATGTCCTTATCCCTGCAGACGCACGACCTCCTGACTGATCTCAAAAAAGACACTTTGCTCACTTTGTTTTTCGGCGGCTCTCCTGACAACTACCAACGCTATGAAGACGTGTTGAAACGCTTTACTGCCGCTAACGGCCATTTCCAGTATCGGATTCTGCACCGCGACCGGAATTTAGGCCTCGCCCGGGAATACGGTGCAACCCACTATGGAACAGCCGCTCTGGAATACGACGGACAGCGTAAACTCTTGTCGGGCGCGAGCGAAAATATCATTACGAATGCTCTTTTCCAGTTTCTCCGTGAGGAGAAAAAAACCATCTATTTTGCTGGCGGCCACGGAGAAAAAGATCCGCGCAGTGGTCAGCCACAGCTCGGCTATAGCGAGGCGGCCTCGGCTCTGCGCAACGAGAACTTTCTCGTTAAACCTTTTTTATTAGCCCGGGCTGAAAACATACCGGAAGATGCCGCCTTGGTTGTTGTGAGTGGCCCTCAGACAGACCTTTTAGCCGACGAACTCGACCGGCTTTCGTCCTATCTGGCACGTGGTGGCAGCTTGCTCTTCATGCTTGATCCCCTGCCCGTCCCGAACCTGACTGACTTCCTCGCCCGGTACGGGGTCCTGCTCGATCAAGACATTGTCTACGATCCGCAAAACAGGCTGTTCGGCGGCGATGCCCTCAGCCCGCTGGTGTCGCTCTATAATACCGGTGTCGAAATTGTGAAGGACTTTCAAATAAGCACGATCTTTCCGCTGTCCCGTTCGGTGGAGCCAGTCAGGCCCCCCCCCGCGTCTGTGCTCAAAGCTGAGCCGTTCTGCCGAACCGGGCCAGGATCATGGGCCCGGTTCAGGGCAGGGGCGGAATCACCGCCCGGCGCTGTAGATTTTGAAGGCACTAAAGCCCGGCCAGGGCCAATCTCACTGGCGGTCGCAGCCACTATTAATTTGGATCGTTCAACAAACGGAAACGGCGCAGACGGCAACGATCCCAGGCATAAGGACGGACAAACCCCTGAACAGGTGGCACGGCTAGTGGTGTACGGCGACAGCGATTTTGCCAGCAACGCCCGTTTGTCTTTACTGGGGAATAAGGATCTCTTTTTGAATACGGTCCAGTGGCTGGTGCGGCACGAAAAATTTATTACACAGCGTCCCAAAGATACGCGCCAGTTGAAAATCTCGGCTCTGGTGTTGACGGCCGAACAGACACGCCAGCTGTTTTTGCTCGCGATTGTTGCAGAACCTGGTTTCATTCTCATTATGGGTGGTCTCGTGTCGGTGTATCGACGTAGACACAGGCGAGAGTAAGCCACCCACATGTTGGAAGGGCGAGGGAACACCGCCCCTGCGATTTAATGATTCGGTCCGAGTTCTGCAGCCACCTGCCACTCCGTTAACCACAGGCTGACCTTTCCCTGTCGCGGGCTACCCTCACCACCCACACTACCCAAGATGGCGAAAGATTCGTCCCGTTGCACCATGCCCACGCCGGGCGCATATAAGGTGACAGCTTTGACTTGACCGTTTCGGCTCCAAAAGGTGACCTCAAGACAGCGGAAGAACACATCCGCAGGAACCGCCGCAAACCCATCCAGGGCAGTGATTTTATACCGGCCATCCCGGGTGTGCCAGGTCGTCCCGAGTTGGAGCGAAGTTTTCAGGATGAACTGCGGTGCAGCCCGGTCACGCTGCTCATTATGCTGATCGTTATACGGCTGCATGACGATCCCGTCCGGCAAGGCAGATATGAACTCAGCGGGCAAATCCTTTGCCAGCAGGCTCTGCTGAATACGCATCACGAACCCCGAATCTTTCCGCCTGATGACTTCCCACGTCTCGTTCACTGGGTCGCTCGGGTTTCCTTCGCTCGACGCATATACCCAGCGGTTTCCGACTGAGAGGGGAAAATAGTCCGCCGGTGGGTCGGCAGTCGAGCTTGCTCCTACCCCAAACATGAGCAGGCCTAGCAAAATGAGATATAAGTGTATCATTCCACTTTAACGGGCAGAGTACGACGTTGGAGCATGTCTGAAAAATACGGTGCTTTCTCGATAATGTCCTCAAAAAACCGGCACTCTTTCAGTGGCAATGAATCTAAAATAGCTTGCTTTCAGTCTGTACCCGTACTGACGTCAAAGGCTTGTGGACTTTCTAGTGTTTAAAAGACAGCCCGAGGATCTCCACGCGCAAGACCAAACCCAGCGAGGTGGTTCCGCTGACGTACCGCACTGAGGCTCGTCCCGCGGATAACACGTTCACACGAGAGGGGCTGCAATAATGAGGCCCCTTCCCACTCGGATATTATGTCCTGGTTCTGCCTCGTATTTAGGAGACCCAGACTGTCAACGATTGTTGGGATCAAGTCAAGGCTAGAGACGAGGCAGTGCACTTTTGCCTTGAGGTTCCGTATACGCTCGGGATAGTGTTCGAGCCAAGATGGCGGGACGCGTATGAGCAAGGGCACTTGGAACATTGCTTCATAATATCTCTAGAGACGCGTAATTCGGCGCTGTTGTTCATCGAACTGGCCATGACCTGATGAAACGATGACGGAGTCACGAAGAAAGTGTTGAGTTTTGCCGCATGTGCCTGATCCCAAACAAGCGGGACCCGGCCGATTCGGCGATCTGACTCTCATGGGCCAACACCTTACAAGAGAGAGGGCAAACTCAGGTCACACGCGGTCGAATTCATATACATCCGTTGGAAAAGAAAGAAATTCTCAGTTTCCTGTATCAGCCACTGGCTGCGGAAAAGCATCGTCTCCTCGCCATGCCCGTAAAGACTCAAGCGCAGTTTTCCCAAGACCCATTGATAATCCACAAAATGTCAAAGGCCGCCGGGGTAGAAAAAGCGTCTACCTGATCTGGTAACGATAAGCGGTAGAGGGCGCGCACAGTTTGGCGTCGGATAGCACGGGTCGGGACTGAAAAAGACGCCCCGTCAGGCAGCTGATACTCCCCCCTCAGTTATTTCCTCACTTATCGATACTGGTACAAGGGGAGGAGGCGTAAGCAAATACCGCACAGCAGTACAAAGCGGCCCCTGCGTAAGAAGACACCGGTTTGTGTGCGCGGTCTCCACACACAGAAACTCACCCTAGCTAGAAGGAGTTAGGCTAGCAGTGCTAGCCAACTCGCCCACCTAACGAAGTAGTCAATACCCAGACTTGGTGCCTCAGTAAAGGGAGTCAGCCAGGAAAATGTGAAGTATTCACGGACTTCTCTATAGAGTTCGAAATTGGAGAGGACTATGACCGGCGCATGCCTTTGATCTCCAACATGCCAGCAACTCCACCGCCTGCACGAGCTTTTCTTTATCTTTCGCTAGAAACACGGCTGAGGGATACCTATGCCAGTGCTCAGTGGCGAAAGATTCTGGGTGTTGAGCCACGTGGTCACGCGTGTCAGTCTGGTCACCCCTGTCCCAGCGTCTCTCGCAATGCGTATTGTAGATCACTATTATATTTGACACACTTTGGGTTGAGATTTGTGGGTTTTCTCAACCTTAAGATATATTTGCGTTTAAAATGTTTTTACCAAATGAATCCGAGACATTTCCTCAAGTAAATCGGGAAATTACGAGCTGCTTTTGCATCAGCAAAAACAGGCCGATTTTGCAAATAATTACGCCCCTGCTATTGGACCGTAAGGCATTATAATTAAATGACTTTCTAACAGTAAACAATATTTCTATTTTACACTTGACCTATCTATATTTTCGCTACTATGAAAACTCAAGGCGACCTTGGAAGCGCATCTGATTCGGCTGCACGAGGCAGGGATGCATTAAGACGAAGCAGATATCAGGCGGACGCACCCTGCGGACATGTCTTATCTAGTGCGCGTTAGACATGGCTTGAACATCACCTGTTTATGGCAAGAAAAGGCTATCATTGTGATGCTGTAGCTGAGGGAGAATGTGGGATAGTTCCGAGATAGTGCGGCGCGGCGCGCAACCGCCTGAGCGTAGAAGATCGTCCGCCATGAAAAGCCAGCGAAACTGACTTTTCGCTAACTCGACAGAAGCATCAAAGGAACTGTGACCGTTTCGCTTGCACCAGAGTTCAAGGAAAGGCGAAACGCCAGCAGACCACAGACTTCTAACTGACTCGATCACTGTGCCTTCACATCCTTGCGTGTCACTCCAGGTAAACACAAGACCTCCATGGGACGATTCTCCTCTCCCGCTCGACCAAAGCTCTGAATGCCTCCCTCAACCTGACCGAGCTTCGGAAGCGGCACGAGAATCAGTCCGCCTCACTCAGTGGAAACAGCAGCCGGTATACACTCGACTCGCGTTTCCAACCCCTTATATCTAATATTGTCCTGAAGAATTTCAAACGTCTCAGGTGCGGGGTCCACCGAAAAATACGTATATCGGTAAGCACGGCAAAGTGAAGGGTGAAAGCTCCTACGTTTGCTCCAACACCTATAGGCGCTTTGTATTCGCGCGTGATACGGCCGTGTGAGCGAAGAAATGCGACAGGTGCCTCGGCCGGCTCGATTTCGTGCTGTCCTTGAGAGAAAAGATGCCGAGAGACTGCATCAGGTGACACATAGACC
>CAZXFE010000124.1:5095-5569 GCA_964639795.1 uncultured Enterobacteriaceae bacterium | reverse complement strand
AGTCACCTCGCGAGGATGAGATTCGGTCCGCATGGCCCTGGAGGAGATGAACGGCCAGGAGCCGCTGGCCCTCTAACAGAACGGGATGATCGCCACGGAATTTGTAAATAGGCACGTCGTGCAATCTTGAATAGTCGACAAGACTTCATACGTCCCCGCCCTCAACTGTGGATGTCGCCGTCACAACCTGTCTCATAAAGAAAAGGGGAAAGCGCTCCCTAGAGCTTTTTTCATGCAGGTGTAAAATGGATTTTATCTTTGGGTATGATACAGAGATGCGAAGTGGAATTGAGTGTAACGAAAGGTTGGCCTTCCTCTGAAGGCCCCTGTGGCTGCCCTTTCCCCACACAGCGACGATGGCGCATCCCTACCCCTGACGAAACGAATCGGGCACATCATCGCGAAGACACAAGAGAGCAACCAAGGAAGAAAAACACTATGAGTACGGACGGCGCTATCGACGTTGTGTGCAAT
>CAZXFE010000124.1:0-5085 GCA_964639795.1 uncultured Enterobacteriaceae bacterium | reverse complement strand
AATGCGGCACATCATCATGAGGACACAAGAGAGCAAGCAAGGAAGAAGGAAACAACAAGAGTATGGACGGTGCTATCGACGTTGTATGCAATCTCTTCACGCCCCAAGAGGTACAAAGCGGCCAAACCGGAGTGGACGAGCATTTCCTAAACCAGGTCCGCTTTCCCGAGGAGCTACGGTCTGGAGTCCCGATAGAAACCTATTTAGAGAAAATGGACCGAGCCGGCATCCAGCGTTCGCTGCTCATCGCCGTCCGCGCAGGTGATATGCGCATCAAGGGTTCGTTTGAGATTTCATATGAACGCGTTGCGGAAATGTGTCAGAAATATCCCAACCGCTTCTCGGGCCTAGCTGGCGTTGATCCAACACGTGGCATGCAAAGCCTGCGTGACCTGGAACAGGCGGTCGAAGAGTATGGCTTCGTCGGCGCGCATCTGTACCCACACTGGTTTGGGCTGGCGCCGGATCAAGCCCGCTATTACCCTCTGTACGCCAAGTGTTGCGAGCTTGACATTCCGATCATGATGCAGGTCGGGCATTGTTTGCGTTATCAGCGGAAGCGCATTCTGCCGAGTGTCGGTCGTCCTATCACACTGGACCAAATCGCCATTGACTTCCCGGAACTCGTCTTGATTGGCATTCACATCGGATATCCGTGGACCGAAGAAATGATCTCCGTGGCCTGGAAACACGAAAATGTCTACATCGGTTCAGATGCCTATGCCCCGCGTCACTGGCCTGAGCCGTTCATCCACTTCATCAATACGTGGGGCAAGGACAAAGTCGTGTTTGGAACTGACTGGCCCGTCATCGATCCCGAGCGCGCCACCAAGGAAATCAATGAGCTTCAGCTCAGGCCAATATCAAAACAGAACCTTCTGCGAGACACAGCTTTGCGCATTTTTCGTCTACCTGAGTCGTCCATACCATAAGAGAACACGACATGAGTCAACGCATACGGCCTGTTGTGAAAACAGTCAAGGCTTAAGACACTTCCGACGGCGCTGATGTACGCTTGAGCCGCAGTCTCCGCTCTCCAGCCTTGGACACCCTCAACCCATTCTTATTGCCGGACGAGTTTAATTCTGACGAGCGGTCGGATTATATAGCCCGTTTTCCCGACCATCCGCACGGCGGCTTTGAATCCGTGACCTAGTTGCTGGCGGGCTTCATGCAACAAAAAGACCACAAAGGCAATGAAGGCAATCTTGGCCCAGGAAGCATTCAGTCGATGACCGCTGGCCGAGGCATTATCCACTCAGAAATGCCCAAGCAAGAGAACGGACTCCTGTGGGGTGTCTAGCTATGGGTTAATCTACCCGCCAAAGACAAAATGACGCTACCACGCTACCAAGACCTACATCCGGAAGACGTGCCCAAAGTCGAGCGCGCGGATGGCACGAAGATTCACAGACTCGCTGGTGAGAGCGAGGGCGGCGGCGGAGCCATCCGCGGTATTGCTACCGATCCCATTTATCTTGACGCTCCCATTCCCCCGCACTCGACTTTCGAACAGCCAGTCACCCCAGGCCATACGGCGTGCCGTTATGTCTGCGAAGGCGAAGGGTGTTTCGGCGCAGGAGGGGCACACCAGCCGAGCAGTAGAAAAGCACACCGTCGCCGTCCTCTCTTATGGAGATACCATCGGTGTCGACACGGCCGAGGCGCCAGCGCGCTGTCTCATTCTTGCAGGAAGGCCATTGAATGAGTCCGTCGCCTGGTATGGACCTTTTGTCATGAACACCAAAGCGGAAATAATGTAGGCAGTTCAAGACTATTAGCGCGGCACATTTTTGGACTAGGCTGTACCGGCCACTTGCTTATATTGCCATATGGCAATATAAGACTGCCATATGGCAACATAATACTGCAATATGGCAGTCTTACAAACAGACTCGACACCGAATGTAGCCGCCCTGCTGAGAGGAAAAATAACCCTAAAGCGAGCTATTACAGGGAGCGGAGACATGCGAGATTCTTTACGCGAGGGGCTCCCTTTTGGCACGCTCGAAGCCGTCGCTCACGCCTTGGGTTGCACAAAAGAGTCACTCACTGGCGTCATAGGCATTGCCCATCGGACACTCACTCGTCGGAAAGCGCAAAGGATACTGAATGCAGTCGAATCCGATAGACTGTACCGACCCGCTCGCGCAACGCAGACGGCGGTCCACACTCTAGGCTCTCTCGAAAAGGCGAGACACTGGCTTGACCGTCCTAATAGAGCGTTGAGTGGAGAAACACCGCTGAGTCTGCTCGACACCGATATAGGGGCTAGACAAGTAGCAACAATCTTGGGGCGGATCGATCACAGAATCTTTAGCTAGTGGTCGTTTAGCGACTCTGCCGGCAGGAGTGCTCAGCACCTCCACCTGATGGAGAAGGCGCACGGCTATACGAGGGCCGCTGGAATGTCCCGGGAACGGCTGTCGCATATACTGCCGGCACCCTCGCTCTTGCTGCGTTAGAGATTGTGCGTCATATGGATCTTGATGTTGCTCCAAAAGACCTTGTCTCAATCCCGATAGAAGTCTCTGACGGGCTACGAATTGAGGAGTTTCACAGTGAATCGCTTCCTACGAATTGGTGGAAGACTTCTGCTCCCGTACCGCTTCAACAGCTAGGAACAGAGTGGTGTCAGCGTGCGACAAGTCTCCTTCTTCGGGTCCCGTCTGTTATCATTCCCGAAGAATATAATTATTTGATAAACCCTATCCATCCGTATCTCAGTCAACTAACAATGCACAAGCCAAGGCCTTTTACATTCGATCCACGCCTATTCAGATAGCCTCACATAGCTCAGGAGAACGCTCAAGCAAGGACGCTCACGTATGGCAACGACTGACACCGCCCAATCAACCGATTTCATTCGCACTATCATTGCCGAAGACCTCAAAACCAACAAGCACGGCGGCAAAGTCGCCACGCGCTTTCCTCCGGAACCGAATGGACATTTGCATATCGGCCATGCCAAGTCGATCTGCCTGAATTTTGGCGTGGCGCTCGAAAACGGCGGCACCTGCAATATGCGCTTCGACGACACCAATCCGACCAAGGAAAACGTCGATTATATCGAATCGATTAAGCGCGACGTAAAGTGGCTGGGGTTTGATTGGGACGAGCGCGAATACTACGCCTCAGACTATTTCGAACAGCTCTACGACTATGCAGTGCAGCTGATCAAAGACGGCAAAGCCTACATCTGTAGCCTGAGCCCGGACGAGACCCGACACTATCGTGGCACGCTGACAGAGCCGGGCAAGGACAGTCCCTATCGTAACCGATCGGTTGAAGAGAATCTGGATCTGTTTGCGCGCATGCGCGCAGGCGAGTTCGAAGAAGTTAGCCACGTCCTACGCGCCAAAATCGACATGGCCTCGCCCAATATCACTATGCGCGATCCAACCCTGTATCGCATTCTCAAAGCCCCGCATCATCGGACCGGAGAGGAGTGGTGTATCTATCCGATGTATGACTTTACACATTGTTTGTCCGATGCCATTGAAGGCATTACGCATTCGTTGTGCACCCTGGAATTCGAAGATCACCGCCCACTCTATGATTGGGTCCTAGATGAACTTCCCGTCTCGAGCCATCCCCAGCAAATCGAATTTGCACGCCTGAATCTGACGTATACGGTCATGAGCAAACGCAAGCTGCTCGCCTTGGTGACTGACAAACATGTCAGCGGCTGGGATGATCCGCGCATGCCTACTTTGGCCGGTCTTCGGCGCCGGGGTTATACCTCGAAGTCGATCCTGACCTTCTGTGAACGGATCGGCGTGGCCAAACGAAACAGCACAGTCGATTATGCCATGCTTGAACACGGCATCCGCGAAGAGCTGAACCAAACCTCCCCACGGGTCATGGCGGTATTACGTCCGCTAAGTGTAGTGATAGACAACTACCCCGAAGGCCAGGTTGAAGAGCTAGACGCAGTCAATAATCCGGAAGATCCGAGTGCAGGTACGCGCAAGATCCCGTTCTCGCGCGTGATCTACATCGAGCGTGCAGACTTCCATGAAGACCCACCACAAAAATTCTTTCGCCTGGCTCCTGATGGTGAAGTGCGTCTTCGGTACGCCTTTATTGTCAAATGTGTCGGTGTCGTGAAGGATGAAAACGGCGAGGTCGTAGAAGTCCACTGCACCTACGATCCAGATACACGCCGCGGCGGACCGGCTGCGGATCGCAAAGTGAAAGCCACTATTCATTGGGTTTCCGCTGAGCAGGCCATGAGCGCAGAAGTTCGGCTGTACGATCATTTTTTTACCAAGCCTGACCCTGACAATGTTGAAGACGGCAAAAAGTTCACCGACCATCTGAATCCCAACTCATTCGAAGTGCTAACTGATTGCAAACTAGAGCCGGGCCTGGCCGACGCTGAACCAGGCGCTCGATTTCAATTTGAGCGGCAAGGCTATTTTTGTGTTGACACAGGCGATTCCGCTCCAGGTGCCCCAGTTTTCAACCGTACCGTGACCTTGCGTGACACCTGGGCAAAAATCCTCAAGGCCCAGCAGCAGAAAAAGAAATAAACCAGTATGGCAACACAGCTTCGTGAGCTTCAAATACCCACAACGGAAAAAGCAGGTCCAGTCTCGGCTCTGCTCCTGCAGCCTAAAGCCGCCCGCAGTTTACTGGTGTTTGGTCATGGCGCAGGGGCAGGCATGCGCCATCCCTTTATGCAGGCAACAGCAGACCTACTCGCCGCAGGCGGGATTGCCACGTTTCGGTATCAGTTTCCGTTTATAGAGAAGGGTAAGAGGAGTCCGGATTCACGGGCGACATTGATGGAAACGATTTGCTCCGCTGTTGAGACCGCCACAGAAACGGCAAAAGGCCTGCCCCTCTTTGCTGGTGGAAAATCGATGGGCGGACGAATTACTTCGCTCGTTGCAGCTGAAGGCCGTATTCCACAAGTCCAAGGACTGGTCTTCTTCGGTTTTCCATTGCACGCGCCAGGCAGGCCTTCGAGCGATCGCGGCGTGCACCTGGCCGACGTGAAAGTGCCCATGCTCTTCTTGCAAGGAACGCGGGATAAACTAGCTGAACTCGATTTAATCAAACCGTTGTGTTGCCGCCTTG
>CAZXFE010000123.1:0-11404 GCA_964639795.1 uncultured Enterobacteriaceae bacterium | reverse complement strand
TTCTTGTCGTTGGTTAGAGTTCAAGGCCGTAAAAGTGGAAAGTGTTCGTCCCGATTTAGTTTAGTATTTGAGAGCGCCAGCCGGCAGCGAGGTCCCAAGCTCGACCAGAATGCAAGAGTGTGTCACAATGTCGGCGTTCGACCAAATCACACGAAGGTGGGAAGAGCGGAGGTGCTAATGAAAGGGCACGCCCGACAACTCATGACCCCTAATGATGTGGTTGTCTCGCCTGAGACGAGCTTGGCCGAGGCTGCCCGAGAATTGGCGCGAGCAGAAATCAGTGGACTGCCGGTTTCCGATTCCCTAGGCAGTGTTGTCGGTATTGTGACCGAGAGCGACCTGCTCGGCGCCTTGCTTGGTACGAGTCCGAACAATGCTGCCGTCCAGGGTCTGATGACCTCGAATATAGTGACTGTTGATGAATTTACACCTGCCGACCACGTCGTACAGCTCTTGCGTGAACATAGAATTCATCATCTACCGGTTATACGCCAAGGCCGGGTGGTTGGATTGATCACTCCCCAGAGCGTTATTCAATACTTTGTGGCCCATGAGTTGCCGTCTCCGCCTGAGGTTGGCTAGCAGTACCGGCAAACGTTTCTTCTTACGCATCGGCACGGGTGATCCCGCCGATACCCGCCTGGAGCGACCATCCGATCTCCTAGGACAGAGGTTTCGGCATTGCCAACAACGATGACCGTACGCATGTCTATTGCGTGCACCAGCATCTGCTCCACGTTCGTGAGGGAGATGTTTCGTCCCACACGGTAGGCATTGGTTACGATGCCTACCGGTGTATGTGGATCCTTATGGCGGAGCACGATCCTGTGAGTTTGCGCGAGCTGCCGGGTAGGTCTCTGGCTTGCGGGGCTGTAAAGAAAAAGCACAAAGTCGACTTGGGCAGCCTTGTCCAGCAGCGATTAGATCCCGGCTGCTGCACAGACGCCCGTGGTATAGCTTGTCCGCTGTCCTTCTTATTCCCGTAGCGGAACAATTGCAGCCGTGTCGGCAGCGGGAGCAGTAGATGTGACCTCGCGAGCCATTGCCGTTCTTACCCCAAACACCGGCTGTCACTTAGAGTAGGTTCCTAGCAACGAAAAAGAGGCCTATCGAGGTCACAAGAGCGCCGCCTACGTGTAGGCCATAGGGTGGTAGATGTGTCGCTCTGTTCTCAAGGGCACGCATCCCACCAATAACGCCAATTGCGATGACGAATTGCACGGCTGCAAGCCCAACAAGATACGCGATTAACGCGCTCCGTTCGTCTCCGACGATTGATTCGCCGTAGGCGTATCCGTGGTAGATTCCGGCGAGAGCAAATGCCCCAACAAGAGGAATAGCCGCAAGTCGTCTGCAGATTAAGAGCAAGGCTCCTACAACGACCACGGAGCAGGCCACGAAGAGTTCGGCCAGAGGCAGATCAATGCTCGCCAGGTGTATGGCGGTGCCGCAAAGGGTCGCGCCGACAAAAACCAGCGGAGACAGAAAGGACGTCGACGTCGCCGAAGCGAGTAGCCCGACCGCCAGAAGAAAGGCGAAATGGTCTAATCCAAGAACAGGATGCGCAAAACCAGACAGCAAACCATCCCGGAGCGTTACAGGCAGCTCACCTCCCATAGCGTGGTGCGCAAAAGCAGATGTCGGCGGCAAGAGTAAGAGCAGAACAGTACCGGCGGCGCCTGAGTCGACTTTCGTGGGATGACTCGACAAGGACATGATGTTCCTCCTTAACTCAGAAATGTTTGACACACAAACTAATTGGGGGTTAGAGCAGACGTCAGCATACCCTCGGCACCTCTTACCATCCCGTTCTGCGGCCAACAACAGGGCGTTCGCAATTGATCCCGTGACCGCGCTGCGGTCCTTCTGCCCCTGGGGTGCAATCCAGGGCGGTGCTCCATTGCCATCAGGGTGGCTTTGGACACGACCGCACCCGCAAAGCCGACCGACACGCCGATAAAAAGCCCAGGTTGTACTCGCTGCCCTTCTACCAAGCCCAGGAGTGCGAACAGCGCCGTGGGTGCGTTGTCAATGATAATAATAAAGATGCTCCTTCAGCTGGCGCGCGTTCAGTAACGCTACCTCAGGGAACACGTTCGTTTGGGCCTACGTCTGTTCGACGATATGTTTCACCAGGGTCCCGGCGAAAAGGGAATCGCGAACCACCATGGCGCGTTTCGCTCCTAAGGTGACACAACGGGTAATCCCTTCCGGAACACCTGGACGGACCAGACTGACAAAACACGCCTCGACCCAGCCATAGCCGCGGCTTTCCAACAGGAGGCGTCCGATCTTGAATACCTCGGTATTCCCATCGGGGTCCGTTACGCCCTGGCCGACGGGTAGAACAGTTGTCTATTCCCGGTTGTGCGCCGACGTTTGTTGCTCGGTTTCCAGCACGCGCTCCTCCAATCGTTCATCAAGGACGTTGCGCCGCCGTGCCACATGTCCCGCGCTGGGCACGTCGTTCTTTTGATGACCGGTCGGCACCAAAAAAAGCGCCAGGAGCGTCGCCTGGGTGCCCCTTGCGGGACGCAGCGCTCGATGATGTCCAAGATCGCGGGGTCCGCAATCCCTCGAAAGCAGGTTCCTAATATCTCGCCGGCCAAAACTTCGTGAGCCCGTGCGGCAAAGTGCCGAAACTCCTCCACCCCCTGTGGGTCGCGGCTGCCGGGGCCGACCAAAATGCCTGCTACACTTATAACTGTCCTTGCCCCATTGACCACTCACGTGCGGTAGGTGGATGACGGAATACGGAGTCTGGGTGGAAACGACAGGCATAACAAATGTACAGACGACACTGGTTGGGAGAAGGGGACAATTAGAAACCCTCTACTCCCGGAAAAGAAAGCAAAGGGTTGTTCTAGCATCCTGAGAACCTTTCCCTTTCTTCAGGAAGAGACTGGTTTAGCTCCTCAGGCAGGTTTCCTGGCTTCGGTGTTCGGCGGCTTATACCCCAGTGCTTCTCAGCAGTCTTCCCACCCGCTCCTGCGGGCAGGGACATAGGTGAGAGAGGCTTCCCCTTCACAGTGGCGGGAATTCGCCGGATTCACATCGACTTCCCGTTTTCCCCCTTTGGGCACCTCCGGTAAGAACGCTTGCCTTGGTATGGAGAAGCCGTATACGTGTCAAGAGGAAGCCGGTGTGTTGGGCTGGTCTGGTACCCGAAGTTGAGCGAAGGAACTCGCCCGGCTCGGTCCGCGATATGTGCGAAATGTAGTGGCGTTCGCCAGGTGCAATTGCATCACTAGATGACCGGGCGAAAAGCGCGAGCATTATAAACGTACACTTTTGTGGACACCGTAGGAGCAGTCAAATCGCGTCAGTTGCAATCGTCGTTTCATTTTAATACTCATGCGGTGATGTCTGCTCCCGTTTCCGCAGCGCGGACCTGGGACGGTTCTTGAAGGTGTGAGCCGTAAACGGGCCTAACGGTGCAAGGATTTCAATCTAAGGATTTTAATCTACTGTACATATAAATCTGTCAGGGTCTTTCCCGCTCTTGAAAAAACAAGGACTTAGGACATGGCGAGGGCTAGAAATACTGGCTGGACGGCAGATGCGCGCGGGGTTCGCGTGGTCGGCAACGTAAGGATATGAAATATAGGTGTTTGGAAGAGGCTAGGTCCACTTTCGCTCGTATGAAGTAGGAAATAGGTACCCTCGTCCTAGCCTTTTACCATTGGGAGATGGAAACAGGATTGAAGCGATTGCTGCGAGAATTTTTCTCGTATAAGGAAGGAAATTAAAGCGGGGAATTCCCAGATTTCACTTCGTTTCGTCCAGGCTACAGCTCCACTGCCCCTAAATCTGATGAGAAGATATTTGACTGGTCATGCTCCCATTTGCACCACGATGCCCGGAAGTAATGCCTCCGTACATGCAGGCCATAAACACAGCGGCCACGATTATGCTAGCCTGCCGAAATGAAAAATGACTCCTTGTCTGAGACACATCGGCGTGCCTACTGGCGTAAGAATCTCATCTTCGTCGCGGCCTTATTGACCGTCTGGTTCATAGTTTCTTTTGTAGTATCGATAGTCCTCGTTGACGAGCTGAACCAAATCCGCATGGGCGGCTTCCGCCTTGGCTTTTGGATGGCTCAACAGGGTTCGCTGTATATCTTTGTCGTCCTGATCTTCGTGTACGTGTGGCTGATGAACCGTTTGGACCGTGCCTATGCCCTAGAAGAACAAGAAATAAATGAATACGAACAAGATGCGAGTAGCGAAGGGACGGCCCAGTGATGGACATGCTCGCGGCTGATCCAATCAAAACTTGGACATTCATCATCGTTGGTCTTTCGTTTGCGCTCTATATTGGCATCGCTTGGCGAGCCAAGGCTGAGTCGATGAGCGATTTTTATGTGGCCGGCACACAGGTCGGGCCCGTGGCCAACGGCATGGCCACAGCCGCTGGTTGGATGAGTGCGGCGTCGTTTATCTCGATGGCTGGCCTAATGTCCTTCTTGGGGCGTGATGGCGCCATGTATCTGATGGGCTGGACGGGGGGCTATGTGCTCTTAGCCCTGTTGCTTGCCCCGTATTTGCGGAAGTTCGGCAAATACACCGTGCCGGATTTTGTTGGCGAACGGTATTACTCGCAGACTGCGCGGGTCGTCGCCCTCGTGTGCGCCATCTTTGTCTCGTTTACGTATGTGGCTGGTCAGATGCGCGGTGTCGGGGTCGTGTTTGCCCGTTTTTTAGAAGTGCCAGTTGAATGGGGCGTGGTCATCGGCATGGTCATCGTATTCATCTACACCGTGACTGGCGGACAAAAAAGCATTACCTATACTCAGGTTGCTCAATACTGTGTGCTGATCTTCGCCTATATGCTGCCCACCTTTTTTATCTCTCTGCTGCTGACCGATACGCTGCTGCCCCAAATTGGTTTTGGCGCCGAACTGCATGCGGAGCCAGGGATCTTTCTGCTCGATAAGCTTGACGGATTGAGTCAGGATCTCGGTTTTGCCGCGTATACCGGCCGGGGCAGTAAAACAATTATCGACGTCTTTTTTATTACCTTGTCGCTGATGGCTGGTACGGCAGGTCTGCCGCATGTCATTACCCGCTTTTTTACGGTTCCTAGAGTGAAAGATGCACGTATCTCGGCGGGCTGGGCCCTATTGTTCATTGTCATCTTGTACGCGACCGCTCCTGCCGTCGCGGCATTTGCACGTATCAATCTTTTAACCAGCGTTCACAACACCGAATACGCAAACGTTCCGGACTGGTTCTCAAAGTGGGAAGGAACCGGCCTGATTCGCTTTTCCGATAAGAATCAGGATGGCCGCATCCAATATTATAATGATCAGAATCCAGCATTTGCCGAACGTGCTACGACCCAGGGCTGGAACGGAAACGAACTGAGCATCGACCGCGATATCATTGTTCTGGCCAATCCGGAAATTGCTCAGCTCCCAGCCTGGATCATTGCACTCGTTGCGGCTGGTGGTCTGGCGGCTGCCCTGTCCACAGCGGCCGGATTACTGCTTGTCCTTTCGATGTCGGTCTCACACGACCTCATGAAAAAGGTGATCCGCCCAAATATCACTGAAAAGCAGGAGTTGCGCTATGCACGGTTCTCGGCGGCAGTAGCGGTGATTATTGCGGGCTATTTCGGCGTTCATCCGCCTGGGTTTGTGGCCCAAGTCGTGGCCTTTGCTTTCGGTTTGGCTGCGTCGAGCTTCTTCCCGGCCATTGTCTTAGGAATTTTCTCCAAACGTATGAACCGAGGCGGGGCAATCGCCGGGATGATCACCGGAATGAGTTTCACCACCGCTTATATTATATATTTCAAATTTGTACACCCCGAAGCCAATACGGCTGATCACTGGCTGTGGGGCATCTCTCCCGAAGGCATTGGTGGGGTTGGCATGTTGATCAATTTTGGCGTTGCTCTCGCCATCTCGTCTCGTACCAGCCCACCGCCGCAAGAAGTCCAAGACATGGTTGAAGAGATTCGCATACCGCGAAGTGAGAAGCCAGCTCTATCTTGAACACACATCCCATTGGCTGCCTACTGAGAGGAAACGCTAGAAGTGCTGTGCCAGTTGGTGAGGATACGAATCCCTTAAGGGCCGAGAGACGCTGGTCCGTCAGCGACTAATCGAGATCACTGTCAATGTCTTTTCTATGTCTGACCGCAATAATTATTAGGACATCTCTCGCGACTTCATAGACAATACGATAGTCGCCGACACGCATACGATACGTCCGCTGGTAACCCTTCAACTTTTCAGACCCGTGGGGCGAAGGTGTAGTGGTTAGTTCGAGTATGAAGAGCGCAGCACGTCTTTGGCATCTTTCGGCAACGCAGCCAGATTTTTCGCAACGCTGCGTTTAATCGTCAGATTCCGCACGAGTAAGGGGAAAACGGCAATGCTCGGTTCATATTCCCCTCCTTTGACCGTGGTTGCTACCTGTTCTCCAACCTTCGCGTGTCACGGTTCCAGACGAAATCGAGAGTATTGAGGCCTGGGACGTTTGTGGCCTCACCGCTGGTGACCTCTGACGCCACGGGATGCCGGTGCCGGAGCGGATGGTTGTATAAGGCCGACTGACACCTCAGGTCCCTCCAGTCCGTGACAAGTCAAAATAGTGCCGCCGTGATTTTATCTTTGATGGTAGTAACTCGCCGAGATCCTGTCGTGTTAGTTGCCCGCCTCCTCGAAGAATGAGGATAAAGGCTCGACTATTCCGCAAATCGCGCCGCAATATTTAGCGCAAACTCCGCGACGATGTTATCGGCCTTTTTACGGATGACCGCTTGACCAAACTCGCCAAGCTTACCCATAAGGCGGGCTTCGGTTTGTATGGCAAGTTCGGTTTGTGTGCTATCAAGTTCAATTAAATTCAGCTCGGCATTGATATGAACTCCGCCTCCGACACGCCGGTCGTTGGCTTCGGCTTTGCCTGTCGCTCTCCAGTTCGGCTGATCGCGCTCTTCAATCCATAACTCCCCGTTGAGGGTCAAACGAATGGGGCCAAATTTAATTCTCATGCGGCCAGTGTATTGATCGGCGTCCGCCGCAGCGACATCGCTTACGCCGGGTACGCAGGTCGCCATTTTAGGAACATCCATAAGGAAATCCCAGAGAGTTGCGCGGCTAACGGGAACGGTGCAAGTATGCTCGAAGTTCATGCGTTTGTTTCTTTCGCTTGGGTCACGGCCTGTTTGATAGTACGTTCGACAAAGACAACGGCCATATCACGCTTGTATTTCGGTGAACCTCGGAAATCCCCGATCGGGTCTACCTCGCCCGCAACCAATGTTGAAGCCTCATGAATGGTTGTGTCGCTGACCGATTGGCCTTGCAAGGCCGCTTCAACCGCCTTTGCCTGAATAGGGGTAGGCCCTGCCGCTCCAAGAGCAATGCGCGCCTGAGAAATTGTATCGCCGTCTAGGGTGATCCGTGCGGCAACCGCGACTGTAGCGTAATCATCGTGAGTCTGGGGAAGGAATTTAAGGAAGGCCGTGCCGGTGTTGGTCGGGTGGGCGGGGATGACGATGTGCGTAATCAGTTCCTCTGGTTCTAGCTCGGTTTCATAATAATCTGAGAAAAAATTACTCAGCTGAATATCTCGCGCGCCTTTACTCGATTGGACATGCACCCAAGCATCTAGTACGAGTAGAGCTGGGGGGGGGTCCTGACTCGGATCTGCATGGGCTAATGAACCACCGATCGTCGCTGAGGTTCGAATCCGGACGCTGGCTACGTGGGGAAAAGTTTCCGCCAAAAGCGGAAGCTGTTGTTTAATGAGGGGCGAAGTTTCTATTGCATGATGCGAACACAATGCGCCGATAGTGCATTCCCCATTGGCTTGAATCTGCATCAGCTCTGGGATGGTTGCGAGCTTACGCAGGCCTATGACGAACTCGGGCTGCACTAGGCGTTGCTTCATCAGGTTAATGAGGCCGGTTCCTCCGGCTAAAACCTTGGCATCGTCACCGTGCTGCTCCAGCAATGCTAGTGTTTCTTCGAGACTTTCAGGCTCGACGTATTCAAACGCAATCATGCCGTCACCTTTCCGTCCGCCACTGCTTGGATAGATTCAATTATCTTATAATAGCCCGTACAGCGACAGAGATTGCCCATCATCCATTTCTGAATTTCGCCTCTAGTCGGATTCGGGTTTTCGTCCAAGAGCGCTTTGGCCGAGATGATTTGACCCGGAGTGCAGATACCACACTGAAAGCCTCCGTAAGCGATGAAGGCTTTTTGGAGTGGATGGAGGGCATCACCTTCTTTAAGTCCTTCGATTGTCATGACCCGGCAACCGTCGGCGGTAACGGCCAAAGCTAGACAGCTACTGACCAGCTTGTCATCGACGAGGACAGAACAGGCACCACACACGCCGACACTACAGCCTTCTTTGGTTCCGGTCAGGTCCAAGTCTTTACGTAGGAGGTCGATAAGGAGCGTGTTGTCTGGCACTTCCCGTTCTACATATTTTCCGTTGACGTGGAGGTGTATGGTCTTCATGCGCTTCTCTCTTTTTTTCCTAGCCCAGCGTAGACTTTTTCTGCTGTAATCGGCAGATCCATAAGTCTTACGCCGACTGCATCATAGACCGCGTTTGCGACTGCGGCCGGAACGGCAACATTACTATGCTCGCCGACGGCCTTTCCTTCATACGGAGCCGGCCCGGTGTCACTTTCCACCAAGGCTGTTTTTAACTCCGGAATGTCCATTGCGGTCGGGAGTTTGTAGTCCCCTAGGTGTAAATTTGTGACAGCGCCATCTTGTATGATCAAATGCTCGGTGAGAGCGTGCCCAACCCCCTGAACTGCGCCGCCTTCGATCTGGCCCTGGTGGGTGAGCGGATTGAGGATCGTCCCGACATCATGTGCCGTCGTTAGCTTTTTGAGTGTCACTTGGCCGGTGACCGGATCAACTTCGACTTCCGCAACTTGTGCGCAGTAGGAGGTCACATCGACGCCGTTTGGGGCCAGGTATTCGCCAGTGTAGCTCAGTGGCAATTTGCTGTGCTCCGCGAGTACCGCCATGAGCGTGTTCAACTCTAGCCGCTGGCCATTTGCATTCACGAAACCGCCCTGTTGATATTGAACTTGATCGGGCGGACCCTCCATATGCTGTGCGGCAAAGTGACCTAGTCCGTCTTTAAGTTTTTCTACGGCAGCCAGCGCGGCTTGGCCCGCCATATGCGTCAGACGGCTCCCACCTGCACCGACTTCCCAACTTGCGGTGTCCGTATCTCCTTGAACGACGGACACACTTTCCATCGGAACCCGCAATGTTTCTGCAACGACCTGTTGCAGCACCGTGTATGAACCAGTGCCTGTGTCCGCCGCACCGGTCATTAATGTGAATTTTGCATCAACGTCGATGCTCAGCGTGGCACTTGATGGGCCAAATGCTCCTGGCTCACGGTCATACATACCGATGCCACGTCCAACATTGAGTGCTTTGTTCGTACCCCAACCAGCTTCCTTCGCTGCGGCTTCTAAGGTTTCTTTACAGCGAATTTTATTCCACTTCTCTCCCAGCGGAGCTGTATCACCTTCTACTAATGTATTGCGTAGGCGAAACTCCAAAGGATCAAGTCCCAGTTCTTGGGCGATGAGGTCCATATGACACTCGACTCCAAACACAATCTGCGGAGCGCCCGGCGCACGCATATGCCCGGCAGGAACGGAGTTGGTGTACACGCGGAATACTTCGATCTCCACGTTTGGCATGCGATATGGGCCTGCTGCGTGGACGCTGCCATGCACCGTGTGTAATGGTGTGAATGCGCTATAGGCACCACAACTAAAGACAAGCATGGCCTTGCGTGAGAGAATATGACCTTTTGCGTCGACACCAGTCCGAAGCGTAATTACCGCATGGTGCCGTGGATTGCCAGCTAACAACTCCTCGGTATAGGTCATGACCATCTTTACTGGCCGTCCAGAAGTTCTGGCCAGGTGGTAGCACACTACGCTGTCCATTAATGATCCCTTGCCACCAAAGTCTCCGCCAATGGGTGTCGTATTCACACACACCTGCTCTTCGGTAAGAGCAAAGGCTCCTGCAAGCTGGCCACGTGCGACGAATGGTGTCTTATTGGAAATCCAGACATTGACCTTTCCGTCCGGTTCGATCTGGACAACGCTGGCATGGGGTTCGATATAGCCTTGGTGCACCGGAGGTATCGTAAAGGTATGGGTGAATTCTCTATCAGCTTGAGCAAAGCCTGCTTTGATATCACCGTGGGAATAGAGCACTTGAGAGACGACATTCGGTATGTCCGGGAAGAGGCGGTCGTCGCCTGGATGGACAAAATCTGGAATCGGTGGATGCGTGTAGGTGCTGGTATCAGTATGCACAGGAGGGGCGTTGTCTTGCATGGCCTCGACTGGGTCGAAGACCGCGGGAAGCTCATCATATTCAACGTCGATAAGCGTGAGTGCTTCCTCGGCAATATCCATTGATTCCGCAGCAACCGCGACCACCTTTTCACCTACGAAACGGACCACGTCACGCGCGAGCACTGGCATGTCTAAAAAGAAGCGACCAATACGACGATCGGGGAGATCGGCCCCCGTAATTACTGCGTGGACGCCAGGCAACGTTCTTGCATGAGACGTGTCAATCGAAACGATCCGCGCGTGCGGAAACGGGCTGCGCAGGCATTTGCCATATAACAGTTCGGGTAGTGTTACATCCGCCGTATAGCGGGCCTGTCCCGTTACCTTCGACGGTCCTTCTATGTGGCCGGCTGGCTGGCCGACACTCACAAAGCTTGCCATTCTCACCTCCCAAAGACGACATGATCAGAGACTGGATATCGTCATGAATCCCTTTTGCAGTCAAGAACGCGATGTTCGAGAGTTCGAGGCGCTGGCCTTCTCCCGATTCCTGCAGGATCTCCACCGAAACCTTAGGAAGTCTCATAAATCGTCCGTGCGGCCCCGGGTGAGCGGAAGAACTTCTGCTGGGAGTCTGAGGAACTATTTCGTATTCAGAGTGAGCTTACAAGAAGTTGCCGTGTTTGCCTATTTTATGTAGGTAGCCTAGTTGTAGTTTTGCCGATAGGAGGAAACGAGAATGGATCCTAATCCGATTGCGAAACTGGACGAAGTTCAACCTGAGGATCTAGATACGGGGCCGGTCGTTGTACTCAACCTCATGAAGTTCAAACCGGGCGACTCACTGAAAAGCTACTTAAAGTAGGCCGAAAAGTTGCGAGATGCGCATGCGGGCAGCCATTTTTTCAAATATATCAAACCGGTATCAGAACCGTATTAGTGAACCCATATTTTCGTATTTTGTGACCGCATGAAGCGACGGCCATCCTCAAACGCGCAGGTCGAGCAGAACCAGGAGGGGGGGACGAAATGCTTCGGCAACATGACCTGTGTGCGGAGGAAAGCTGCTGCGCGGTGCGCTTATACCCGT
>CAZXFE010000122.1:0-11404 GCA_964639795.1 uncultured Enterobacteriaceae bacterium | reverse complement strand
GCAACAATTCAAATCTTTGACTCTTTCGGCGTCCCGTATGAGACGGTCGACGTGTTGCAGGATCCCTCCATTCGGGACGGAATCAAACGGTATTCCAACTGGCCAACCGTTCCTCAGGTCTACCTGAATGGCGAGTTCGTTGGTGGCAGCGATATTATCCAAGAAATGCATTCACGTGGTGAGTTAGAGCCCCTCGTTCGAGCGGCGGTTGAAGCGGCCTAAAATTCTACATTCCTCTCTCTTTCTTCAAATAGTAGGGTCGCAGCATGTCGCGCCCCTACCTTATTTTACGTTCTCTCCCAGAGAGAGAACAGTGCACCCTTTCGCTCTTACCTTGAAACTGCCACTCCCCATGGCCGGTCACCAACGTCTACCATTTTCAGCACGGTATCAGTTGTGGTGTCTATCACCGCAACCGTATTAGACCGACCGGCTGTCGCATACAGTTTCTTTCCGTCCGGCGTCAGCGCCGTCCACCACACACGCTTGCCTTCAATCGGAATGGTCTTGGTGACAGCATTCGTTTTGGGATCAATAATGCGCACATCGTTTGATCGGCCATGGGCAACATATATTTTTGAGCCATCGGGCAGAATCGAGATCCCCACTGGACGCTCGCCCATCTGGATCGTCTTAGCAACAGCCAATCCAGTTGTCCGAATAACAGACACCGTTCCGGTTCGCTCATTGCTCACATACACCCATCTTCCATCTGGCGTAAATGCAACACCACGCGGATTCTTCCCGACTTTGACAGAAGCAAGCACTTTCCTTTTCGCTGTATCGACAACTGTCACATCATGGGACGTTTCGTTAGGGATTATTGCCAAACGCCCGTCGGGAGAGAGCACCACAGTTTCGGGTTCTATGCCCGCAGTCACAATAGCAAAAAGCGTTTTTGAACTGATCTCAAAGACACGCATCTCGCCTGCGTTCTCATTGACCACGTATAACAGTTTGCCGTCCGGGCTGAGATCAAGGCCTTCGGGGTCTATCCCTACAGCAAGTCTATCAACCACCTTATTCGTCGCAGCATTGATGACCGAGACGTCATTCGAGTTCCCATTCGCAATATATACGAGTTTATTGTCAGGTGAGATCACAACTCCACGTGGGCGCTGGCCGACTTCCACTTTGGCCACGACCTCATCCGTCTTGGTATCGATAACCCAGACATCGTTCGATTTCTCATGCGTCACGTAAGCAAACGGCTGGGCGAGAACGGAAGACGAAAGAGCAAGAGACAAAAAGCACACAGCGAAGGAGATTATCTTTGAAAAACTCCGGCGGAACATCTTTACCAGGTAGAGGGTTGTCATGCCTGCTCCTTACTCATGAGCCGAAACAGCATCTTTTTCGGCCGCCGCTTCAGGGGTCGTTCCAGCAGCATCCGCTTGGCACTGAGAGGCAGATCGAACATAGGCAAGGATTTGCCACAGCATATCATCCGGCAATTGTCCGGCAAAGCCGACCATCTCGGTCTTTGGCACACCATCACTCACCACTTGGAACATTTCAGCGTCCGTGCCCTCGCCGTTCTTCCATTCACAATCAAATAAATTCGGGCATTTCCCATCCCGATCAGCACCAGACTTTACATGACAATAGCCCGCGCATACCGCCTCAAAGAGCATTTCGCCCTCGGCAATGGCAGCCGCATCACCCGTAAAAGGATTCGTCTGCACCTCATCGGCGTAACCCACCGTAGGAGCAAGGGGGCCAAGTAGAATGATGCTCGCCAACAGAACACCGGACAAGCCGTTCATATTCCTCCTCATTTCTTTGTCTTTGCCCCTTCGCGCGAAAGTTTAAACATGTCCAACACGTCATACGTCTTCTTAAATGGCGCGTAAAAGGGAATCCCATAACGCGCTGCAATAGTCTTGAGATCCCCAGAACTTCTCAGCTTGAGCAGCGCTGCGTCAATGTCTGCACGTAAGGCTTCATCCTCTTTGCGCGTAGCAATATGTTCGTTCCAACACGCTACCGAGAGTGGATCAGCCGTGGCAAATGTCAGCTTCACATCGGAATGGTTCTTCGCGTACCAACCCGCGGTTGGTCCCCACACGAAGGCGAGTTCTGCTTCTTCCTGGGCGAGTGCTTCTAACGCTTGCTCGGTTGAGAAAAACGTCTGCATGGGGAGCTTGAGAGACTCAAGAATAAAGCCGGCAATAGTTTGAGCTTGGACCGCAACTGTCTGCTGCTCAACCTCTTGCAAGGAAGCCGGTGTCTGGCCCTCGCGACCGATGAGTTCAAAGGCTGCCCCATAGTAGGCTAGGCCCACTGTGACCTGAGTTGACTCGCGTACTGCGTCCTGGCCAGGCACGCTCAAAATCGCGTCACACTCGTTTTTGGACAGACGAGACAACGGAAAATCACTCTCGTCAACCTCGGTAATGCGTTCGTCATGTTTGACCCAGACGGGAATCAACGTTCGCCCCAGTGTCTTGGCAAGGGCCTGAGCCACATCAAAATCAAACCCTTTTTCTTCCTGCTGGGTAGAAAAAGGCAGATTATTTTCCAGCAAGCACACACGAAGCTGCGACGATACGGCAGCCAACAACTGCGCCGGATTTGTTGAGAAAAAGAGAAAGAAAAAGAGACTTGCCATTAGGGCGCCTCTCCCCTCCAGATGCGAGAGGTAAGCAGTCCCCTCAGTAGAACCGAAAGGGGGAAGGAAAATATATGGCGTTTTCACTCCAGCTTACTCCGGTAACGCAAACACCAGCAGGGCGCTGCCCTTGCTCGTGAGTGGTGGCTCGCCAACCAGCGTCACGGCCAAACCGCCGCCGCCACTGGGAATCGCGACATATTGCCGGCCCCCGGCTTTATACGTCACGGGCTGGGCACGCATAGAGGAACCCGTCTGGAATTTCCACAGTAGCTCACCGGTCGCGTCGTCAAAGGCCAATGCATGGCCTTCCAGATTTCCCGTAAAGACCAGTCCACCGGCAGTAGCCAGCGCGCCGCCCATCATGGGATATGCATCTTGATAGCGCCATTTGATCTCACCCGTTGACGGATCAATGGCTGACAAGTGGCCATAGGAAGATCCATCATCCCCTTGTGTTTTTCCCGGACCACCACCCCAGAACGGGATGCCCTTAATGAAGATAGACGCCGATTTTGTCATCTGCCAACAGCTCTCAACAGTAGGCACATACATGAGCTGAGTCAGCGGGCTATAGGCCGCGGTATAGGAGCCGTTTTTCCCCCCCACCGAACCGGGGCAAATAAACTCTTTCCCTTCTGCAGTTGGTACATATTTGGGATCAACAATCGGCCGACCGGCTTCATCGAGACCTTTGGACCAGTTCAGCTTATCAACGTATTGGGTACCGTGCAGATATTTTCCTGAAGAGCGGTCCAGCACATACAAATAGCCGTTCCGATTGGGCTGAGCCAAAGCTTTGACGATCTCCCCGCTGCGTTCAACATTAACCAGAAATAAATCAGTATTGCCGTCATAGTCCCAGATGTCATGCGGCGTAAACTGGAAGTACCACTTGATCTCACCAGTGTCCGGATCAAGCGCGAGGACGGAGTCAGAGTATAAATTGTCGCCCTTGCGGACATCACCGTTCCAGTCAGGGGAAGTGTTCCCCGTAGCCCAATAGAGAAGATTCTGATCCGGGTCATACGACCCCGTCACCCAGGTCGGCGCACCACCATGCTTCCAGGAATCGCCGGCCCAGGTCTCAGAACCCTTCTCCCCTTTGTCCGGGATCGTGTAGCGGCGCCATTTGCGTTCGCCCGTATTGATATCATAGGCGTCGATATAACCACGGATGCCATACTCCCCACCGGCAATACCGACGATAAGTTTGTCCCGGACGACGAGCGGAGCAACCGTGGAGCTAAACCCGTTCGCATAGTGGTCCATCTCGGTGTTCCACACCACTGCGCCGGTCTTACGATTCAGGGCGATCACACGAGCATCAAGGGTAGCCATAAAGACTTTGTCCCCTGCGATGGCCGCGCCCTTATTCGACGGTCCACAGCAAACGCGCATGTCGTCTGGCAATTCATGGTCATAGCGCCACAACAGCTCGCCGGTGACGGCATCGAGTGCAAAGAGATGATTGTACGCGGCGGTGAGATAGATAATACCGTCGGCTACAATAGGAGACGTCTGCATTTGAGCGGGTATTCCGGTTTGGAACATCCAGGCCGCTTTCATCTCTTTTACGTTGTCACTATTGATGTCGGTTAAGGGGCTGAATCGCCACCCGGCGTAATTCCCCCCATACATGAGCCAGTAGGCAGGATCATTGGTCCCTTGGAGCAGGTGCTCCTGGGTAACCGGTTGGAAGTCATAGTCGCCAGTCTTGTCATTTGACGCCTGTTGATCGTCATCATCCATTCCAGCGTGCTCGACATGCTCGGCTTCTTCCGCCTTGGCCTCGCTTTTCTGTGTGGCTCTTGCGGCCTCGACAGATTCCACGGATTCCATTTGATCGCCTGCGCGTCCACCGACGGCATACGCTTCAATCGTCACACACAACATCGCGGCTAAAAAGATCGCACTGATAAGGACTGTTTGCAGCCAAGCATTCCGCATATCTTTCCCTCCTTTACGTGTCAAAATACCACGTAAAACCCAGGCATAACCCCGTCGAAAAGTACTTGCTTTTCGGTATGCGGTCAAGGAAGGCAGCCAAACGAACCGCCTCACAGTGGGGACCTCTTTTGCCGTCAACTCGATCTCAACTTCTCCTAATCTGCAGCTCGGAATGCCGCTTTTCTTCCCGCCTAGAAACAGCGGAAGGAAAAAAAATTCCATTCCTACCTGCATCGGCCACTGCGCGTCAAGAATCGCCAGTTAGGATAGTTGAAAGAACGCTCACCCGTGCTGGCTGAAGAGAAACATATGGGATATAGGGAGTGCCTTCGCGCAGCTGAGTGAGTGAGTAACGCGCGAGATAATTCTCTATGCGGTTTCCTTTGCAGGCCTTGCCACCGTTTCGGATTATTCTGCTCTTTATTGTAGTGGTGGCCATGCTAACAGCCGTACTCTATCAGCCCGCTGTAAGCGGTGGAGTCTGGCGTGAGGGCAAAGCCGCCTGGTGGGACTATAAACTGCTCGACTGGGGTTTGACGGGCTGGGGGCATGCCCCCAAACAACCCATCGCGTTCAGCCATAAACTGCACGCGGGCGACTATGGCCTGGACTGTCTATACTGTCACAGCGCAGCCCGAGTCTCCCCGTCTGCCCATGTTCCGCCTGTACAAATGTGTGTGGGCTGTCACAAAAAGAAAACGGAAAATCTGGAAATTCTAAAAATTCAGGCCTACTGGAGAAACCAAGAGCCTATTCCATGGATTCGGGTTCATAAGCTTCCAGTGTTTACCCGTTTTAATCACAAGCGACATTTCCGGGCCGGTGTCGAGTGCCAGTCGTGTCACGGTGCGGTTCAAAAAATGCAACGGGTTGAACAGGTCTCCTCGCTCAAGATGGGTTGGTGTATCACCTGCCATGAGGAAAATCAGGCAAGCAGAGACTGCCTCGTCTGTCACTACTGATTACGGAGCGCACGAAAGAATTTGCAATGCGGAATGGACTCGATAGAAGGGATTTTCTGAAACTGCTCGGGGCAAGCGCTGCCGCTCCCATAGCGAGCTGTGCCTCAAAGCCGGTTGAAACAATCATTCCGTATGTAATTCAGCCGGAAGAAATCACTCCTGGTGTGGCGACCTATTACGGCACCGTCTGTCAGGAGTGTCCGGCAGGCTGCGGCATGCTGGTCCGGACAAGAGAAGGCCGGGCTGTCAAAGTCGAAGGCAACCCGTCCCACCCGGTCAACCAGGGAGCCTTGTGCGCTCGCGGCCAAGCGGCTTTGCAAGGGCTGTATAATCCGGATCGTATTCGTCAGCCACTGTATCGTGACGAAGCGGGACACCTGACACCCCTGTCGTGGCCAGAAGCCGAAGCAATGCTAGTCGAACGATTGAGGAGCATTCGAGAAGCAGGCAAAGCCGGCCAGATCACCTTTGTCACCGGTCAGCTCTCTGACAGCGTGTACAGTTTAGCAACCAGTTGGCTTGAGACCCTTGGCTCAATACGCCACCTCACCTACGAACCATTTGGTTTCGAGTCGCTTAGACTAGCAAATAATGTCTGTTTCGATCCGCCGTCAATTACTCCGACCTATGACATAGCCAAAGCCCGCTTTCTCATTAGCTTTGGAGCGGACTTCCTGGACACTTGGCGTTCACCTGTAGGCTATACCAAGGCCTTTAGTCAGATGCACAGTGCCGATATTGCCCCTGCAGGAAGATTCGTTCAAATCGAATCCCGTATGTCTCTGACTGGGGCTAATGCTGATGAGTGGATTGCTATTAAGCCCGGTCGGGAGGCTTTTCTCGCTTTGGGGCTGGCATATTTGATCCTCCCTAACAGTAAAGTTCCATCTGAAGAAAAGACAAAGCTCAGCCGACTCCTTGAGTCTTATTCACCTGAACACGCGAGTCAACTCACAGATGTCCCAGTTAAAACGATCCAGCATTTAGCGGAAGAATTCACCAAGACGAGCCCAAGCTTAGCCCTCGGTGGTGGCATTGCAGCCAGTTCCCGGGAAGAGACCGCTACGCTGATTGCCGTCAATCTTCTGAATTATATAGGAGGGAATATTGGCCAGACGGTTCGTTTCCATACGATAGAAGTGGAAGAGCAACTAAGTTCATACTCTTCGCTACTCTATACAATCGATAAGATGAAGCGTGGAGAGGTATCGCTGCTTTTGCTTGCCAACACCAATCCTGTCTTCAGCCTACCTCCGTCTGCAGGCTTCATTGAGGCACTGTCACAAGTGCCTTTTGTAGTAAGCTTTTCGTCTTTCCTTGATGAAACAGCAGAACAGGCGCATCTCATTTTGCCGGACCATACCCCATTAGAGAGTTGGGGAGACTCACACTCAGCTCCCGGCGTTTATGGCCTGATGCAGCCGGTTATGCAGCCCGTATTTGAGACAAAGGCACTGGGGGATATATTGCTGGCGGTCGCGACGCAGGTTGATGAAACACTCGCAGAATCGCTTCCGTGGAACAGTTTTTTTGAATATTTACAGTCCTCTTGGAAAGAACGTCATAGTCATAGTAAGCTGACAAGTGACTTTGACTCTTTCTGGCGAGAGGCACTTCAGCAGGGTGGGGCCTGGCAAGATAAAGAACAGACCCCCATCGGCCTCTCTTCATCCGTCTTTGAGATAAGTTTTTCAGAGCCTAGTTTTGATGGCTCGGATGGAGAAGCATTGACATTCATCGCCTATCCGTCGTCTCGTTATTATGACGGACGCGGGGCCAATAAGCCGTGGCTGCAGGAACTGCCCGATCCTCTCACACAAGCTGTCTGGGATTCTTGGCTTGAAATCCATCCTGAGACAGCGGAACGCTTCGGAATCGCTGAGGGTGACGTACTCAATATTACTTCTCCTCATGGGACTATCGAGGCAAGTGCTTATTTCTACGACGGTCTTCGGCGTGATGCTGTCGCCATGCCGATTGGCCTCGGGCATAGCAGTTATGGTCGTTATGCTCAGGGATGTGGCGTAAATCCACTCGATTTACTTGCAGCCCAGTCCGCTACATCTTCAGGCAGTTTTCCGTGGCTTTCCACAACAGTTCAACTTTTGCGTACCGGTAAACGGGCTCCTCTGGTCACAACCGATGGGAGTCGAAAGCAACTTGGGCGAGGCATTGCTCAAGTCGCTGACGAACATGCTGGGCATTCAGAAAGTGCCGAACCACATAAAGAAACCCATCCAGTCCGCGATATGTACCCAGAGTTAGAGTACGCCGAATACCGCTGGGGTATGAGCATTGATCTCGCCGCCTGTATCGGTTGTGGAGCCTGTGTCACGGCCTGTTATGCAGAGAACAATATTCCAGTCGTTGGCAAAGACGCGGTCGCCCAAGGCCGAGAAATGTCTTGGTTGCGTATCGAACGCTATTTCGAAGACCCCTCAGTCGAAGACGGTGCCCCGGAAACACGCTTCGCCCCCATGCTGTGCCAGCACTGTGGCAACGCTCCGTGCGAGCCGGTCTGTCCAGTGTATGCGACCTATCATAATCCAGAAGGGCTCAACGCGCAGATCTATAACCGCTGTGTCGGCACGCGCTACTGCGCCAATAACTGCTCGTATAAAGTACGTCGCTTCAACTGGTTTGAAACCGAATGGCCAGACCCATTACATCTCCAGCTCAATCCTGATGTCACCGTGCGCGAACCGGGCGTGATGGAGAAATGCACCTTCTGTGTCCAACGCATTCAAGAGGGGAAAGATCACGCAAAAGACGAAGACCGCCTCGTCCGAGATGGTGAGGTCACCCCAGCCTGCGCCCAGACCTGCCCCACCCAAGCCATAACGTTCGGCAACCTGAAAGACTCTGACGGCCTGGCTTCTCAGAACACTCAGGGGTCACGGGCGTATAAAGTCTTAGAAGAACTGAATACGAAACCGGCTATTACCTACCTCAGGAAGGTCCGGCGGCGTCCCGAATAATATGCTCATGCAGACTCATCTCAGCTACATCCAAGTCAATCGTGACCTGCTGAAAAGTCTTCTCAGCTCACCAACCCGCATGTGGTACGCCTTGCTCGGCTGCGATCTGGTCGTACTGGCTTTTGGTGTGTACTGCTGGATCTATCAGATCTACGCAGGAATGGGTGTGACCGGCCTCGCCCATCCAGTCGGCTGGGGGGTCTATATCACAAATTTTGTTTTCTGGGTTGGTATTGCTCACTCCGGTACTTTGATCTCGGCCGTTCTCTTTTTATTTCGAGCGCGCTGGCGTACGTCTATTGCCCGCAGCGCGGAGGCCATGACGATCTTTGCAGTCATGACTGCCGGCCTGTTTCCCATCATCCACCTCGGTCGGGCATGGAACTTCTACTGGCTGCTGCCCTATCCAAATCAGCGCCAACTCTGGGTCAATTTTCAGTCACCCCTGATCTGGGACGCGTTTGCGATTACGACGTATTTTGCAGTCAGCTTTATGTTTTGGTACATCGGCCTGGTGCCGGACCTTGCAGCCGCCCGCGACCGCACCGCAGGCCTGCGCCAGAAGCTCTACAGCATCTTCTCTTTGGGTTGGCAGGGGACGGACCGCCAGTGGCATCACTATTTGAGTGCCTATGGCTTTTTTGCCGCACTAGCGACTCCCCTCGTGGTGTCCGTCCATAGTGTGGTGTCGTGGGACTTTGCCATGGCCCTCGTGCCGGGCTGGCATAGCACTATCTTTGCTCCGTATTTTGTCGCTGGGGCTATTTTCTCGGGATTAGCCATGGTTCTGACCTTGCTCATCCCGCTCCGCAAGATCTTTAGCCTAGAGGCCTACATCACCGATTATCACTTCGACAATCTGGGGAAAATGATTATTCTCACCTCGTTGATTCTGACCTACGCCTACGCCAGTGAGTTTTTTGTTGCCTGGTATAGTGCCAACCCGTATGAGCGCAGCATCTTTTGGTACCGGGCGGCCGGCGACTATGCGCCACTCTTCTGGCTGATGCTGACCTGCAATTGTGCGATACCCATGCTGCTGTGGCGGAAGTCGATTCGGACGCATACGTTGTGGCTCTTTGGGATTTCGTTGCTTATCAATGTGGGAATGTGGTTGGAGCGGTTCGTCATCATCGTCAGCTCGTTATCGCATGAGTTTGATCCTTCAGCCTGGGGCTTGTATCAGCCGTCGTGGGTTGAGGTCGGCATGACGGTCGGGAGCTTTGCCTGGTTCTTCCTGTGGTTTTTACTATTTGTGAAGTTCCTGCCCTTGGTATCTTTGGCCGAAGTCAAAGAGCATCTGCCGCATCCGGAAACAGCACCACAACCTGTTCAACCTGCTCTGCCGGAAACACCCATCAGTCCAAAGCCGCTCACCGGGCACGGATTAGGCTCAAGGTCAGGCCAAAGGCCGGGTATAATCGGCATCTTCACCCAACTCGACCAATTGACCGCCTCGATCACGGCTCTGCGACGAAACGGGTATAAAAATTTCAATGTGGTGTCACCATTCCCCAGCCATGAGATTCAAGCCGCACTCGGCAAACACAAAAGTCCAATTCGATATTTTACCCTCTTCGGCAGTGCGCTCGGGTGTGCAATAGGCTTTGCCTTACCGACTTACACCGCGTTAGACTGGCCACTCCAGACAAGCGCTAAGCCGATTGTTGCCTTGCCGGCCTTTGTCATTATCGCGTTTGAACTGACTATTCTTTTTGGCGCGCTGGCCACCTTCATCGGACTCCTCCTAAACGCGCGCCTTCCATCGCGTTCGGTTGCTATCACACATGACCCACGTTTTTCAGAAGATTGTTTTGGGCTGCTTGTCCCCTGTACGACCGAGCAAACATCGGCAGTCGGACAGACACTCACCTCTAGCGGCGCACAGGAAGTCTATGGCCAAGGCGGGGAATAGTATTGCGTGTCGGCGAGCCGTGCACGTTTTCCTTCGCTGGGGGCGTCTCCTCTCGCTCTCTACTGGTTTATTTTTTTTCAGCGTTCCGTCAGCCCATACCTTGCCCTGGAATGACGATATGTATTGGCAGCCTGAGCGAGAAGCAGGAACGGCTGCTCAGGCACCCGCAGCACACAGCGTCCCGACAACGGGCATCGAGCCGCCCATATCGTCGCGTATCACCGACCGCATCAAGGCCGGCATCACTCTGCACAACCCGTTTAAAGCAACTGAGCAGTCGATTCAGAACGGAGCAGCTTTGTATCAAATTTATTGTACGCCGTGCCATGGCCCGCAAGGTAAAGGGGACGGGATCATGGTTGGGAAGGTCGTACCGTCATCCAATCTACATACAGACCGGATGAAAAACCAAAAAGATGGCTATCTGTATACCACTATCCGCAGTGGTGGATTTATTATGCCGCCGTATCAACATGCCCTCTCGACACAAGAACGCTGGGACATTGTGAATTACGTGCGTCAGTTACAGCAAAACCTCCAGCAGCTTCAGCAACCATAAAAAGAACAATGAGCACTGACACGGCAACAGCCGCCACTAGCCCTCCGCCTGCCCTGCACTCAGGTCGTCTGACCTTCGGCCTGTGGGGTCTGGTGGGTCTCGGCATTGTCACGTTCCTGTTTGGGATTGCGGGAGAACATTCCCAACGTGCCTGGCAAGCGTTTCTCGTGAATTGGTTGTTTTGGTCAGGGCTGGCTCTCAGTGGGCTCATCTTTACAGCCCTCCTTCAAATCACAAAGGCTGAATGGGCAGGACAGTTACGTCAACTAGCCGAGGCACTCGGCGCCTTTCTACCGGTCTCGTTTTTTCTCCTTATCCTACTCTTTGTGGGTAGCGAGCATCTTTTTCCGTGGATTCTTGAGCCCGTTCCGGCTAAACAGGTCTGGCTGAATAAGCCCTTCCTCATTCTTCGCAACCTGCTCAGCGTGG
>CAZXFE010000121.1:6364-11422 GCA_964639795.1 uncultured Enterobacteriaceae bacterium | reverse complement strand
CGAAGCAGGACAGTATCAACAATCGCGTCCGGACACGACGCGCCACACGTCAACACGATATCAAGCGGACGCTGCTTCGGGAGCCAGTGCGACGTTGTGACGACCTCCTGGGTGCTCAGGACAAAGTGGCTAATCTCATCCCTAGACACAAGATCTTTCGCACCCTGGATGAAATAGGTCGGCATGGCCTCTTGGCATAACTCAACAATGTGCGACGTATTTGAAGAATTATATCCCCCAACAACAAGTCCGAGATCCGCACCATGCTCAATTAAGGCATAGGTGGCGTGTTGATTTTCATTCGTCGCATAACACAACGTGTCTGACGTGTCGGCAAAAGCCTCGTCCAACTCGTCCTGTCCATATCTGTCAGCCAGGGCCTGACGCAAGATTTGGGTTACCTGTTTGGTTTCCGAGGCTAACATTGTTGTTTGATTTACTACGCCGATCCGTTTGAGATCTCGATCCGGATCGAACCCTTCGGAGCACTTGTGGCCGAAGTATGCAAAGAATGCCTCACGATCCCGTGTCCCCCTCATAATGTCGGCCAAGATACGCGCTTCTTCCAAATTGCGGACGACGACCGTCGGAGCGTCCTGGACACTATGCGAAAAGGTCGCTCGTGTCTCCTCATGCGAGGCTTTGCCATGCACCACCACGGCATAGCCTCGTTTCCCGAGTTGCGCGCTGCGCTTCCAAACGCGTTCCACAAACGGGCAGGTGGTATTATAGGTATACGGATCAAGCCCACGCGCAGCCAGCGCTTCTTGCATCTCAACACTCGCGCCAAAGGCCGGTACGACCACAATGTCGTCCGGCGTGAGTTCTTCCCAGCCGATTAAATGCTCACCCGTCGACGAAAAAATAAAACGTACCCCACGCTCCTGCAGATCCCGATTCACATCCGGGTTGTGGATCATCTCGCTGAGGAAGAAGACGCGCTGGTCAGTATGCTCTTCGAGCGTGTGGTAGGCAATTTCGACCGCATTTTCCACGCCGAAACAGAAGCCAAAATGGCGCGCGAGAATAAAGCGAACCGGCCCGAAGTCGAGCACCGTCGGCGCGAGGTCCTGCTTCCTGGGATCTCGGAGTTGACGAGACTTTTTTACCCGAGAAATCATCGGGCTTTTGTAAAAAATCGGGATATTGAACTGTCGTGCCATGAAAGATCCTGTCCCACACACTAGCCGGCCTCCAGCATCACGAACGAATCGCAAGCGAGTGGAATATAGGGGGAATCGAGGCCTCTTCCCTACCAGATTGCCTATCCTGCCGCAATGTACAGCCACTCTCCACTTGGTCCAATACTGTGCTTGTTCATGCCCAAGGGCTGTGGTACGGGAGGGGGCTATCCGGTGTTAACTACACGATCTTTTAGCGATTTATTGGAGGAGAGTACATATGAAAACACGAGCTGCGGTTGCGTGGGAGGCGGGCAAACCGTTGGAACTTGAAGAAGTCGAGATCCAAGGCCCGAAAAAAGGCGAAGTTCTAGTCCAACTCAAGGCGACCGGCGTCTGCCACACAGATGCCTTCACTTTGTCTGGAGATGATCCGGAGGGTATCTTTCCAGCAATTCTCGGCCACGAAGGGGGCGGGATTGTTGTCGAAGTTGGTGCGGATGTCAGCAGCATCAAAAAAGACGACCACGTCATCCCGCTCTACACACCCGAGGACCCGAATTGTCCTTACATCAAATCCGGCAAGACCAACCTGTGTCAGACCATTCGTGCCACCCAGGGCCGTGGTATTATGCCGGATGAGACTAGCCGATTCTCGCAAAACGGGAGAACGATTTATCACTATATGGGTACCAGCACGTTTAGCGAATATACCGTGCTGCCCGAAATCAGCACTGCCGTTATCCAAAAAGACGCCCCGTTAAAGAAGGTCTGCTTGCTGGGTTGTGGAGTCACCACCGGCATAGGTGCGGTCAAGAATACGGCAAAAGTAGAACCCGGCAGTACGGTTGCCGTGTTTGGTCTAGGCGGTATTGGTCTGGCCGTCATTGTGGGAGCGGCGATGGCCAAAGCAGAACGTATTATTGCCGTAGATACCAATCCCAGCAAGTTCGATCTGGCAAAAAAATTCGGGGCCACGGATGTGGTCAATCCCAAAGATCACGACACCCCTATCCAGGACGTCATTGTGGACATGGCTGATGGTGGTGTGGACTATTCCTTTGAGTGTATCGGCAACGTCCATACCATGCGCGCAGCCCTGGAGTGTTGTCACAAAGGCTGGGGAGAATCGACCATTATTGGCGTGGCCGGTGCAGGCCAGGAAATTGCGGTCCGTCCCTTTATGCTGGTCACTGGACGGGTGTGGAGAGGTACGGCTTTTGGTGGAGTGAAAGGCCGATCCGAATTGCCCTGGTTTGTAGAAAGGGCCATGACGGGGGAGATTCCGCTTGACGATTTCATTACCCACACCATGCCGCTGGATGAGATCAACACCGCATTTGACCTGATGCATGCAGGCAAGAGCATTAGGTCTATTATTCACTATTAGTTTTTGCACCATTCGTGTTTCCGATGAACACCTCCGATCACACCACTAGTCTGCTAGCAGCGGTCAACGATCTTGCTCCGCAGGTGCACTCGCTGACCGGTCAGATTGAAGCCCAGCGGCGTCTACCCCAACCCCTGGTGGACGCAATGGCTGACGCAGGCGTATTTCGCATGTTGATTCCGCACGCCTTGGGTGGCCTTGAGGTCGATGTCACCACCCTCATCCGTGTCATTGAGGCCACAGCCACCCTAGATGGTTCTGTGGGGTGGTCAACCATGATCGGGGCAACCGGAGGAATCACTAGCGGGTATCTCAATCAAGCCGCCGCTCAAGAAATTTTTGGCAGCGACCCCAACGTCGTCACAGCTGGAGCCATTGCCCCTCGTGGCAAAGCCCTCCCTGTTAAAAATGGGTTTCACGTCACAGGCCGCTGGCCATTTAACAGCGGCTGCCAGTATTCCACCTGGCTCATGGGCAACTGCATTGTTGGTGCTTCCGATAGCCCACACCTGGACGCCAACGGCAGGCCTGAGATCAGAATGATGCTCTTTCCGGCCACTGAGGCCGAGATCATCGACACCTGGTCAGTCTCAGGACTGCGCGGCAGCGGCAGTCACGACATTGCCGTCCACGACCTCTTCGTCCCTCACGAAAGAACAACGGCCTTTGGGTTGGAACCACCCACACAGCCGGGCCCACTGTACATGTTCCCCGCTTTTGGGCTGCTGGCGATCAGTGTTGCCAGCGTTGCTTTGGGCATCGCCCGGAGCAGCATGGATTGCCTGCTGGAAGTCGCACGTCACAAGTTCCCGACTGGCGGACGGCGGCATCTGAGCGAACGTCCCATGATACAGATACAGATTGCGCAAGCACAGGCGCAGCTTCGCGCTGCACGCGCACTGCTGTTGGACGTCGCACACGAGACCTGGAGTCTGCTGCTCAATGGAGAAGTCATCTCTCTGCACCAGCGCGCCCATATTCGGCTCTCAGCAAATCATGTCGCAAGCGAATCCGCCAAAGTGGTTGACACGATGTATACTATGGCAGGCAGCAGCGCGATCTGGGACAGCAGCCCGCTGCAGCGAGCATTCCGCGATATCCACGTCCTGACCCAGCACGCAGTCGTCGCCCCGGCCATCTATGAACTTGCCGGGCGGGTGTTATTTGACCTCGAGGCGAACACCTCCATGCTGTAAGCGAGCCTCCGGACTGTTCAGGAATATCCGACCAGAAGTATCCGGCTACAGCGCCCCGTTGCGATTACGGCACGATCTTCTTGATCAGGCGCAACCTAACCTGTGGATCGGCATACGAGCCTTGCACCTGAAACGGCAGGGTCGTGAGTTGATCGGCGCTACCTGCGAGCAACTTGCCTGCTAACGGAACTTTTGCCACCACGCTGGTAATACCCCGTAGCGGAACAACATTGGTGATAAAATCAACTGTCTTCTGGCGCAAGTCGCTGTGGCCGCGTGTGTCCAGGCGAACCGCTTCTCCAACAAAAGACAGATTGTCTGTTCTGAGGCTACCCTGCTCCAATATCAGATCTCCGCTCAATGAGGAGAAAGACAGCCCTGCCCGTGGCAGTTGCGGCAGTGAAAAACTGAAGATGCTCTGCAGACTCAGCGCAGACCACAATCGAACCAGGATCGGAATCCGCCGGGCGATCCCGTCCCGCACTTTGATGGACAACTGTCCATCCCATTCTTCCGGATCGTCCCAGTGTTCCCAATCGGAAATCTCGATTTGTCCCGTTCCGCTCAGGGTTCCAGAGATCGTGTCAGTGGGATGACCCAGTGCAGCAAAAAACGGTCGGACAGCAACCTGGTTCAGCTGCGGCTCAAAGGATACGGCATGCGAGTCCAGCCACAAAGTCCCCTGCCCTGTCAGCTGACCTTGTGTCATATGGGCTTCCTGCACAGTGAAATCGACTTGGCGATGATGCCACCGACTGGAAGCTCGAACTTGGGTAGCTTCTAACGTGCCATAGTGCAGGCGCTCGCAGCGAACGTCGAGGTGGACCGCAGCATCCGTATCTTTCTCGTTCGGATCCGCCTCTTTCTTGTTCAGATCGTCAAGAATTAATGCCGGCCCAAGATCGAGATCGGTGCATTCAACTTTCACCCGCATGTCCAATGGTTCAAATCTAGAAATCTCGCCCTGGCCAGTCAGCCCGCCACCAGGAAGGCCGCCCTGCTCCACCACGAACCAGCCGGTCTGTCCCTGCCAGACGAATTTCCCTTTTTCTACGTCCAGCGGTTGGAGAAAGGGAAGAAGCGTAAGACGGACCTGATCCAGCACAAAATCCCCCTGGGTTTGCGGCATGACCCGCTCCGGTTCAAATCGAAGAGTGACCGCTCCACTCAGTCGTCCGGACTGTAAACGGACCTGGATGTCGGGGAGGAGGTGCATAAAATCTTGCACTCTGGCTTCCGCAATAGAGACATGCACGCTGCCCCGACGTACGGCAGTCAGTGTGGCGCTCACCTGTCCTTCAACGAGTGCGACCGATTCACCTATTCTCAGACGAACATCCTCTAGATTCAT
>CAZXFE010000121.1:682-6354 GCA_964639795.1 uncultured Enterobacteriaceae bacterium | reverse complement strand
ACGAGACTGTTCTTTTCCTGGGCCACGCGTACGATGCCATTCATGTCGGATACGGTGAGATCCCACTCCGGAAGTAAAAAACCAGCCTCGCGCCATTCCAACGTTCCAGCGTAAGACGCTTGCCCAGGCCTCCACATGGGGAGGCGCATACTCAGTTCGACCGCCGCATGCCCCGACGGATTGGTCATAACCTGAGAGAAGGTTTCCCGCTCCACAGTCGGCAGAAAAGCCAACACCGACTCTAAATCATCGGCCAGGCTGAGGTCAGCCACAAGCTGCACCGTCAGTGCAGACCCTCGTTTTGAGAACAGCGGCTGCCAATCAACGCTCACGTTCGCCAGCGACGAAGCGTGCCCGTACGCGCCCTCGATCTTTGATGCTTTGAGCTTGCCATCTTTCAAATAGAGGTGACCCGCAGTAAGCTTGCAGGGGATTTTGCGTTTCCCGATCTGGGCGGAAACCCGCTCAATGTCTCCTTCAAACGTCAACGACGCAAGACTAGCGGCTGGATCACGCAACAAGCCTGCCACAGGAGCCAGGACAAACCAGGACGAAGTGTCCCCGGGGTTATCCCAGCTCAGTTGCGTTACCCCTATTTTTCCTTCATCCACGGTGAAATGGGTGCTCTGAGCCTGCCGAATAGTGACCAGGCCGGTCACTGCCGTTGTCGCATTGCCCCTGCCGATGTAGGTGCCTGAAAAATCTAGTCGTGCCTCGGGCAAGTCCGCTCCGAGCCACTTACCCAGTGTCCGCACGGCTACGTTCTGCAAGCGCACCTCGCCTTGCCACTCAATGTTGGACGAGTCCGCCGAACGATCCCACTGTGCGGCGTGAGAATGCATGGCGAGTTGTCCGACCGTACCATTCGGCCCAAGGTCTGCGGTCAGTTGCGTCTCTACGCCATTTTGAGTATCAAAGGCAATTCGCATATGGGCGTGCGTTAGCACAAACAGCCGCTCGGCCCCGGATCGGAGAAAGGAGATCTCACCTTCGTCTAAGATGATGTGTTGGATATCCATGTCTGGGGCGAACCATGCATCAGACGGAGCAGCAGCGCTGGCTTTTGCCGCTGCTCGGGCGATGACCCGGGCGACCGGAGACAAAAGGGCCGCTGCGCCTTCGTTTTGGTAAAACTGTACCTGTGGTTTTATGCAGGTCAGCTGTCGGAAGAGCAGGCGCCCTCGGAGCAGCGCCTTCATATCGAGTAGCACATCAACACGTTCGGCTATAAAAAACGGAACGTTACCGGCCGGCTCCTGCATGGTCACGGTCTTGAGCTGCACGCCGAGCCCCTTCCTAAAGGTAAGGGTGCTGGAAGCAATACCTACCTCTGCCGCTAGTAGGGCTTCCAGTTGCTGTTCAATGAACTCGACATAACGATGTTCAGACAAAAACCAGCCAACGAGCAAGAGCCCGCCAAGAACGACGGCGATCAGGCTGACCACAAGCCTGCGGAATACACGCAGCAGCAGATGCGGTCTAGGCACCGACAGAACATGGCTAAACGTGACAGAACGTGCCATACCCGCTGCTACTCCGTGGGGCCGAGCGAGGAGGCATTCGGCACTAAATCCACGAAACCCTGGATCGTCTGAAAATATCTCTGTCCACCAATCTCATATAAACCGCTATGCCCTCCGCCGGAGACGGCGTAAAAACGTTTCGGCTGAGGCGCGGCGTTGTACAACTCTCGGCCCTGCTGAAAGGGAACGGTTTCGTCCTGCTTGCCATGAATAATTAGCACCGGAACAGTGAGCTGCGTTATCAAGCGCGCGGAATTCAAGTTATCTTTGACAATAAAGGCAAGTGGCGGTAGGACAATCCGGCCCATAGCATGAAGTGAATAAAATGGAGCTTCCAGTATGATCCGATCAGGTGTTATCGCGCGTGGTTCTATTCCCTCCCCTGGTGCAGCCGCACCAAGAGCAACCGCCAGCGAGATGACCACCGCACATCCCAAGGATTCCCCGAAAAATACTACCCGTTTTCCCTGCGCCCAGCCACGCTCTTGTATCAGGCGCGCAGCAGCCCGGCCGTCCGCCAGGATTCCGTGAATCGAAGGACTGCCCTGGCTCAGCCCATAACCCTGATAATCAAATAAGAGGTGGCTGCCGCCAACCTGATCATGCATGAGACGTACGTGTTCTAATCTGGTACGTATATTTCCGGCGTTACCGTGAAACCAGATAAAGACAAGCTCGCCCGGGCCAGGGATATACCAGCCATGTAAAAGCGTGTCATCCTGCCCGCCAAAGCGCACGGCTTCGTAGGCGAGTCCATAGTCTGCAGGTGTAGCATCAATTACTGTATTTGGGTGGAAAAGCAAGGCGTTTTTGAACCACTCAATAGGGGCACTGAGAAAAGTGGCAAAAAGTGCGCCCCCGCCAACCACAACGTATTTCATTCCCGAGTCCGTTCTATTATCCGACTGCGTTGGCTTGACAATGCAACCCGACCCACTGTCCAATGGTGTCGCGCAGCAAAGTAAAGGACACGCCCTTTAGATGCAGAGTGTCTAGATACAAGTTCTTTATTATATAAATTTTTTCTACAGCAAGAGGATGCTCTATGTCCGATAAAGTCATCATCGAAGTCCGCATTAACGAATACACCATGCGGGATGTCAATCCCAACGTTCCCTACAGTCCGGCAGAAATTGCGACCCAAGCGCTTGAGTGTTGGCGCGAGGGCGCATCCATCATTCACTATCATGCCCGCGATCCACAGACAGGGGCGCCGGCATCCGATCCTCAGCTCTACGTGGATACTGTGCGTCGTATCAAAGATAAGAGTGATCTCATTACTATGCCTACGCTGGGGGCGTGGTGGATGCCGTCGCCCGAGGACCGCATTGCCCATATTGTCGAGATGGCCAAAGATCCCATGACCAAGCCGGAATTGGGCCCAATCGATATGGCCACGAGTAATGTCGACCTATTCGACCCTGAGGCCAAGCAGTTTGAGACCAACGAAACGGTCTATGTAAACACCACCAAGACATGGCAGTTCTTTGCCGAGACCATGAAGTCCGCGGGGGTAAAACCCATCCAAGCCCTGTGGCATATCGGCTCAGTGCGCGCAACGCAGGCGTTCGTAGAAATGGGGCTTTTTGCGGAGCCGCTGTATTGCGAGATCGTGCTGACCGAGGGCGGAATGCTGGCTGGGCATCCCGGCACGGTGCAGGGCATGCAGGCCCTTCTTGACTTCTTTCCCCAAAATGCAAATTGGCAGTGGTCGGTGATGTCGTACCGAGCCAATCTCTTTCCCATTGCGGCAGCAGCTATGGAGCGCGGTGGGCATATTTCGATCGGTCTGGGCGACTACCCTTATCGCGAACTCGAATACCCCACAAACGCGGGTCTCGTCACACGGATCTGCCAACTCGCACGTGATATGGGCCGTGATGTTGCAACCCCGGCTGAGGCGCGGAACCTGTTAGGAATTGGCGAGTAAGGGCAGGATCACCCCTAGGCCACGTGCCCCTCCTATGTTTTATTCGCCTTAGCTGCTCGGTTTTTTCCGCGCTGATACAGCCCATTTCGGCCTTCTAGTAAATCGCGTTGAGCTAAGCCCCCTTCCGGCCTGTCCTGACCACTCATAAAACGATAGCTGGCCAAGACAAACTCATCAACTTTGTCCTCGTCCATCAACGCCTCCCGGCTCAGGGCAAGGTACTCACGCATGACGAAATCCCCACCCCCGGGATGAAAAAGATCGCCCGCGCGGCTGGCACACCCGGCTACCAGCTGCATGCCCGGGAGTTTCAACGCCAGGTCTTCTCCCAAGAGAAACGAAAACGGATTGCCTTCGGCATAATAACACAACCCGCCGAACATCCGCCGCTGTGTTATCCCATCCAGGCCTAAACGTGCAATTGCCTCATCCAAGGTCAACTGATGACGTGGTGGAGGACGTTTTGTCTGTTTTATTTTGGGTGTAGCAGCTTTGCGAGCCATGTCTCAGAACAGCGTTTAACCCGCCTACAACCGGTCAGGTGAGCTATTTGATTCTAACAACGTTCCAGGTGCTGGCATCAGGCCCAATGCTACCAATGTCCACAGCAGAATAATGCCACACACGATACCTATGACTACGACACTCCAATACGAAGCTATTTCCCCTCCTTGTTCGAGATGGAGGGCAATGGCCCGGCCCTGGAGACGAGCAGCCAGGAAATACATAACAAATACCTGCAAGCCAACCAACATTGCCTCAACCAGACGCATTTCTTGAGGAATCAGTCCTCCCAATAGCAGCGATCCGACGGTCAGTATAGCAGTCCAGAGTAAGATGTCCCGAGCCGCATTTGGCTGCGACAATCTCCGACAGTTGATGGACATGACGACTCCCCCAGCAAGCGGAGAGCCGAGGAAGGTTGCCAATACAACCGCCCAGACAGAGTAGAGTTGCCCCTGGGAATTGCTAGTCATGCGGCGTGGCAAATCAGTCGGCGGCATAGGCCCTTCTGTTGGAAAACTGTTCTTTTGTTTTCATACGCTGTAGAACTTCCCCTTCTTTTCGATAAATCAACCCGAGGCTAGCGTTTGCTCCATGACAATTCAAGCAACACAAGTGAGCCGCGTTTTTTTGTTGCATCTTAGCCAACGCCCAGTCCACACTAATTGTGCACTGCACAGGAGGCCTCCATATGAAAACGCGCATTGTTACCTCCGCATTTGTTTCAATTTTTGGGGCTCTTATCTGAAGTGCCCCGACACCCGCACAGGGGGCCATTTACAAATGGGTCGATAGCGATTGCAGGCTCCATTATTCCAACACACCCACAGATGAGACTCGCGCTGTTGACGCTGAATCCCACCCGCCGCAAGCTTTGGCACTCCCGCAGCTCCGCCGGCACCTATTTCGGCCGTCTCACAGTCAGGAACACCGACCTCAGATGAGGCCCAAGCCCTTGCCCAGAGTATGGAAGCGGAGAGCCTTGACCCAGAGGGGTATGGTCTGGCAACAGGTGAAGGAGAATTCGAGGAGGCCGCACTGGAAGGGGACTTTGCCCTTGGCGAGGACGGACCATTCGGCACAGTCGAGGGCGATGAACCGCCGCTTGACGATTACTAAACCCAGCAACAAGCTGAACAGGTGGAATCTCTCCTCCACCTCGCTAGTCGCCACTTGAGAACGTTCCACTCAGGTCTGGTCGAAGACGCCCAAGAGCGCTAAGATTGATCAACACCGCGGTGTTGATCAACAGTCGTGACAGCCAAAGGGGGTAATGCAAAATGAGCGCTTTGGATCATATCAAAATTTTGGATCTGACTCAGTTTGAAGCAGGGCCGTCATGCACCGAGATTCTAGCCTTTCTTGGCGCAGACGTGGTCAAAGTAGAGCCGCCGAAGAAAGGCGATCAAGGGCGCTACCTCATCACTGATAAACCCGGCCTCGACTCCCCTTACTTTTTATTGCTGAACGCCAGTAAGAAGAGCATCACTATAAATCTCAAAAGCGAAAAAGGGCTGGCGCTCTTTAAGCAGCTCGTCCCGCACTTTGACGTCCTGGTCGAAAACTATGCGCCTGGGGCCATCGCAAAGTTGGGGCTGGGCTATGACATTGTTTCAGCAATTAATCCACGCCTAATTTACGCCCAGGTGAAAGGCTTTGGGACCTACGGTCCCTACTCCGGGTTTAAGAGCTTTGACATGATCGCCCAGGCAACA
>CAZXFE010000121.1:0-672 GCA_964639795.1 uncultured Enterobacteriaceae bacterium | reverse complement strand
GGGGCGATGAGCGTTACAGGCACGGCTGACACACCGCCGATACGGCCCGGCCCGACGATAGGCGATACCGGGACCGGTATTCATTGCGCAGTCGGCATCCTGTCTGCCCTCTTGCAGCGCGAAAAGACCAGGAAAGGCCAGCGGCTTGAGGTCGCGATGCAGGATGCCGTGGTGAACCTGACCCGTATCGGCATGATGGGCCATTACTACGGGACCGTTCCTGCCCAGCGGACGGGGAACCGACTCTCCGCCATGGCGCCCACCGACTTGTATCCATGTGCTCCAGGTGGGACGAATGACTATGCCTATATCATTACAACGACGCCGACGATGTGGGCGAACTTACTCATGACAATCGGCCGACCAGAGCTGAAGGACGATACGCGCTTTACCGACCAAACCGGCCGTAATGAACACTTTGACGAGCTGTTTGAGATTATCGCAACGTGGACCAAGCAGCGAGATAAGTTTGCGGTCATGAAAGCTCTTGGTGAGGCTGGCATCCCCTGCGGTGCGGTTCTTGATAGCGGAGACATTTTAGCCAATGAACATCTCAAAGAGCGCGGCATGATCACCACCGTAGAGCATCCGACCCGGGGCAGCTTCACCATGCCGGGCTGTGCAGTCCACTTGTCGGACTCTCCGGCAGAAGTCCGGGCCGCTCCTCTCCTG
>CAZXFE010000120.1:0-11452 GCA_964639795.1 uncultured Enterobacteriaceae bacterium | reverse complement strand
TCTCGGCCACGACTCTCACGTATTGTGGCATGAACCCCGCGATCAAGCAGGATTTGACGAAAGCCTTGCATCCGGGCGCGCGGCGAGGAGCGGAAGGCAGTGCCGGGAAAAGGATTAAAGGGAATCAAGTTAATTTTCGCCCGGAGCCCGTGCAGCAGAGCGATCAATCGTGTGGCGTCTGCGTCACTATCATTAACCCCGTCAAACATCGTGTAGGCAAACGTGATGCGCTTCCGGGGGGCAATCGGAAGCTTTCGGCACGCTTCAAACAACACGGCTAAGGGGTAGCGACGGTTAACTGGCATCAACTCGTTCCGCAACGTATCGGTTGTCGCGGTTAAGGACACCGTCAAATTGACGTTTGTGTCCTGCAGCAGGCGTTGCATGGCCGGGACCAGGCCAACAGTTGAAACCGTGACGCGTCGAGGCGCAAAATCAAATCCCCAGGCTTGCGTCAAAATTGCCAGAGCCTTGACAAGCTGTTCGTAATTCGCCAAGGGCTCGCCCATACCCATGAAGACCACATTTGTGATCGCGTCCTGTGCTGGTCTACGCCGTTGTACTTCCGAGATTTGGCTGACCATTTCCCCGGCAGTGAGATCACGCACCGGTCGGACTTGAGCCGTAGCGCAGAACTGACAGCCCATGGCGCAGCCAGCTTGGGATGACACACACAGCGTGCGGCGTTTCTCACTCGGAATAAACACACTCTCAATCCGTCGTCCGTCCGCAAGAGTAAACAGATATTTCTCTGTCCCGTCAGTCGCAGGTGTTTGCCGGATACACGTTAGTCGCTGAATCGCAAAGTTCCGCTCCAGCATTTTCCGTAAAGCAACAGATACATCGCTCATATCCTCAAATGTATCCACCTGCTTCTGATACAGCCATTTGAGAATCTGCCTGGCTCGAAAGGGCTTTTGCCCCTGTTCGGTGAGCCAGGTCTCGAGTTCGTCTTTGTTAAACTCCTTAATGTCCATAGTTTAGACACCCTGAACACTTGCAGATAGGATCCTTTTCCTTAGCGCTAGTCGGACACTGAACAACAAGAGACCGCTATGCGAGATCTAAACTACTAAAAAAATAGGAGATCTCCCACTGAGCGGTTTCTGGCGCATCAGAGCCGTGCACAGCGTTCTGCTCGATATCCGTCGCAAAATCTTTCCGGATCGTACCCTCGTCCGCCTCGTTAGGGTTGGTCGCACCCATGATCTTGCGATTGACCTGAATCGCCCCCTCGCCTTCGAGCACCGATACCAGAACCGGGCCGGACGACATGAACGAGGTCAGGCTACCAAAGAACGGGCGTTCTTTGTGCACGGCGTAAAACCCCTCGGCTTCGACTTTGCTTAGTGTGACCATTTTGATCGCCACAATCTTCAGCCCGACTGCTTCAAACCGACGTAAAATCTCACCAGTAGCCTTCTTTCTGACCGCATCCGGTTTGATAATCGAAAGTGTACGTTCTGGCATAGCAGTCCTTTCTGTGGCAAGTAGTCTAACGACACACCCAAAGCGGTCAATGTTTAGGGCATATTCAAAGGTGGCGGAAGAGGCGTGAAATACAGGCCACAGCTTCCGTACGCCTGTTTGACCGCTTTCCAATCCGCCTGAGCCTCAGTCAGCGTACGACAGGCCAGCGCATGGCAGGCTTCTGCGTAATATCCGAAACGCATGGCCCGATCCTCGCAGCGTACGAACGTCGCTCGGGCCGCTTTTGACTTTCCTTGTAAAAAGGCCAACTCTCCGACGCCTAGCCCGCAGTATACCGATCCACGTATATCTCGCGTCTCACGGAACAGTTGCTGCGCTCGCCTGAAGATGTCGGCGCTCCGTTCATAATCGCCCAGCATTTTGTGCACCGTGGCCATGGCCCAAACGGTATAGCCGAAACTTGCCTTATCGCCTATGCGCATATAGAGGCGCTCGGCTTTAGCAAACAATCTCAGCGCAACTTTGTATTCCCCACGCATCCGGGCGGCATTACCAAGGCCGCAATAGGAATAGGCACGGCCATACACGTCATTCTCGACCTCGAACACGGCATTGGCTTCGGCGTAATAGTCTTGCGTATCGGGGAACCGGCCCATAAGCCGAGAGGCGCCACCTAAGCCACATAGTGCATAGCCGGCACCCAGCGTGTCGCCCTCTCGTTGCCCGAGCTTGAGCGCCTGCTTGAAATGAGACAAGGCTTTTCTGAGATCGCCACAAAAGCGATACGTGCTTCCAATAGCCCAAACAATGAAACCTTCCCGATCGTACACCTTGGCACGGCGATACAGCGAACGGGCCTCAGATAAGTAGGCTAACGCCCGCTCCGGATTTCCCCGAGCACGTAGGCTGAGCCCAATTCCCGCCAAACTCTCTGCCCCACCCTCCATATCGGACATATTAGCGGCGACTCGCCCAGCCCACTCATAGGCCCGCCTCGCCTGACCATATTGCGCCATCATCCGTAAACAATCACCGACGCCGAGCTGCGCACCCAGTTCATACTCAGCAGAATGCGCAGTTCTTGCCGCTCGTCGAGCCTGGCGGTAAAACTGTAGCGCCTCCGGAAAACGACTTTTCTGGCGGGCGCGTTCGCCTTGCCGGAACAGGCGTTCAGTCGTGTGGGTCGAGGTAGTTGGGGTTAGCATAGAACTCGTAGGGGCGGTTTATAAACCGCCCCTACCCAGCATAGCAAGATGTTGATCGGACTTCGGTAACTAGCGTAGCGCCGTAGCCATGGTGGTGCCCATCTCCGCCGGGCTGGCGATAATGGACACGCCCGCATCCCGAAAGGCCTGAACCTTCTCAGCTGCCGTTCCCTTACCACCGGCAATGATCGCACCGGCGTGGCCCATCCGTTTTCCTTTGGGCGCGGTCTGCCCGGCAATAAACGCAGCCACAGGTTTCGTCATGTGTTCCTTGATAAACGCCGCAGCATCTTCTTCTGAAGAGCCACCAATCTCGCCGATGAGTACCACGCCCTCGGTTTGCGGATCATCTTGAAAGAGGCGCAGCACATCTATAAAGCTAGTTCCGTTTACTGGATCGCCGCCAATACCGACACAGGAGGACTGGCCGATTCCCAACTGGGTGAGTTGATGCACCGCTTCATAGGTCAATGTACCACTACGCGATACCACGCCTATCGATCCTGGTTTATGGATATAACCTGGCATGATACCGATTTTACATGCACCTGGCGTGATCACGCCGGGACAGTTGGGACCGATCAAGCGGGATTTTTTCCCGTCCAAGTAGCGTTTTACCCGAACCATATCCAGCACGGGAATGCCTTCAGTGATGCAGATCACTAACTCTACCTCAGCATCCACCGCCTCCATGATGGCATCCGCGGCAAACGGTGGAGGGACATAGATAACGGTCGCGTTCGCTCCGGTTTCCTGAACGGCTTGCACAACCGTATTAAAAATAGGAATGGTTTCAAAGTCCGTTCCGCCCCGACCGGGCGTAACGCCAGCAACCATCTGGGTCCCGTACTCCTTACATCCTCGGGTATGCAACTGGCCGGTAGAACCGGTAATACCCTGGGTCAGGACCTTTGTATTTTTGTCAACGAGAATGCTCATGCGAGTACTCCTCGATTTCTCTTGCTAGGAACCCTATCAGCTGACTTGGAAATTACGTAGCAATGGCCGCTACGACCTTCTTGGCCGCATCAGCCAGGTCCTCTGCCGCGATAATGTCCAACCCGGATTCGGCTAAAATATTTTTTCCGAGTTCCACATTCGTCCCCTCTAATCGCACCACCAGAGGGATAGACAGATTGACCTGTTTCGCCGCTTCCACCACGCCGTTGGCAACCACATCACAGCGCATGATCCCGCCGAAAATATTGACGAGCACGCCCTTTACCTTTTTATCCGACAGAATAATTTTGAAGGCCTCGGTGACTTTCTCTGTTGTGGCACCACCGCCGACGTCCAAAAAGTTAGCCGGCTCGGACCCATAGTGTTTAATGATATCCATAGTCGCCATGGCCAGTCCGGCGCCATTCACCATACAGCCGATACTGCCGTCCAAAGCAATATAGTTGAGGTCAAATTCTGACGCTGCGACTTCTTTATCGTTCTCTTCCGAAACATCCCGCAGCTCACGGATGTCAGTATGCCGGAAGAGCGCATTGTCATCAAAGCCGATCTTGGCATCCAACGCGACCAGATCTCCGGATTTGGTCAATACTAACGGGTTGATCTCCATCATGGAGGCATCGCACTCGAAAAATGCTTTGTACAGGCTTCGCATAAAAGCCACCGCCTTATTGACGGACGCTTTTGGCAAATCAAGGCCATACGCAAGCTGGCGGCCTTGAAAGTCGCCAAAACCGACGGCGGGGTCTATGGTCGCTCGCAGAATCTTCTCTGGTGCCCGTTCAGCGACCTCTTCAATTTCTACTCCGCCCTCTGAGCTGGCCATAATGGTGACCCGAGAAGTCGTTCGGTCTATGACTATGCCGAGATAATACTCTTGATCAATGTCGCACCCTTGCTCAATAAAGACCTTATGAACCTCTTTGCCTTCCTGACCGGTTTGATGGGTCACCAGAGTAGAGCCGAGTAGCGCCTGCGCATGTGCGCGCGCTTCTAAAGGCGTTTTAGCCAGCTTCACCCCACCCGCCTTGCCTCGGCCGCCGGCGTGGATCTGGGCTTTCACCACACACAAACCGCCACCAAGATCCTGGGCCGCAGCTTCGGCCTCGTCCGGTGTGGTGACCACTTTGCCTTCGAGAACGGCAACCGCGTATTTTCGCAGAACATCTTTCGCCTGGTATTCGTGAATATTCATACGCGCTTACCCGTTCCTCCGCTTACGCATTCTTCTCCAAGATGGAGTCCATGGCTGTAATCAACTCACGCACACGGCCCACAGACACATCCATTGCTTGTTTTTCTTTTTCATTCAGATCCACTTCGATCACCCGCTCAACGCCGCCCGCACCCATGGATACAGGCACCCCAAAATAGACGCCTTCAATCCCGTACTCACCCTCAAGGTAGGCCGCACAGGGCAAAAGTTGTTTTCTATCCTGGAGATGTGCGGCGGCCATTTGTACTGCAGCGGAAGCCGGCGAGTAAAACGCAGAGCCTGTTTTGAGCAAAGCAACAATCTCACCACCAGCCTGGCGGGTGCGTTGCTCGATTTCATCCAGACGCGCCGACGAAATCAGCTTTTCGACAGGGACCCCGCCAACCTGACAGTAACTGCGCACCGGGACCATATCGTCACCATGGCCGCCTAAGACCATGGCCGTAACATTCAGGACGGATACGTTGAGCTCTTGGGCGATAAACGTCCGATACCGAGCGGAATCCAAAACGCCAGCTTGACCTACTACTTTGTTTTTCGGAAAGCCGGTAACCCGTTTTGTCAACGTTACCATGGCATCCAAGGGATTCGTGATAACGATGACAAACGAGTCCGGTGCGTACCGTTTAATATTTGCGGACACATCGCTTATGATTTTACAGTTAATCCCGAGCAGATCGTCCCGACTCATGCCCGGCTTGCGGGCAAGGCCAGCGGTCACAATACACACATCCGCGCCTTGGATATCAGTGTAACTGTTTGTCCCCGTGATCCGGGCATCATATCCTTCAATCGGGCCAGCTTCCAACATATCAAGGGCCTTACCTTGGGGCAGACCTTCAACCACGTCAAAGAGGACAACGTCGCCGAGTCCTTTCAGCGCACATAGGTGTGCCAGGGTTCCGCCAATATTGCCTGCGCCAATGAGGGCAATCTTCTTCCGGGCCATTTTATCTTTACCTCCGAATTATCAGATGTAGCTGCTAAAAGAGAACAGCCCATACGGCTGCCCTTCACATTCCGCTGGTATGCTGACATTTATTCAGTTTGATTCCGGGGCAGAATGCCAAAATTTACCAGGCCTGTCTAGGCCATAAGGTCTCTGAAAGACAGAGATTTGTCGCGCAGAGAACCTACATACGGCCTAGGTGTCTTCATCCACTTCCGCGATTCCGCTCAGCGTCTGAGCGGCGGATGTAGTGTGGGACGAGTTGAGACACGTCATCCTGGTCACCACGCCGGAATCGTTCCCAGGCTAAACGGGCGACCACGCTCCCCCGCGGTGGGGTATCAGCAAGAGCAACCAATTGAGCACGTGTTCCACAGTGTTCCTGGATCAGATCTCGATAGCGATCAACGCCGTCGCCTATAAACAGACACGAGGAAGCAGCCTGTTCGAGCAAATCGCGGGGAGAAAGCACCGAGTCTTCCGTCAAACGACGAACGGTGCCTGCTTTATCACGCTCAAAGCAGGCGCTATAGACCTCACGTTTACGTGCGTCTAGAACCACGCAGATGCGGCCAGTCCAGCCGTTTACACAATGCGCAAGCGCCAAAAGCGTCGAGATGCCGACAACACGCTGGGACAGGGCATAGGCAAAGCCCTTGACTGTACTCAACGCAATGCGAAGGCCAGAGAAGGCGCCGGGACCGATCGTCACACCAATGCCCTCCACCTCCGATAAGGAGACTTGGGCTAGCCTGAGGACCTCCGCTATCAGCGGCAGCAAATTTTCGGCATGGCTGGAGGTGACGGTATATGATCGTTCAACCAGAATGGTTTTCTCTCGAATCAGGCCAACGCTCGCAATTGGCGTAGCTGTGTCGATTCCGAGCACAAGCATGCCGGCATACTAGCTGACGAGACGCGAGATGTCGTTATAAAAGACGAGGACAATGAGCGAGACTATCACCAAGAAGCCGACGCGCAGGGCCATTTCCTTGGAACGATTGCTCAGCGGTCGGCCAATCAGGAGCTCAATCAGGAGAAGCAACAGGTGCCCACCGTCGAGCACGGGGATAGGCAGCAGATTAAATACAGCTAAATTTACATTGATAATTGCAGTAAAGCGCAGCAAATAGTCCATACCCAGACGTGCCTGTTGACCAGCAACCTGAGCAATGAGAATGGGACCACCCAGCTCTTTGGTCGAAACTTCTCCACTCACCAGCTTGACCACGCTACCAAGGATCAGTTGTGTCCAAAGCCAGGTTTGCTCGATCCCGAGCGTGATCGCCCGCCCGAGTGCAACATTTTCCGTCGTAAAAACGCGTTCGATGCCGATCCTATAGACTTGTCCGCCTACTGGGTTATCACGCAGTTGCGGCGTAACCGTTATTTCAACGACTCGGCCGCCGCTCGCCTTTTTGACGACTAAGGGAATCGCATTTCCTTGGCTGAGTTGAATCTGCTCCGCCAACTCTTTCCACGTCTGGATAGCAACCCTATCGACTTTAAGGATCTCGTCTCCCTGTTCCAAGCCTGAGGCTTCGGCAGGCATATTTGCGACGACCCCGCCAACTGTGGCTTGATCGACGGGGACGTTCACACCAAATTGAGCAAAGGTCAGGCTAAAAACAACAAAGGCCATCAAGAAATTAGCCAGCGGGCCGGCACAAATAATCAGGAAACGTTTGGGCAAAGACTTCTGGGTGAAGGAGCGCTGGATCTGCGTTTCCTCAACCTCCTCACCCACTTCTTCGCCAATCATTTTGACATAGCCCCCAAGCGGGATGGCACAGAGTAAATATTCGGTCTCGCCGACCTGACGCCCGATTAATTTTGGACCAAACCCCAAGGAGAAACGTTCCACCCCAACCCCGCACCATTTGGCAGCCAGAAAGTGGCCAAGTTCGTGCACAAAAACAATCAAACCAAAGACAACAATGACTCTCACCGCAACATCGATAGTCGATAGATCCATGCCCATCTACTCCTCGTTTTCGGGCTAACCTAATTCAACAGACTATTATAGTAATAGATAAAGGCAACCGGGAAAAGCAAACTATCAATACGATCAAGTACACCACCGTGACCAGGAAAGAAGTGGCCCGAGTCGTTCGCTCCACACGCCCGCTTCAAGGCAGATTCGCACAAGTCGCCAAGCTGGGCCAACAGTCCGGCAATCAGGGCTATAGTCACCAATTCCGCCCCTGATCTTTCGGGCAGCAACCAGTACCACGCGATCAGTCCAGCTGCGCAGTTTCCAAGGGTCGCTCCCACGCTGCCTGCTATCGTTTTGCCGGGACTAATATGCGGCAAGAGTTTCCGTTTTCCACATAGACGCCCAATCGCATAACCACCACTATCCCCAAGTATGGCAACGAGAAGAATGAAAAAGACCCACGCCGTCCCGTGCGGCCCGCGATGCACCCACAGAAAATGTGGAAAAAGAAAGCCAATATACACGACCCCAAGCAGGGTCAGGCTGATCGCTCGGATCCCCTTCTCCGGCTGGCGATCGCGTAAACTCGCGATAAACACTAGTATGACACCCGTGGCCAATGCCGCCCCAACGAGCACGGAATTGGACGTCCAGATGGCTAGAGCGACTAGTAGACCCCACAGGATGCCGATGGTCGAAGGCAGCGAGTTTTGAGTACCGGTCAATAAAAAATATTCGTATAATCCAATACCGGTCAGGCTCAAAATTGCAAGCGAGAAGCTCCATTCCGGCGCGTAGCCCACGAGATAAACGAGCAGAGGCAGAGCAACCGCTGCGGTCAACAGCCTAGCGCGCAGCACGTTTCAGCTCAGTCTCTTTCCGCTGTTCGGCCGTTCGACCAAATCGACGATCTCGACTCTGATACTCGGCTAATGCCTGGAGAAAGGCATTTCGGTCAAAATCCGGCCACAACGTCTCGGTTACGTAAAGCTCAGTATAAGCCATTTGCCAAAGCAAGAAATTGCTAATGCGGAACTCCCCGCTCGTCCGTATCAGGAGATCAGGATCTGGAATATCCGCTGTCCACAGCATATTGCCAATAGTCTGTTCATCAATGTCTTGCGGGTCAAGTTGTCCGGTGCGGACTGCCTCGGCGAGTGCCTGTACCGCGGCAACGATCTCTTCCCGCGCACCATAACTGATTGCTAGCACAACCGTCAGTCCGGTGTTGTCTTTGGTCGCAGCAATCACGTCCAGTAAAGACTTGCGCACATTCGCCGGCAGGCGTTCCAGGTCACCGACGGATTGTAACCGGATATTATATCTCATCATTCGACGTAGTTCGGTGCGCAAATATCGATTCAGCAGCCCCATCAACGCGCGGACTTCCTGCGCTGGACGCTGCCAATTCTCAGAGGAGAAGGCGTACAGAGTAAGATAGGAAAGGCCTATTTCTCTACTCGTGTCGACGATGTTTCGAACCGCTTCTTTACCCCGCCTGTGGCCTTCAAGGCGACTCAGGCCGCGCCGTTGGGCCCAGCGGCCGTTCCCGTCCATAATAACAGCGACATGACGGGGCAACCGATCTTTCTCAATAACAACGCTCACGCACTTGAATCAAAGGTTAGAGTAGATCTCTCGTTGAGATAGTCGAACGAACACGGTAGCGATTATACCGACATCAAGTCTTCTTCTTTGACCTTGAGTATCTGATCAAGCTTTTCTATATACCCATCAGTCGCCTTCTGGACTTGATCTTGAGCAGTATGCAATTCATCTTCCGTAATATCTTTGTCCTTCTGTATTTCCTTGAGATAATCATTGGTATCCCGACGATGGTTGCGCAACGAGATCCTATAGTCTTCAGCGCTTTTACGGATCTTTCGGACCAACTCCTTCCGTCGCTCCTCCGTCAACTCAGGGATAGGAATCCGAATAATTTTCCCATCATTGACTGGGGTGAAGCCCAGGTCGGCATGGTAGATCGCTTTTTCAACATCGCCCATAACACTCTGATCGTAGGGTTGAACAATAAGGAGACGTGGTTCTGGAGCAGAAAGAGAAGCCAGTTGGTTGAGCGGTGTTCGAGCACCGTAATAATCGACCAGGACGCCTTCAATTAAGGACGTTGAAGCCCGACCGGTACGGACTTTGGCAAGCTCCACGCGGAGCGATTCAAGTGTGTCTTGCATCTCCTGCTTCAGCTGCTCCAAGGCGGCGGCAATCATATCTGTCCTCCGTTGACCACGGTGCCGATTGGCTCGCCGCGTACGGCCCTCTGGATATTGTCCGGCTCAAGCATGCTAAACACGACGATCGGCAGATTGTTATCCATACACAAGGATATCGCTGTGGCATCCATCACTTTGAGCTTTCGCTGCAAGACCTCGATATAAGTCAAATGCGTATACCGTTTCGCATCGGTGCTCTTGAGCGGATCTGCACTATAAATACCGTCGACTCTGGTGGCTTTAAAGATCGCCTCGGCTCCAATTTCCATCGCTCGCAGGCAGGCCGCAGTATCAGTTGTGAAATAGGGGTTCCCCGTTCCGGAGGCAAAGATTACGACCCGCCCCTTCTCAAGATGGCGTGTTGCTCTACGGCGAATATAGGGTTCTGCGACTTGGGATATCGTCAGTGCAGACATCACCCGTGTCGGCACATCAAGTTTCTCCAAGGCTGCCTGCATGGCTAAGCTGTTGATAACCGTCGCCAGCATACCCATATAGTCGCCGGTAGCCCGCGCGATGCCCCGTGTACTCGCCTCCATTCCGCGCAAGATATTCCCGCCGCCCAATACCAACGCTGTTTCACATCCGAGAGCGTGTACCTGCTGCACTTCCCCCGCAATACGGGCTAAGACGGTATCATCAATCCCATACCCATGTCCTCCGGCAAGCGCTTCCCCTCCTAGCTTAAGTAATACACGTTGGTATGGTGTCGGCTTCGCCACCATGAAGCCTACTCGTTTGCCTCGCCTACTGTCCCTGCTTCTCCAATTTGGAACCGAGCAAACCGATGGACCACAATATTCTCACCCGTACGTGTAACGGCGTCCCGCACGACTTGCTCAAGCGTCTTGCTCGAATCTCGGATAAACGTCTGCTCGAGCAAGCACGCCTCACTGTAAAATTTCTCTAATTTGCCTTCGACGATCTTTTCAATAATATTCGCCGGCTTTCCAGATTCTTCCGCTTGTACGCGATACACCATACGCTCACGTTCGCGTTCCGCCTCGGAGACTTCTTCGCGACGAACGCAGCGCGGGCTAGCCGCAGCCACTTGCATGGCGACATCTTTCAGCAGTTGCTGAAACTCCTCGGTGCGGGCGACAAAGTCAGTCTCACAATTAATCTCAACCAAAACGCCGATCTTTCCACCGCCATGGATGTAGGAACCGACGATCCCCTGCTCGGCGGCGCGGCCAGCTCTTTTCGCTGCAGCAGCGAGCCCTTTCTCTCGCAAAAAATCAATGGCCTTTTCGATATCGCTATCGTTTTCGACCAATGCCTTCTTACAGTTCACAATCCCTGCGCCGGTACGCTCGCGGAGTTCCTTCACCTGGGCCATGGAAATAATACTACTCACGCCACACTCCCTCCCTCAACGCTCGGCGACTCTGCCGGCGCTTCTGGCGTGCCATCTTGAGTTGAATCTTTCGGCATCGCAGCAGCTTGCTCAGCCACTTGTGGCTCTGTCGGTTCTTGCTCCCCTTGCTGTTCTTGCTCCCCTTGCTGTTCTTGCTCCCCTTGCTG
>CAZXFE010000119.1:0-11546 GCA_964639795.1 uncultured Enterobacteriaceae bacterium | reverse complement strand
GGTGCACTCGAAGCGGACGTGCGTAAGCAGGTGGTGCCCCAACTCATGCCGCGCACGCTGTGGTGGTTCCGCTGGGGAGCCATGTTTACCCTTCTCTCCGGTCTGTTGATGATCTTGTGGAAGTATTTTCTCCTCGGCAGTGGCTTTACCGGCGATGCGGGCTTATTTGGTTCGAGCGCGGGGCTGTGGCTTACCATGGGCGCGTTGTTCGGAACGATTATGTGGTTCAATGTCTGGTTTATCATTTGGCCGGCCCAGCAACAGATTATTACCGCAATCGTTAAGGGTGAGGCTCCAGACCCGGGTTTGTCCAAGAAGGCTCTGATGGCTTCCCGGGCGAATACGTTCCTGTCGGTGCCCATGCTCTTCGGGATGATAGCCGGAGCCGGGCATTACCCGTCTATCACCTTTGGCCCTCTGTGGCTGATTATAGTACTCGGGCTCGGTTTTGGTCTGGCGTATTACATGATTTTTCAGATCGGTGGCAAGGTGGCCAAGGAATGGCCGGTGGATTAGTACCGGACTCTTTATTTTTCGTTAAACAAGAGAGGGGCGGGCCGTAAACTGCCTCTTTTGTCGCTCTATTCTGCCGTAAACGTCAGGCTGACGGCCTCATCCCCTTTGGCCGAAAGAGAAACCTTTTGGGACAGCTTACCGAAGCGTTCGTGCCAGGCTTCGAGAGTGTATTCACCTGGTGGGACGTTCTGGAGAGTGAAGGTCCCGTCCGATCTGCTCAGCGCAAAATAAGGGTGATCGAACACGCCTACATAACCACGCATCCAGCCGTGAATGTCACACTTGACCTCAATGCCGATTTCTTCCGCGTCGACGCTAATCGTACGTGCCGCGTCCTTGATGCCAAGACTGAAATTCCATTGTGAAGAATTGGCGGGTAGTCCGTGCACATTATGGGCCGTGCGGTCGCTGTTCAGATAGCGAATCTGCTGATCGACCCGGACCGCCATCACACGGGGAAGAAAGACGCAGCCTTTTTGGTCATTCAGTGCCGTCCGTTCGGGCACGGCAAAAAAACGATCTCCGAGTCCGTGTTTGATATACACCAGCGCGTTTTGGAGTTTGCCGTTTGTAACGAGTACGTCGCCGGCGTACACCGTGCCTTCATGTTGGGCGGCACATTCCGACCAGCCACCGAGTTGGAGCACGCTTTGCTCTGGTACAGGTCCTTCGAAATGAATGCTGCCGGAGATGTTTCCCACACGAGACATATCAAGCGGTGTAGGTTGACGTGGTGGTTTTGGTGGACCCGATTCGCCACAGGCAGAGAGGAGGGTAGTAAGACTGAAGTATAGGAGCGCAAAAGATAGGAAGTGGTTCATAACTGCTGCCTCTTAAAACTATGTCGAGTGAGCGTAGCGCTGATTCTCATCATCTCCACTTTTTCTTCTTTTACTTTGCGACAGAGTAGGGCGCTTCTCGAATCGTGGGTCCGAGAGACGTTTTTGTTAGTCCATCGTTTCGAGGACTTTCCGGAGGGCTGCGTGTGGGTGTTGAGTGTGCCGGCTATTGCTTGGCGCTCGGTGTTGCCTCGGCCCATCACATGGATGCCGTAGGCCAGGAGGGCCAAGCCGAGGATGCCTATCAGCGAGCTTATCAGCTCTACTGGGGTAAACGGCTGACTGGCCACGATCTGACTGAGTTCCATTCTGACCTCGTGGTGAGTTATTGTCTTGCGTTTCGTCCTGTGTTTCAACCCGTCTTTTCTGCCTATGAATGTCTCTTGCTTACTTGTGGCATTCTTCCATGGGGGAAGATTCTTCGCCTTGCTCAGAATGACAGAACCGGGCAGCGAGAGAATTGGACGAGGACTCTAGTGCAGTGCTTGTACTTCAGCCAGATTGACGCAGTTGATAAGTGGCTCGCCTGCGCGGAGTCGGTTGACGTTCGCAGCTAAGCCTCGAGCGATGTCATTATAAGACAGGTCCGTAACCCCGGCGGTGTGCGGTGTCGCTATCACGTTGTACTGGAAAAGCGGATCGCTTGGATCAGTCGGCTCGTCCCAGAACACATCCAAGCCGGCACCGCTGATCTGTTTCTTTTTGAGGGCGTCTACTAACGCGTCGTGGTTGATCAACGGCCCCCGGCCGACATTAATGAGAAAAGCTTTGTTCTTCATACTGGCGAGGGCTAGGGTGTCGATAATTCCACGTGTTTGCGGCGTGACGGGAAGCGCCAGGACAACGAAATCGGCCTCTGCCAGAACGCGAACCAAATCCTGAGCGCCTCCAAGAAAATCAAAGCCAAATGCGGCTTGCACCCCGTCGGACGAATGCTGTTTAATACCGATCAGGCGGACGCCGAAGCTCCGCAAGCGTGTGGCAAGTTGGGTTCCTATGCTGCCGACCCCAATAATGGCAACCGTCTTTCCCAACAGCCCTCTGCCCATGGGTGCGCCAAAGACCTTTTTGTGGACATTCTCGGCTGCTTGCGGGAATTTGCGTGCGAGAGCCAGCATGAGGAAAATGGCATGTTCTGCCACTGAGGCCGCATTCCCGCTGCCTTCGTGTCCCGGAACATTCGCCACATAAATTCCTCGTTCGGTTGCAACAGGAATGTCCACGCCTTCAAGGCCAACGCCGAACTGATGGATCATCGTGGCTGAGGTCGCGCGAATAATTGCGGCATCAACTCGGTGCATAGTCGGCACGACGACGTCTGCGTTTTTCACCGCTTCGAGAACCTGAGGTGCAGGATACGAAAGTATCGTATCATTCGGCAAATGCTTCTGAAGCATCTCCGAACAGTGTGGAAAATGTGCAGAACACAAGACTATTTTCATGGGGCCGGCTTCTTTGCGTCTGGCCCACCTAAACCGGAAATGGCCGCACCCAAGAGTTGGGCCGCCTGCTGGGCGAAGCGTTGATACAGCTCTAGCGGACGGCAGCCGGCGGGGGCCGGGTGGCCCCCGCCCCCGAACGTGTAGGCAAGCTGAGATAAGTCAACCGGGCAGTCCGGAGAACGACGTAGGCTGAGACCTTCGCCTGCGAGGTCATAAAAGGCAAACACGGTCTGGGTTGTCTGCTTACCCCAGGCGTCGCCGATTTCACTTGGATGGCCGTCACATACGGCGCTAACCAGGGTGTATGGCGTTCCAGCAATCCGCATACTCATACGACTTTTCTCTGCCAGCTCCAAGCTCGACTGAATCTCTTGCACGGCTTTTTTATAGGCCGTTTTCATGGCGGGTGTATACGTTGCCTGAGCATCGATGCCGAGCAATTCTTTGTAGCCATCGAGGCTCGCTCGATCTGCGCCCATCGTCCGGACGGTTAGCGCGAGCTCTCGCGAACCGGGGATGGCGTGAATCCAGCGGTCGGTATCATCCGCCAAGGCCGCAACATGGGCGAAGTCGGTAAAGGCGGGGTTGTGCTGACCGGCTTGTGTGAGTTGTTTTGTGAGATAGTTGTATACGAGACGTGCTGCGGAATACTCTTCGCTGACAACAGAGTCGCTAAAAGGGACGTGAATATCGCCCCTGTTGACTCGGGCCAAGCCGGTCCGATGGTGATCAAACCAGTAGATTTTAACGCCATGGTCTGCAAGCTGGCAGAGGTGGTCGTCGGTTTCTTTTTCAGTCCAAGAAATATCGGTTATCCAAAGTTCGCTGTCAGGCGGAGCTGCGTCTGTATGGATCGAACGCAGCATCTCATTAATATGTCCGTTTCCGGAAAAGTGAGGAATGACCGGAGTGCCAGCGCGGTAGCGTGCGACAGACACGGCTGCCGCGACGCCGTCTAGGCAGTAGGGGCCGTGGCTGACAATATGCACGCACGGCGGCAACGGGGAGGGAGGAGCAGCGCTCATAAGGATGGTGTTTCACTGGCGTGCGGCGTCCATCACTTTTTCGATAGCGAGGACCCTCGGGCCGTCCCACGACAGTTCGATTTCCCAGTGATCAGCGGCGTTCACAATGAGTTCACGTTCGCCGTCAAGCGCAAGAATCGAGGGTTTAAAGATGACCGGAATCCGGGTGCCGAGCTGCATGGGCGTGTGATGTTGGATAGAGACCGGTACGACGATGCCCGGCGCAATAGGCGCGACAATGGACTGTGCCGTGCCACCGAGCTGGACATACAGTCCGCCTTCTTCGTCTGGTCGGATGGGATGCAGCATGCCGCCGATTGATGCTAACCCTATATTCGTCGGGCGCCCCTGGGTCAGAAACAATTCCTTCAGTTTGTCTATCTCCCACACCGCTCTGGCCCCCACAAACTGATGATCGCATACGGCGACGTCGACAAGTGCAAGATCTTCCAGTTGTCCATTGCGGTAGAGGTTGAGCCGTTTGGTTGGACGGGTGCACGCGTCTGCGGAAAATTGGCGCGCTGCGTAATAGCCCGCGGCTAAACCCGCCAGCGTAGACTCCAAGAATTGCGGAAAGGCATTATTCGTACCAGTGGAAAGCGGAATCAATGGCATCGAACCGCTGCCCTTCGTGACCACACGGTTCGTCCCGTCTCCGCCGATGACGATGACACACGCTACCCCTTGCTCGTTCATGAGCTGCGCTGCGCGGGTCGAATCGCCCGCCTCGTCGAAGACCGACATCTCTAAAAAACGGGGCGTTATGCGGAGCTCGTTTTCAATGCCGGACAGGGCTTTGTTGCCGATATTGGCTGGGTCTGGGAATAGGACGACCTCCTCACATCCAGCGCCTTGAATGCCGAGAATGGCGCGCCGCACAATATAGACTTTTTCTTGAGTATCGAGGATAGACCCGTGTGCCACTAGGCGACGGATGTCCTTGCCTGCACGTGGATTCGCAATAATGCCGACGGCTGTCATGATACAAAAAGGATGGTTGTCGAGTAGTATGGAACCGTATGGGGCACGGCAAGCCATACCCCCCCCTGACATTCAGATTTAAAAGAGGTCCAGCGCGGTCGCAGTTATTTTCTGCGGGTTGGGCAGATAATGGTCCTCTAAGGTCGGACTAAACGGCACTGGTGTATGCGGTGAGCAGACGATTTTAATCGGCGCGTTCAAATCATCAAACCCTTTATCCGCAACCAGCGCAGCAATGTCGGTTCCTATATTACAGCGGGGATGGGATTCGTCAGCGACGATGAGACGACCGGTCTTGTGGACTGACTCTAGCACAGCGTCTTCATCAAACGGCGAGAGGGTGCGTGGATCTATGACCTCGGCGCTCTTGCCCTGTTTTTCGAGTTCAGTAGCGGCAGCCAGAGCGTGGTGGACCATTTTGCCGATTGCGACAATGGTCACATCGGTGCCCGCGCGCTTAATGTCTGCCTTACCTAATGGAATGCTGTAGGCTTCTTCGGGAACAGCGCCCTTCATGGCCCCAAACGTAATATCTTCGAAGAAGATAACCAGATCGTCGTCCCGGATGGATGAGATCAGTAGTCCCTTGGCATCATACGGAGTGGAAGGAACGACGGTTTTGAGACCCGGAATATGCGTGAACAGCGAGTGCAGGACTTGCGAGTGTTGGGCCGCCGCGCGATAGCCGCCACCGCAGATGGTACGAATGACCAAGGGGACTTTGGCTTTGCCGCCAAACATATAGCGCAGCTTTGCACCTTGGTTCAAAATCTGATCAAAACACACGCCCATAAAGCCGACGAACATCATTTCGACGATGGGACGCAGGCCGGTCACTGCGGCACCAACCGCCGCACCAATGAAACCGGATTCACTAATCGGGGTATCCAAGACCCGATCTCGCCCAAACTCTTTGACTAGGCCTTTTGTCACACCGAGCACGCCGCCCCACGCATCATCTCCGCCTAAGTGTTCAACCCCCGCCCCACCGGCGACATCTTCACCCATCAGAATCACGCTGGGATCCCGGCGCATCTCGAGGCTCATGGCTTCGTGCAGTGCCTGACCAAAATTAAGTTCTCGTTCTGCCATAATTTTTCTCCAAGAATCAGTATGCGGATGCTAGTACCGGACTCCTAAAAATTGACATATACATCCGTAAAGGTCTCTTGGACTTCGGGGAACGGACTGTCTTCGGCAAATTTGACCGCCGCCTCGACCTCAGTTTTGGTGTGGTCTTCAATGGCCCGAAGGTCGTCCTCAGAGACTAGATTGCGTGAGAGTGCGTTGTCCTTGAAAACTTTGAGGGGATCAAGCTCGGTCTGATATTTCTTTTGCTCTTCCGGAATTTTATAGGTTTGTGCGTCGCCTTCAAAATGCCCGTTCAGACGGTAGGTCTTGCACTCCAGTAAGGTGGGCCCGTGTCCGGCGCGCGCGCGGGTAATGGCTTCGTGGGCTGCTTCGTGGACCGCAAAAACATCATTTCCGTCTATGGTCACACCCGGCATATTATACGAGGCGGCGCGGTCCGCAATATTTTCAACACTGCAGTGATATTCGGATGGCGTGGACTCTGCATAGCCATTGTTTTCCGCGACAAAAATGACGGGTAGGCTCCAAATTGCGGCAAGATTAAGACTCTCGTGTAGAGTGCCCTGTTCTGACGCGCCGTCCCCAAAGAAACAGATTGTGACCTGATCGGTACCTTTGGTTTTTGAGCTGAGGGCAGATCCGCAGGCGAGCGGCGGGCCGGCTCCGACAATGCCGTTCGCGCCGAGCATGCCTTTATCCAAATCTGCAATATGCATCGAGCCGCCCTTGCCTTTGCACACGCCGGTGGCCTTGCCATACAGCTCAGCCATCATGGCGTGTATGCCCACGCCTTTGGCGATACAGTGCCCGTGTCCCCGGTGGGTCGACGTCATATAGTCGGCGTCCGTCAGATTGGAGCAGACGCCGACGGCGACGGCCTCTTCGCCCGCATACAGATGGACAAAACCGGGAATCTTGCCTTTTCCAAATTCGGTTTTGACTTGGTTTTCAAAAAGACGGATGGTCTGCATCCGTTCGTACATCCATAGCAGCTTATCTTTACTGAGTTCCACGAGCGCCTCCTTATCTCCACGAGGCTTCAACAAGATTGATGAAGCGTGATCCGGCTTCATAGCACGAAATACGTTGAGGGGAAACAGAATGTGGGGAGTGCATGGCTCTCGAGCGCAAGAAGTGCTGAGCCGAGTGTTGGGCGAACGGTTATGCGTCTTCGTCCGGAATCTGGTACGCCGTGCCGACGATCAGGTGCTTCAGGTCGTAGTTCCACCGACTCATCCACTGCTCCACAATGTGATACGCCGGGCATTGGCCCTTTGCGACCTCTTCGCTCAGTCTTTCGATATAGATGGTTTCGTTTTCCCCGTCCTCGTTGCAATCGTTGTGGCGTTCCAACCCTTCGCGCGCAATCATGACTAACTCTTTGGCTAAATCGAGCAGCCGAATGCCCTGTACCCGCGTGCCGAGCGCTTGGCGGTGGGCTTCGTGATAGGCTGTGATCCGTTCTTCCCAGCTCCATTTTTTCACCAGGTCCCAGGCCGCCAACAACGGGTCGTTATCGAAGAAAATGCCCTTGGTGAGGGCGGGAACAGCCAGCATGTATTCAAATGGCTGGTTATCAAAACAGCGGATTTCCAGGTATTTCTTGATCCGGACTTCCGGAAACAGGGTCGTCAAATGGATGCCCCAATCCTCCAGAGTGGCACGCTCGTTGTTGTGGCCGTTCTCAAGAAACTGTCGAAACGACAAGTGGGTCATATTGATCCATTGCCCTTGGCGCACAATGCCATACATGGGGATGTTGAGTGCGTATTCAGTATAGTCTTCAAAGCTGGGTGAGTCGGCAAAGGCAAAAGGAAGCAGGCCGCAGCGCCGGCGGTCGGTGTCGGTCCAGACATGCCCACGCATGGTCATAAAGCCGTTCAGTTTGCCGTCAGAAATAGGCGAGTTGGCAAACATAGCAGTCAGGAGGGGCACGAGGCCCATGCCGACTTTGAACTTCATCATGGCGTCGGTTTCGTTACTAAAGTCGAAATTGACCTGGATGGAAGCCGTTTGTTTCATCATACGGTGGCCAAGGCTCCCGACCTTCTCCATGTACGGACCCATGATCCGATAGCGCGTTTTGGGAATCCACTGGATGTCATCCAGCGAACTAACCGGCTGCATGCCCAGATTGACAAAGTCGATGTCCAGCTCGTCGGCAACGGTCAGGAGATGCTTGAAATGGTGTCGCAGCTCTTTGTCCGCGCAGTGCACGGTCTCACACTGTTCGCCTGAGAGTTCGACCTGGGCACCAGGCTCAAGCGCGATATTCGCTCGTTCGCCTTGCAGGGCGATGACGTGGCCTTCTTCTTCTTGGGGTTCCCATTCGAGAGAGTCGGCCAGCCGATGCAGGATACGTTCGATGCCTCGTGGCCCGGCATACCGGGCCGCCCTCCCGCTACGGCGAGAGACGCCCAGCATCTCGTATTCTGTACCGATTCGCCAATCTTCTCGGGGCTTTGCAGCTTGAAAGAAATATTCTGTGAGCTGCGTGCGTTCTTCAATAACCAGACCAGCTTCTGGTCCTTCGACGTACTGTGACATCCTGCGGCGTCCCTCTCCTCTTGCCCTTCTTGCCCGTCTTGAGAGCGCTGCGACAAGGCCAAACTAACGTAACTAGCCGAAGCGGCTAAGGCAAGGGGATTTTGGCAAAGGGGGAGAAGGGAGAGAAAGGGGCAGGGTGTGGATATTCTTACTTTTGAAAGAAGCCACAGAACTGGTTTCTCAGGCGTTGCAAGATCAAGATCGTTCTAGGCAGGTCCGGAACGATAAGAGAAACGCGGGCGACCCGCCACTCCTGAACCAAGCCTTTTCCGATGACGTGCGAAATTTCTGTTTCGTTTACGGTAACGACCTCATCAACGTAGCGTTGCAGAAGGGGCAGGGTCAGGTCCTCCACCCGACGCACGGCAATATCGTCAGCAAGCGTTGAGGCTGGCGGACAGGAGAGCAGGCTGCCGGAGCTGCAGCTGCATATAGCCCCATGGTAGGCGGTAGTCCAGCAATCAGGGCATAGGCTACACCCTGGGAAATATCCAGAAAGGTGACAGACGGACTGGTCAGCAGGTCACGCGGGAGAGAACGCGACATCAATCCTTATGTGCGTTACGAATACCCTCTGTCTCAGGAAGCTGATACACATTCCGTCCCGGCTTAAGCGGCCGCAAAAGCCAGGAGGGGCGACGGTGGCCCGGCCGGCGAGAGCTGATTACCCGGCCGCGTCATCCGTAACCATTCGGTATACGCAGTATGGGGTTTTTCCGTATCAACGTGGAGATCCTCATACCGGTCGCTGCTCTTCCCCCAAAGTAGGCGAAGGACCTGATGCCAACAATGCAAGCCTGAGATGGGGTCGGGGTGGATGGGGAAGGTCAGTTTTTGATGCAGGCCGCCGTCCGTCCGCCACACACGCGCGGTCAGTGTCTTGACTGACAGTGCCGTGGACACCTTTTTCGCGCTGCAGGTCCCACTGGTTACCGTTCTGGTCGAGACTCACCGTCGCCATCAGCTGATCTTGACCCGCATGCTCAAAGTTCCAATGTCCCAAATGCGTCTCAGACGAGTGTGTATCGTGTCGCTCCCTGCAGATTTCCATCGGCAGGACATAATCGGCGAAATATGCACATTCGTTCCAGGTAGGCGTCAGCGCTATATGTAGGTGACAATGTTGCCCATGATAGAGGCGGACTAGCGCTCCACCGGCAGCTTTTGTTGGTTCCAGTCCAGCATGCCACCCTTCAGGTTAGAAACGTGACGGAAGCCTAGTCCAGTCAAAATGGCTGCTGCAGTCGTGCTGCGGACTCCGGCTCGACACACAACAATGACCTGTGTGTCTTTGTGTTGTTCGACTTCTTCTGCACGAGTGGGTACTTCTTTGAGCGGGATAAGCACGCTGCCAGGAATATGGCCAAGTTCATCGCTGTATTCGTCCCGCCCGCGCACATCGAGCAGGAGGGGTGGGCTAGGGTTATCAAGTCGAGCCTGCACTTCTTGTGCAGCCAATTGGCGTACACTATTCAGCTCTGTGAGATTAGGAAATTGGATGGCCTCATCTTCAATGGCGGACTGGTTAGGCTGGAGAACTTCCTGAATTTTACTTGGTAACGAGAGGTTAAGATTGTTCATCAGATCGACGTATTCTTGTCGGCTTTTGCCTGCCACGCGTGGATTCGTTTGCTTTTCTTCTCGAATAGTAGATTGTGTATGCCCTCGGTAATCATGGCCGGGAAACACCAGGGTGCTCGCAGGCAAGGCGAAGAGTTTCCCCTGTATGGCGTCATATTGTGCGCCCGGATCACCACCTGGGAAATCGGTCCGTCCGGTACCGTGGATGAAAAGGGTATCGCCGGTGAAGACTCGGTCCATGGCGTGCAGGCACATGCTGTCAGGCGTATGGCCTGGTGTGGACAGCACCCGCAAGTTCAGTGTACCGATGCGAATCAACTGGCCATCGCAAACGTGCATATCCACATGCGGTGCTGGGGCGCGTTTGTGCATAATGACCGGGGCATCGGTGAGGTTATGCAGTTCCGAGCTGCCTGTAAGATGGTCCGCATGCGTGTGGGTGTCGATGACGATGTCGAGGGTGTAGCAATAATACGCGAGCAGGGCGAGATATCGGTCGGTTTTTTCGAAGACAGGGTCAATCAACGCGACTTTATGCGTTTTCTCACACCCAATTAGATAGGTCTTGGTCGGGCTCCGGTTGAGTTCGCGAAATAGCATACGAGTCTCCCCCACATCTAGACATCGGTGATGGCTTCTGGCCCGACACTCGGAGGGACGGTGTGTCGGGCCAGGATGCTTATCCATTTATGCAGTAGCATCCCGCCTATCATCGCTCCGACAAAAATGAGGATGCTGCTCTTGCCGGATGCAACTGCGGTCAAGGCCGGTCCGGGGCAAAAGCCTCCGAGCCCCCAACCTAGACCGAACAGGGCGGCGCCTCCGATCAAGCGCGGGTCGATGTCCTTTCGGGTCGGAACCGAGAAGGCCTCGGCAAATACGGGCGATGGTCGTGCACGAATCACGCGGTAGAGCACGGCATGCACGCCAATAGCACCCATCATGACAAAGGCCAGGCTGGGGTCCCAGTCGCCTGTAAAGTCCAGAAAAGCCGTTACTTTGGCGGGCTGTGTCATGCCGCTGATCCCCAACCCAAGGGCGAAAACCACACCCGAAGCAAATGAGATAATCAGGACATTCATACTGCACCGCCGAACAGGTGATTCACGATATAGACGACCAAGGCGCCGGTAGAAATAAAGGTAATAGTCGCAACGAGAGAGCGTGGCGAGAGACGACTGATGCCGCATACGCCATGGCCGCTGGTACAGCCACTCCCAAAACGGGACCCAAATCCAACGAGTAGGCCGGCAAGAATGAGGGCGAGCCATGATCGTTCAATCTCTATTGCGAAGACGTCTTCTGCTGCGAAAAAGTCAGCAGAAGAGAAGCTGACCGTCTGGCTTCCAACAAGCATGCCTCCCACAAGCAGTCCACCGAGAAAGAGTAATCGCCACTGGGTATCACTCTGAACCGGACTCAAAATGCCACCCATAATCCCGCTAATTCCTGCGATTTTACCGCTAAAGAGCAGCATGGCTGAGACGCTCAGACCTATGAGCATGCCGCCCAAGAGTGAAGGG
>CAZXFE010000118.1:0-11558 GCA_964639795.1 uncultured Enterobacteriaceae bacterium | reverse complement strand
GGGCAGCTTGGCCCAGTATGGACAGCTTAGTCTTGAGTAGCGCGGTGACACGCACGTATTGCTCATCAATAATACGTCGCACCTCGTCGTCGATTTCCCGCGCGGTTTCTTCACTATAATCGCCCGGATCACGGGATTGGCCGTTTTGTAGAAACATGGGTTGCTGCTCTTGATCAAAGCTCTGTTGGCCAAGCTTTTCGCTCATGCCATAGGCTTTAACCATATTCTTAGCTATATCGGTGGCCTTGAGCAGATCGTCCCGCGCCCCGGTCGAGGCCTCATGGTAGATCAGCTCCTCTGCCACACGTCCCCCGAGTAAGACGGCGACCCGATTTTCCAACTCGGATTTCGTCGCCAAAAATCGATCTTCTTCCGGCAACTGCAACGTATACCCCAACGCCGCCACGCCACGTGGAATGATCGAGATCTTGTGTACTTCATCCGATCCGGGTAGCGACATACCCGCCAGAGCATGGCCGATTTCATGATGAGCGACGCGCTCCCTTTCTTTCTGACCCAAGACCCGGTTCTTCTTCTCGATCCCGGCAATAACACGTTCGACCGCTTCTTGGAGTTCCGGCGAGCCCACCGTATCTTTGCCCCGGCGCGCAGCTAAGAGCGCTGCCTCGTTCACGATATTGGCTAAGTCTGCACCGGCAAAACCCGGTGTCATAGCGGCAGCAATCTCCAAGTCGGATTCCGCCTCGAACGGCACCGCACGGGAATGGATCTTGAGGATGGCAAGGCGGCCGGCTCTGTCCGGCCGGTCAACCACAACATTGCGGTCAAAACGCCCGGCCCGTAGCAGAGCTTGATCCAAGATCTCTGGCCGGTTGGTGGCGGCTACCAGAATAACCCCGGCATGTTGATCAAAGCCGTCCATTTCTACCAAAAGCTGGTTGAGCGTTTGTTCCCGCTCCTCATGCGTAACGGGTCCTATGCCACGTGCTTTGCCCAAGGCGTCCAATTCATCCATAAAGATGATACACGGCGCATTTTCTTTTGCTTGGGTAAAGAGATCGCGCACCCGTGCAGCACCTACACCCACGAACATCTCTACGAATTCCGATCCGCTGATGGAAAAAAACGGCACTCCGGCTTCCCCCGCAACCGCTCTGGCCAGCAGTGTTTTTCCGGTTCCCGGCGGTCCGACGAGTAAAATACCTTTCGGGATTTTCCCGCCCAGCCGACTAAATTTCTCCGGAGTCTTCAGAAACTCAATCACCTCTTGCAGCTCAATCTTGGCTTCGTCTACCCCCGCAACATCGGAGAAACGCACTTCGACATCCTGCTCCATATAGATCTTGGCCTTACTCTTCCCAATTGACATCAAGCCCCCACCGATGCCGCCGCCTTGAGACATACGGCGCATAAGAATCAGCCAGACGCCAAAGAACAACAGAACGGGCAGAACCCAGGATAGAATGTCGCGGACAAAGGTGCTCTCGATCTCTCCGGCAAAAAGGACGCCCTGGGACGCCAGTTGATCAGCCAAGTCGGATTCGACACGAACCGTCATGAACTGGCTGGAATGTCCCTCTTCTGGCTCTTTCCATGTACCCTGAATGTAATTCTCAGTAATGCGGATCTCAGCAATCCGTCCTTCGATCAACTCAGTCTGAAACTGACTGTAAGGAATCCGTTCAATGCGCATCACCTGCATCCACACGCCATGCAAAATAACAACTCCCCACAAAGCGATAAAAAGATACCAGACATTAAATTTCGTTTTCTTATCCATAGATGGCTGTATTATAGCTTCCCTTAGAGTACTGCATAGTCGGTGTGGGATTTCTTGTCGTTGGCGCGCCTGGCATAGTAGAAGAAAGGATGGATCAGTAGATTCAGCAAGACTCGTAAAATATACTGTACATACAGGATTTATTCCATGTCACTGACTGTCTTTTTGATGACACTCCGAGTAGCGTTTCGTTCGTTACAGCGGAATACGCTGCGTTCGACCTTGACCATGCTGGGCATAGTCTTTGGCGTTGCAGCCGTTATCGCCATGGTTGCGATCAGTCAAGGCGCGAACGCGTTCATACAGGACCGGATTCAAAGCCTAGGCACGAATATCGTTGTCGTCCGACCTGGTTCAACAGTCGTGCGAGGGGCACGATCTGGGGATGGCAGCGCCGCCTCACTTACCGTTTCAGACGCCCGAGCGATCGCCCGCGAATGCCCGTCTGTTGCAGCGGTTACCTATATTAAGCGGCGTAAGATGCAGGTTGTGGCTGGCCGCGAAAACTGGAGCACCGATGTACAAGGCGTCAATGTCGATTATCCATACGTGCGCGCTTGGCCCCTTGCCGAAGGTCACTTTTTTACGCCACAAGAGGAACGGACTGCTGCCCGGGTATGCGTACTTGGCGCAACCGTGGTCCAAAATCTGTTTGCCTTGGGCCAGAGTCCTATTGGCGCGTCTATTCGTATCCAGGAGATGCCGTGTCGTGTTATTGGCCTCTTGTCTACCAAAGGCCAAACCGCCTGGGGATCGGATCAAGACGATACGATCATTGTACCTTTTTCTACTGCAGAGCGGAAACTCATTGGAGCGGAAATCCTGGGAGTTGTAGATTACATTATGGTCTCCGCTCGTAGCGCAACCCAGACAACGGAGACCGAAGACGAAATTCGCAGCCTGATCCGGGCGCGTCACCATCTGCGGGCCAAGCAGGACGACGACTTTCGTGTGCGCAATCTGCAAGACATTGCAGATGCCTCTGCCAGCGCGAGCCAAGTCATGACCATACTGCTCGCGTCGGTCGCTTCTATCGCCCTGCTGGTCGGCGGTATTGGCATTATGAATATTCTCTTGGTGTCCGTGACCGAACGAACCAGGGAAATAGGGATTCGCATGGCTGTTGGGGCCAAGGCCAGGCACATCTTGTTGCAGTTCTTGGTAGAATCGGCAACGCTCAGCCTGTTGGGCGGCGTGTTCGGCATCATATTGGGTGTGGCCAGCGCGCAATTTGTCGCCTCGGTCGCTAATTGGCCCAGCCTCTTATCCCCTACCGCCATCGTTGGTTCGTTTGTTTTTTCGGGGGTAGTCGGTGTTCTGTTTGGCTATTATCCGGCCTATAAAGCCTCTCGGCTCGATCCGATAGAGGCGCTGCGATATGAGTAGCGGCCATAGTCAATTTATCGACGTGAATGGAACCACGCTCCATTACCTTGAGTGGGGAGAGAAGGCGAATCCTCCCTTCATTTTACTCCACGGCGGCTCAGCCCACGCACACTGGTGGGACCATATTGCGCCCACATTGGCGCAGCGCTACCGCGTCTTGGCGTTTGACCTACGCGGCCACGGAGATAGCGCCTGGCTTAAACCACACGCTTACGAAATTCAGGACTACGTGGCTGATCTCGAAGCCGTCATCACAACGCTGCAGCTCAACTCGCCCATCCTCTTGGGCCACTCATTGGGTGGATTTATCGCGCTGAGTGATGCGACTGCGCATGAGTCAATCCTGCGTGCTCTTATTGTCGTTGATATCGGTCCTCAGCTTCCCAAGAGTCGGTATATGCGTCTTCTGCGCGCGCTGCCACCGCCGATCTACCAAGATCAGGGAGACTTATCTGATCGCTTTCATCTTCTTCCCGTGGACACCCAGGCACCCCCCGATCTTCTGCGCCACATTGCGCGCCACAGCGTGCAACCTGGCAAGGATGGCAATCTTCACCTCAAAGGAGATCGTGCCGCAATGATCCGCCAGCCATGCGACCTCAGGCCTCTCCTCCCCACTATCGTTTGCCCCACACTCTTGTTACGCGGCCAGAACAGCAAAAATCTCTCAACAGAAAAATTGATACAGATGCTGCACGCCTGTCCACAGGCCCAAGGCAGAGAAATCCCGGCTGCGGGTCATCATGTTTTTTTAGACCAGCCTTCCCTCTTTCTCGACATCGTGACCAATTTCCTCCACGAGAAAGAGATTGGCCCGACGGCGGAAGCAGGGAGAGGACAAGAAGAAAGATGCAAGAACTGATTTCTGTACAACGCGGGTGGTTGAGATTAATTTAAAACAGACTAACTTGACGCTGCCCATTGCTGATTTCATCATTCGAGCAAAGTCTGGGGGGCGCTCCCCAAGATAGTGGATGCTATTAAGGCTCTGGCGACATAGGAGGTATGACTGATGTTCTGGTTTGGTTTTATTGTCGGCGCAGTTTCTGCCACGGCATTCATTCTGTACGGCAATGGCGAGATGCTGATTAAACTTTGTGATCAGATAAAAAATGCATCTGATCGATTTTGGGAATCGCGAAAAAAATAGGCAGGCGTTCTTGCAGTCATTCAGAGTTCAAACATCTTCACGCTAGAGAACCGAGACTAACCCGAAGTGCCGGGCCAGAGGATCATGACTCTTTGTCCCTACGCATGGCCTCCAGATCACCGGTCCACGACAACTTCCCTCGCAAAGCCTTGATCTCCTCCTGGCGCTTGATCTTCACCGACAGTCTCAGGGCTTCCTCGACGACCGCTCTCTTTGTTTTGATGCCTGTTATTGGGCATCAGCGATCAGTTGGTGGTCAATGGCGATATTTGTCCGCATCATACCCCTCATTCAAGGTGTCTACTTCCCCCGCGCCACACACATTTAGATAAGGTTAGGGAAAACCGCTTCTCGTCAAGCAAACAAAAAGATTGCTAAAATTTTGGACAAATGTCCTCAAAGTTCACTACCGGTCCCTCGATAGCTCGTTGAGCAGCTCCTTGGGTTCCTTGAGGTCTGCCGCCTCAAAACCCGCGGTGAACCAGTCATAAGACTGCGGCGAGCAATTCCAAACTTCGGCCGCCTCTCCCTACCCTTACCACAGGCGGGCCAGGCTTGTGCCGGCATAGGGTTCAAGCGATGTGGCTTGCTGCCGCCGAGCGACGTCGAGCGCTTTGGCAAACCATGCTTCCCCTTCGGACTGCTCGTGTGGTGAGCGTTGCAAGAGTAACTCACCTTGGAGCCGATGCATCTCAGATCCGTAGTAGGGTTCCTCAGTCTGCTCAACCAGACCGAGCGCTTCCGGTATGAATGAGAGTCCTTCCTCCATCTGACCGGTTCTCCCATACGTGTCGACTAAAAGGCTCATCCAAAACGGTAGTGACAATACCTGTTTGTCTCCTTGAAGTTGCAGGCCCAAGCGCATCTGAGCTATGCCTTCTACAGCTTATTCTTGCTTAGCTCGCACCCAGCCCACCAAGAGGTTACCACTTCTCCCAGGAACCCGCTAAATCGTGTTCGTGTGAGACCACCAGCAGGGCTACCGTCTCATTCGCCTGTTGAACGGCTGGGTCCGGACAGCCCAGCAGCCAGAAGCACCCTCTGCAAATAGAGGCCGCTCACGCCAATTTTTTCGCTTTATTCACAGCCCGGCATTGTGCTAGTGTTCCAGCAAGCAAGAATAAGGAGGACAGTATTATGGCTAAGCCCCTAGATGGAATCCGTGTCCTTGACTGGACGATATGGCAGCAGGGTCCGGTTGCGACCATGATGCTGGGCGACCTCGGAGCTGAGATTATCAAACTAGAAGAGCGCGTGGGTGGCGATCCAGGGCGTGGGGTCATGCAAATTGCCGGCGCCAAAACCGGCGCACGTAATTATTATTTTGAAGCCAATAACCGTCATAAAAAAAGTGTAACGCTCGATCTCAAAAAACCCGAGGCCAAGGAAATCGTATACAAGCTGATCGAGAAGTCAGACGTCTTTGTCCAAAACTACCGCAAGGGCGTGGCCGCCAGGCTTGGCCTCGACTATGCCACCCTGTCCAAATACAACCCGAAACTCATCTACGCCAGTGCGACCGGCTACGGCCCGCAAGGACCCGATTCCGAAGAGCCTTCTTTTGACTATATGGGACTGGCCCGGTCCGGCATCATGACCGCAACCGGGGAGCCGGACATGGAGCCGATGAATGTTACGGGCGGAATCGCAGACCAAATGGGTGCGATTATGTTGGCCCACGGGATTACCGTGGCGCTCTTGGCCCGGGAACGCTTGGGCATAGGGCAAGAAGTCGATACCTCACACCTTGGGAGCATGATGGCGCTGCAGGGCCTGAACCTTGCCTGTCGGCTGACGCTGGGCAAGGAGTTCAAGCGCTTTTATCGCACCAAGGCGATTAACCCCCTCTGGAACCACTACAAGTGCAAAGACGATAAGTGGATTTGCCTGGCCATGCCCCAAGCCGACCGCTACTGGTCGGATTTCTGCAAAACGCTGGGCATCCCGGAGCTGGGAACAGATCCCCGCTTTGAGAACATGAAGGTACGCGGTCGAAATTCCGAAGAGATCATCGCCATTGTCGATAAGATATTCGCTTCCAAGTCGCGTGATGAATGGATGTCCATCCTCAAAGAAGGTGGCGACTTCATCTATACATTCGTGAACAATATTACCGACCTGCCTGCCGATCCACAAATGCGCGTCAACGACTATATCGTGGACTACGAGCATCCAACCTGGGGCGAAAGCCAAATTGTCGGCTCGCCTCTTATTCTGAGCAAAACTCCAGCTGATCCCAGAGCACCAGCGCCGGAGTTCGGCGAACATACCGAGCAGGTCTTGGTTGAGATGCTGGGCTATTCCTGGGAAGAGGTTGGGAAGTTAAGAGAGTCGGAGGTCCTATAGTCTGCAGAGGTGCCACGCTGTAGCCGGAATGATCCGGAGTGAAATCCGGGGAATGCGAGTGTAAGCTTTCCCCAATACGTAGGGTGTAGCCGCGACTCCGCTTCGCTACCTCCAGGCCACACAAATCTGATTCGCCCCCATCCTAACCTTCTCCCTCAGGGGAGAAGGGATTCGCAACTATTACAATTCACGGCTGTCTGGTCGCCCCTACGTCACAATAACTCGATGCAATAACTCTTCGCCGCGCACATAGCGGCGCAGATTCTCTAACCACAGCTCTGCCACACGCGGCAAGTAGAGCGGCGAGGTAGATGCCGTGTGTGGTGTGATAAACACATTCGGCATATCCCACAGATCATCGTCAGCGGGCCAGGGCTCGGTCGGAAAAACATCCAGGCAGGCTTGCCGGATCGCTCCCGTTCTGAGCGCCTCTTTCAACGCCTCAATATCAACAATGGCCCCTCGCGCAACATTGATCAGCGTCGCCGTAGATTTCATGCCAGCCAGCGCATTCCCCCCAATGAGATTTGCTGTTTCAGGAGAGGCTGGAATCGCCAAAATGACACAGTCCGCTTCGGGTAAGAATGTGTGAAGATCAGCTAGGGTGCCGAGTTGGTCGACTCCAGCAACGGGCTTGGTTGACTGGCGAATGCCCAGCACGCGCATGCCAAAGCCTTTGGCCAAAGTTGCAATCCGGCTTCCTATCGCCCCTAAGCCGACCACGAGAGCAGTTTTATCACCGAGGCTTTCAAGCCCCAATTCCTGCCAACGGTGCAGGCGTTGATGTCCGGAGAGTTCGCCAAATCGTTTGACTGACCAGAGAAGAAAAGCAATGGCAAACTCGGCCACCTCGGGCGCGTTCGCACCGGGGCTATAGGTTACCAAGGCCTCCTTCTCATGCATCGCGTCGTAAAAGCGCCCGTCCGTACCGGCGTCCTCGGTATGAGCCCAGCGTGGGTAGGACATCTGAACTGCGGCATCAATAAATTCCTTCCGGTAGGCATCGCCAGCCAGCACAACGAGGTCGCACGTATCCGGAGGCTCGGACCATGAGCCGTCTTTTTCAATAAGTGCCCAGCTGAGCTCTGGGACAATTTCCTGCGCTGGTGCTCCAAACCGGACAAAGAACTCCCGACCCGCCACGACTTTCATGCGTACCTCCCTTCTTTAACGGTCTTACCATAGAAGAAAAAAGGAACAAGATCCGACGGGCGGCTTTGAAGAAGGGTCTGGTCTACTTGTGATATAGGCCCGTCCGAGTGTGGAACCTCGACTGGAGTGAGTTGTGTCCTCTGGTGCGCATACTCTTACATCCGTACGACCTCCTCAGGGTGGCCGGCAACAATCGGGATGTCGCCGGACCGCAAAGTTTCTCTTCCAAGGGGAGAAATCGCAACCTCTTCTTCTGGGCATTCAATCGCCACAAAGACGCTGCGCTTGTCTCCAATTTTTTCGTACTGACCGATCTGCCAAGGGAGAGCTTGCTTGTCTGCAGTCTTTGGACAGAACAAAATGGTTCTCCCTCTGTTGAGAGTGCGCCAAGAAATCGACTACATTCGGTCCAATAATGGCGTTAGCAACCTCAGTGCCCCGCCTTTGGAATGGAGCCACAATACGATCTGCTCCGGAACGGCGGAGATTTACACCCATCGTCATCACGTTCGGCTCACGCAATGCCCCTGACTTCAGGCTGAAGATCGCGCGCGCTCAGCGTAATCACTATGTTCTCAGCCTCCGAATACACAGCAGAAACAAGATGGGCCGCGCGGTTGATACCAGCTTGTAGCAACACATCATCTTCTGCCGTCATCCCTTCGACGGCCAACAGCCCTAACTCATAGGCATGCCGGAATCCTTACTGCTTCCGTTGAATGACCACAAACGGTATATTAGCAAGGAAAAGCTGGTCACAAATCGTTTTCCCCATCCTGCCCCACCCGCAGATGACAGTATGATTTTCAAGCCTGTCGATGCGTTTCTGTATACTGGCCCCCATACCAATTGATCGGTAACTGCGGACTGGATAAACAGGGCGAAGGTATATGAGACAACGCCAATCCCTCCGGCTAAAAGAAAAACCGCATAGATGCAACCTGCTTCCGAAATCCCCTCATCGCTGTAGCCAACGCTGGTGATAGTAACCAGGGTGAAATACAGCCCGCGCCAGAGACTCCAGCCTTCTACAAACACGAAACCGACTGATCCAACGATAACGACACCGAAAAGAGCCCAGACAAGGACGGACCAGTTTCCGATGCGTGTTTGCGGCAATGTCTTGAGAGCGTATCTGACAATCCACCACATTCACCTTTCACCACTCTACCCTCTCGTGGAAAACAGCGTCTCGGCCCACAGAGCCGCTACAAGCTAGATCGTCCGTCTTTTCTGAAAGTAAAAAACGGTGGGTCACAGGAAAGAATTACTCGACGGGCTGGAGCAGGGTCTTGTGTTCAGCCGCTGCTGTAATTTTGTCTCGGGAGTACAAGACCGGGAAATACTTTCCTTGGGCCCACAGAGGGAACAGATCGCGGTAATGCGCCTGGGCCGGGTCACCAGCCTGTCCGGGCGTATTCATGCCTAAGGATCGATCCCAGTCAGCCAGATCTGCAATAATCCGAAAAGACGCGCCAACTGTCTGCACGTCTTCGCCGCCAGTATTATTGACTGTAAAACTATTACCGCCACGAGGTATGGGACCGACTTCAAGCTGGGCTCGGAGTTCGGGATTCACCGCATCGCTCAGCATATGCTTGACCGTGATGTAGTGATAAGCTGTTTGGCCGTAGCTCCAACCATCCATATCTGAGCCGAAGCGCGAAACGAGGAATTGGACGGCTGTCTCAAAACTCTCACGCACGAATTGGTCGCGCCCTGCAAGCGGGTCAGGACCATAGCTGCCATCCGGGGCAAGGAGGCTGTTGATTATGGGTGTGAGGACGGTACTCGAAAATGATTCTCGTAGTGACTCTGGAACATGAGTATTCCGAAATTTTTCCCATAATTGTCGTTGCCAAGCAGCATAAATTCCTGCAGCAACGGACTTTTTATCAAGCACGAAATCCCACGCTTGGAGCTTCTTGACAGCAGCCTGAACGAGAGTGTCTCCTGATTCCAGATCTTTAAGAAACGGCGTCAGCAAACGCGCGGGAATAGAATATTCATCACTTTGGAGCTGCATCATCTCACGTGCGGTTAGACGTTTTCCTTGGGCGAGGACTTCTGAAATCCGGGCGAATCGATACGGTTCCAGCCAAAAATAGCTGATCGGATAGGGATAGCCGAATGGCAGATTCTCCTGGTTTGCGGTCGCAATAAATCCTTCAGCAGGATTTAAGGCATGCGGTAGTTCACGAATCGGTAAATAGCCGTCCCATTCAAAGCGGCCATCTCCAGGCACGGGCACCAGGCCATTCCAGTTTGGTCGCAGAGGGACAACGCCCACCGCCTGCCAACCAACATTGCCCTGGGTGTCGGCCCAAACCATGTTCTCTGACGGTGCGCGGGAGTACGCACACGCCTCACGAAACTCTTGCCAGGTTGTAGCCTGGTCCATCCGCAAGCTAGCCAAATACGGTGCCCCACCGATATCGAGCCAGGCAGCACGCAGAGCAAAGGCCAAATGCAGCTCGGAATCCTCTGCCAGTATGGGACCATGTCGGGTGTACTTCAGCTCGACTGTAGCTGCGTCCTGGCCTTTCACTGGGATCGTCTCATGGACAATCCTCATCTCCTCCCATGCCCCCTTGTACCAATACTGATTCGCATTGTCGGGATTGGTCTTGTACACATACAAGTCTTCAGAGTCGGTGGGAAAAATCGTTAAGCCCCAAGCCCCAAGCTCGTTATGTCCAATAGAAACGCCAGGCAGGTGGGGCTCACCACCGCCGATGACGTTCCAGCCGGGCGCCACCAGATGGACCCAGTAGCGCAATGACGGTGCGGTAATCGAACGGTGTGGGTCATTGACCATAAACGGGTGTCTAGAGAGCGTCTTGGTCCCACTCACCACCCAGTTGTTACTCCCCTCGTTCTGGCCTCCAGCTATCCCGGTGAGGGTAGGTGTAGCAGCCTGCGTAATCGTATCAGATGTTTCTGAGGCTCGGTTATTTGGATCAAGAATATCTTCCGACTCAAATACAACTGGCGAGCGTGCAGCCTGATAATACTTCAGTACATCGCTCGGAATTGTTGAGAGATCGAGTCCTTCGGATACAGGCAAAACCGGTCCTCCCGGATGTAGGTTCAACATCTTCCGAATCGTGTCCGGCGCCATAGTCTGAAGCGCATTCGCGATAAGAACCTCAGTCTCTAGGTTGAGAAAGATACCGCCAATGCGTGCAAGCACAATTTCCGGCGACCAAGGCTGCGGTGTGATACTTAATAAGCGGAATTCGAGGGGGAGGAGATCCGGCTGCTTCTCAGTCAGCTTAATATAGGCGTTTATGCCTTGTATAAAAGCCGAGATAATTTCTTCCCCGTCCGTATGGTAGTGCTGGAACTCCTGCTTCAGATCGCCACGAAAACGGAGCAGTCGTGCCCCAATATCGCGCTCCAGAGCTTTCGGCCCTTGAATCTGTGCCATGGTACCGGTCACACGCCGTCGCCAAATCTCTAGCTGGAAAAGTCGGTCACGTGCGGCGCTATAGCCCTGCGCAAAGAACACATCATGCTGATTCTTGGCGTAGATATGGGCAATGCCCCAGCTGTCGGTCAGTATCTCGACCGGCGCTTGCAATCCCGAAACATGTAATGTTTCCATTGAGTTTTTCCCTGGGCTGAGTTGAGCTTCCACTTCGGCCCAGCTCTGCAAACAAAGTAAGAGCAAGTTTATACATAGAAAAAGAATAGGGGAAGGAGCCGTTTTTATATCTTCCATAACTCTATTAAGTATAGGAAAAATAGAGGACACGGGCGACCGTCCAGCAAGATGCCGGC
>CAZXFE010000117.1:0-11647 GCA_964639795.1 uncultured Enterobacteriaceae bacterium | reverse complement strand
GCCTCTCCCCCGAGCAAACAAATCATTTGTTGAATCGGTACAAGATTTCGAATGCCTGCTGCTCGAACGCTCCCTCAAGAAAACACGTTATAACCAACGCAAAACAGCTGAGCAACTAGGACTCACCTATCACCAGTTCCGCGGTTTGTATCGCAAATATGCTCAGCGCTTACAGCCGGAAATATGAAACCGCAATCATCTCTTTTCCTCTTTCTGCTTTCCAAAACAAATCGACTTGACAAAATATTCTGAAAACGACTAGCCCTGTAGAGGAATATTTTTGGACAGAAAATTTAGCAACCTATTCCCTGCGCTAAACTCGCAGACTAGTATTGCAAGGTACCGCACCTATCTCGTCTCAACAGCAACCGATCTATCTGACTATCCTGCACTGAGGTGACACCAAGTTTGTCGACCAGGCAGAGGTCGCCTGAAGGTATTGTTACCGCAGGCGAATTCAGCAGACTGACTACCCCACCACCGCCAGTCATAAGCAAAACGCCCCCTCCACCACCAACCCCGGAGGTGAAATGGGCGTAGGAAGCTCTCCTTAAAAGAGGCTCTCACCCCGGTCCTGCGGATTGGCTTATGGGAGGCCGAACGGGAGACGCACTGCAGCAATTTCAACGTGATCTAGGGCTCTCCAAGACAGGCAAGATTGACGACGCGACAAAAGCCGCACTCCAGCAGTTCTAAACCGAGACTACTCAGGTACAAGAGCCAGAAGCGGATACATAGACAGCCGATAGGCAGGACCGGAAGCGCCGTCAGAATGTGACAGGCCCGAATAACAAAAAGCCCGGGAGCGCCGCATGCTCTCGGGCTGACACATGTCTCAAAACCTTCTCTATGCGTAGAAGCGATACACGCCTTCGACCACGCAGGCCGGCTTACTGCCCCCTTCGACCTCAAACGTGAGCCCGACCGTCACTTGGATGCCGCCGGTCACATCTTCCACGTTGTTAAGCGTGGCATGCGCCCGGACTTTTTTCCCGATGGGCACAGGAGAAGGAAAGCGCAATTTATTCAGCCCATAATTCACACCCATCTTAATCCCTTGGACGGCCCATATTTGGTCCATGAAATACGGCGCAAGTGAAAGCGTGTAATACCCATGCGCAACCGGCCCTCCGAACGGCGACTCTTTTTTCGCACGCTCGACATCAATGTGTATCCATTGATGATCATGGGTCGCATTGGCGAATGTATTAATTTCCTCTTGGGTAACAAGATGCCAATCCGAAGTGCCGAGTTCTTGACCGACCAGGGATTTTACATCGCCATATTCCACTATGCGGGCTGCCATGCAAGCCTCCTTTCCTTCCGAAACAGAATAAACGTCAGAACCGTTGTGTCCTTTGGACTATTCAGTTGTGTCCTTTGGACTATTCATTTGATAAGCGTGTTGTCAAGAGGAATAGAGGCCGAGGGGAATACGCTGAGACTCTCGTCCCAGCGCCGCAGCCGCATCTTGAGATGACTGAACAGCATCCACCTTGGCCTGAAACTGGACTCTGTGCCTCGTGCAGGCATACGCGTGAAATCGTCGGCGCAAAGGGGTCTCGCTTTTATTATTGCGGACGCTCCAAAACGGAAGAAGACTATCCCAAATATCCTCGCTTGCCGGTTCTGTGGTGCGACGGCTATCAGAAACGAGCAGAGGCTACACGTTAGCGATGCAGCAGCATGGCCGTGGTCGGCACTCCGTTGCCCGAGGAGACGAAGGCAATTTCCGCATCCTTAACTTGGTTGATGGCCTGTCCTCGTAGTTGCCGCACAGCTTCAACCACATTCTCCATGCCATGGATATAGCCCTCGGATAGATTGCCACCACTGGTGTTGAGTGGCAAAGAGCCGTTCGGCCACAGCAATTTACCGTCTGAGACAAACGCTCCCCCTTCTCCACGCTGACAAAAACCCAGCTCTTCGATTGCCATTAAAACCAAGGGGGTAAAGTGGTCGTAAATAAAACACACGTCCACATCGCCGTGCGCAATGCCCGCTCGGGCAAACAGCGCCTTTCCGGCTACAGTCGATTCCGTTTCCGGTTTCTCAACGTTTTTGACCACCCGCTGAGTATTCCATTCACCAGCCCCAAAGGCCCCGCTCATAATAGAAACGGGTGTGTGTTTGCAATCTTTTGCACGCTCGGTAGAGGTAATCACCACAGCGGCACCGCCATCAGTTTCCAAGCAACAGTCCAGCAAATGGAGCGGGTCGGCGATAATACGCGAGCTTTGGTGATCTTCAAGCGTAATCGGCCGGCCGCGCATGACGGCATTCGGATTCGTCTGGGCATGTGTCCGACACGCGACCGAGATCGCACCAAAATGTTCACTCTTGGTGCCGTACAAATGCATATGCCGTCGTGCGGCTAAGGCGACCATTTGGGCCGGGCTAAACAGCCCGTACGGTTCGAGATAGGCTCCGACACCGGCCGCGCCTTTGCGAACGGCCGCACGCCCAAAACGTGGGGTCCCACGTCCAGAGCGTTCATTCATGGCCCGAAAGGCAATGACACAGTTTGCCATACCGGTTGCCACAGCCATTGCACCGAGCATAATCGACCCTACCGGACCACCACCGCCGCCGTACGGGGCTTCGCCGTAAAATCGTAGGGCAGGAATGCCGAGATTGGCCGCGATGTCGACCGGATCGTTGTTATCCATGCTGAACTTTGCGATACCGTCAATGTCGCCGGGCTTGAGCCCTGCATCGTTAATGGCATTCCGGATTGCCTCGACCGCGAGGCTCATTTCGCTTCGGCCCGAATCTTTCGAGTACTCGGTGTGTCCTATTCCAACAATCGCGGTTTTGTCCTTGAGCGTTTCCATACTGGCCTCCTCGGGCCGCGATTAGAGCATAGGCAGGCCCTCTTTGCCACCGCATACCTGCACCAGTAGGTTGCAGCAGTTGCCCCACCCTACTGGTGCGAAAGCACCTGTCACAACTTCGGCCAAAAGGTTCTTAATGAACAGCAGAAACACGAAATGTAAGATGAACTCGCCCCTTTACAAAGCGGCATTCCTGGCTCGGAGGCCTGGCCTACCAAGAGCAAGGAGCTGCAGCTCGCCGAAAACAAATGGGTTTCCTCTTAAGTTGGCACCACTCGGAGGTCTGAACTTCATGGTATGAATAGCGGCAGCAGGAATAAATTCGCCAGCGAGGCCCCGACTGCAACGGAAGTGAAGACGATGTTACGACCCTTTTCGAGTGTGGATTCCTCTTTCTCCATCGCAGCAATGCCGTGTGCGTCGGCACTATCACAGTCCACGTCCGTATTATTACCGTACGCGTCAGTTTTTTGCTGTGAGAGGATCTCACTCTGCTGCATGACCGAAGCGTCCCAGGCTGGGGCCTGGGCGAAAAACGGGTCGCCAAATGGGTCGCTGGCAAAGGGATCGTCGACAGCCTTGGCCGGCGTCCGCTGCTGGGCGCTACAACCGACAAAAAGAATACACCAGAGCATGCATACGCACGGTAACCACACGGCTCTCTTCATCCTCCTCATACTGCACCTCCACTGCTACCATAGGCTAGCACTCTCCCAACCCGCCAGCGCGGCAATGCCGCCTCCGTATGCTTCCTACACTACCCATAAGCGAGTCCGCAACAAAAAGCGCGGCAGAAGTCACTCCACGTTATTGACTACATTACACTTGGCTCCGAAGATCACCAGATTCGTACCAAGATTATTGGTAGTCCTATTTTGGAACACATTGGCCGGGCGGGTGACGGAAATCCCAAATCCATTCGTATACAAGACCGTATTCTGCGTCACAGAACTCCCCGCCGACGCGCGCAAAGCGGTCCCGACATTCGCCCACAAGGTATTGCACTTCACGGCACTGCCAGAGCCGCCCGACAGGCCAATACTCGAGGTAACGTTTCCATTGGCGAAACTTAGAGTCGCTAATGCTGCACGCCGCATAAAGGACCACGCCCATCTGGAAATTTTTTTGCACCACGAGCTGTCTGGCCGTGCTACTTGCACCAAGAAACAGACCGGTATCTGTATTATGGGCAATCCAGACGTTCTCGACCGCTTTACCATAACCACTTAAAAAATACCCGTGGCAAATCCCCGTACTGTTCCATATGATTATCCTCCCACCTTGGATGGACCCGTTCGTAACAATGCCGGTTCCTGATCCCTTGCCGTAGATTATGATACCATTCAGGTCGATGCCGACATAACTTTACGTGATAGTCAGGCAATCCTCATTCGCTTTTCCAAAAATATTTCTGACCAGGACAAATAACGAACGACTGTCGGCCTCGATCGGGCGCGTATCAGCCCACCCACTCGCGCTCCAGCCATCCATAACCATGAACGCCAGAACTCCAGTAGAGACTTGTCGAATTCGCGTATACGTCTCCTTCACTTCGCTTGAAGAAAAAAGACTCCCCCCCCGCCCCACCTGCGCCTCTCTCTATGTGGGGTACTATCTGTGTGTTTCACTAGCATCCCACCTAAAGAGATTTTTATCACATGCACCCCGTACCAGACAAAGGAACAGTGTCTTGCCAGGTAGAACAGAACTCGTTTATGCTGCGACTAAGAGGGGGAACAGTGACACCTGCCCAAACAACATACGCATTTCGCCATACCCTGGAACCAGGCCATGCGAAAAGCGACTGCCGGTCCGAATTTGAGCACGACCGGGCGCGGATTATTCATGCCGCTGCTTTTCGACGTTTGCAAGGCAAGACCCAGGTTTTCGGTATCTATGAAGGTGATTTTTTTCGTACTCGACTCACGCATTCACTCGAGGTGGCACAAATTGCCAAAGGCATCGCCCTCGCACTTGGGGCTGATACGGACTTGGTTGAAGCCGTGTGTTTAGCCCACGACCTGGGCCATCCACCCTTTGGGCATAATGGAGAGCGGACGCTACACGCCCTCATGCGTGCGCACGGCGGCTTTGAGGGCAACGCCCAGACCTTCCGCATCCTGACGTATCTTGAGCAAAAACACGAGGACTATGCCGGGCTAAACCTGACCTATCAGACCCTTGATGGGGTGCTCAAGTATAAGACGTGTATCGACCAAGCAGCGATAGCAAGCGCTCCACAGCGGCCGGCGAAAGGCTACTACGGCTGGGACCGCGCGCTGGTAGAGACGATTACTCAACACACCGGCAACGGCAACAGACGGAGTTTCGAGTGTCAGATCATGGATGTTGCCGACGACATTGCCTATTCCGTGCACGACTTAGAAGACAGCCTCAAGGCAGGTCTATTGACAACGGCAGACTTACGACGTCTGCCGCCTGCCCGTGTTGTGCATGACGTGAATACCAACCTGACGGCGTGGGAACGCATAGTCAATGAAGATACCGTCCATACCGAGCTCGCCCAAATCGCCGACCGGCTCGAACAGCTTGAGCAGCGCTCAGTCCGGGCCGGACGAAAAATGTTAACTCGCGATTTGATCCACGAGTTTGCCAGCCCCGTCGCCGTTCAACCCAACGGCTTTATAGATACCGACTTTCCCAACCGGGTCCGCATTGAAGCACTGAAGGCGTTTGAGTCGTACAAGGTCATTCACAACCCACGTGTGACCACCCTCGGACACAAAGGCAAAGAAGTTTTGCGACGGCTTTTTGCCGTGCTCGATCAGGGCCACGAGTCCATCGGCCTCTTCCCCGAAAATCATGGCGAGCACTACGAGAAAGCGGTACTCGACCAAGACGAAACCGACCGGAAACGCGTCATCTGCGACTTCCTGGCCGGTATGACCGACTCCTACGCCATGCGCTTCTATAGCCGGCTCTTTGTGCCCGGTGAGGGTAGCTTTTACGAGATGCTGTAATCCGTCTTAATGTCCCTGCTAGCGGTGAAAACCCGGAGGTCTTAAAGGATCCTCCCTACCATCTTCGCGGTCCCTGCAGCCCAACCTCTTGTCGGTCTAGAGTTCTCCCCCAAGCTCCGATAGGCTCGGACAAGAAAAATAGCGGCAAAGACACCGTCCCTAGAACGAGGGATACGCCCACGCAACGGAGGAAATAATGAAATTCACCTGGTTTAATCTCATGCCCTGGCCGGACCTACCGGATAATTTCCGAGAAGATCACCGTTCTGTCTGGGTGGACATACCGAACAAGCTGTATGACCCGAAGAAAGGTCACTTTGTCTATCATGAATACATGGACCAGCTCGAATATGCAGATTCCCTGGGCTATGACGCCATTGGGGTGAATGAGCACCATCAAAATGGGTATGGGCTGATGCCGTCTCCGAACATCATTGCCGCAGGACTAGCGCGTCGTACGTCCCAAGCCGCCATCGCTGTGATAGGCAACTCGCTAGCCTTGTACAATCCTCCGATCCGGGTTGCCGAAGAATTCGCCATGCTCGACGTGATCTCGGGCGGACGGCTGATTGCCGGGTTCCCGGTCGGGACATCGATGGACACCAACTATTGCTACGGCCAGATTCCGGGTTTGACCCGCGATAAGTATGCAGAGGCCCACGAGCTTGTGATGCGAGCGTGGCATGAAGATGAACCCTTTGCCTTCGACGGGAAATACACCCAGCTTCGTTATGTGAATCTGTGGCCAAAACCGATTCAGAAGCCCAACCCGCCAATTTATATCCCTGGCGGCGGTTCGATTGAAACGTGGGACTTCTGCTTGGATAACGACTATAACTATTCGTATCTGTCCTTCAACGGCTATCTGCGCGCGAAAAAATTGCTGGACGGCTATTGGGATCGCGTAGCTGTACGCGGCAAAGACGAATCCCCCTACCGTGCAGCATTTGCCCAAACTATTTGTGTGGCTGAAACAGACCAGCAAGCAGAAGAAATGTACGCCGAGCATGTCCACTATTTCTATAACCGCTGTCTGCACGTCTACGGCGGTTTTGCCGATGCGCCGGGCTATCGCACTATCAAGACGATTAGGGCCGACGTTCTCAGCGCTTTGAGTGAAGATATGCAGAACCAGTATTTGAACCTAACGTGGAAAAAACTGGTCGACGAGGGTTATATCATTGCCGGTAGCCCGGCCACGGTCCGCGAACGCATGGAGGATCTGATTAAGAGCCTCCGGGTGGGCAATATTTTCTGCTTGATGCATATTGGCAATATGCCGGACTGGAAGACGCGTTATTCCTCTAAGCTGTTTGCCGAACAAGTGATGCCCCAGCTGCGTGATATGTGGCCAGAATGGAAGGACGACAACCGCTGGTGGTGCAAGCCTATGGATGAACGGCTCCAGCCCGAGACAGGCATTGAGCAGGCACGTCAGGACGCACGGATACCGCTATGAACGGCCGCATGATCAAAACGAAACGGGGCGTACAGGTTCGGGTCTTTGAAGGGGGCAGCGGCGATCCTCTGGTGTTCATGCACGGGGCAGGCGGATTGTTTCCGGACAATCCCTTTCTCGATCAACTGGCCGAACACTACCAGGTATTTGCCCCGGAATTCCCTGGTTTTGGCGAATCAACCGACGAAGGGTTGTTGGAAGATATGCTGGATTTCAGTCTGCACGGCTGGGATGTGGTTCATGCGCTGGGCCTCTCCAAGCCGCATATTATCGGCCATTCCATGGGCGGCATGATTGCGGCGGAAATGGCGAGCCTGGCCCCGAACGACGTGTCCAAGCTCGTGCTCGTGGCATCAGCCGGACTGTGGATAGCTGAGCATCCCATTCCGGATATCTTCTCATTTCTTCCGCATGAGTTCGCGCAATACCTGTTCCATGACCGAGCACAAGGTGAGGCCATACTGACCGGCGGACTCGATCTGAAGAACCCCGAGGCGTTGAAAGAGTTCTATATTGGTAACTCACGCCGTCTGAGTATGGCGGGGAAAATTCTGTTTCCAGTCCCCAACCGCAGGCTTTCAAAACGTTTGTATCGCTTAATTGCGCCAACGCTGCTGGTGTGGGGCAAGAGCGATACCCTGATTCCACCGGTCTACGCTGAGCAGTTCAAACAGCAGATTGTCAGTGCCGAGATTGTTGAAATTGAGCAAGCCGGACACATGATCCCCTATGAGCAACCCGAGGAGTTTGTCCGCTCAGTGACCGCTTTCCTGAATTAAACCGACCCCACGACCGATTGTAGGGTCGAGGAACCCTCACCCCGGGGGAATGCATGAATTACCCTGCCGATGATTTGATAGAGTAAAGATATGCCAGACTTCAACTACGCCGCATTCTTTCGCCGCCTTCAAGATCTCAAGCAATTACAGATCAAGGCAGAAGAGGTGTCATGGATAGAGAAGCACCAGGCGCCCGATCGCACCTATGACACGGTGCTTTACTTGGGCTGTAATATTTTACGTACGCCGCATATCGCCAAACAGGTGATAGCCGTCTTTACTCACCTAGGGCTCGATTTCATCCCAGTTGGCGGTGTGCAGTTTTGCTGTGGCATAGTCTGGGACAAATTTGACGGGCCCAAAAAAGGCAGTCAGGTTTCAGACCGGACTGTCGGACGTTTAGAGTCGTATCAGCCCAAGCAAGTCGTCATGTGGTGTCCGTCGTGCAATGTGCATTTCAAAGACATCGTCATTGGACGCGATAGTCGCCAACCGCAGTTCGAGATCACCCATACCACGAAATTCCTGTCTGACATGGTGCAGCGCGGAGAGATCGCTTGGAAACAATCAGTCCCCAGCAAGGTTGCGCTGCATACCCACGTCGGGCGAACCGGACATGAAGAGGGACAGCGACGTGCGTCTATAGACCGGGAGTCAGCCGCAATCCTCCTGGGTTCGATTCCCGGCATTGAACTGCTCGATGAAATCCAATCTCCACCAGAGCTTGACTACGACTGCGGTGCGGCAAGCCTGCGCATGCCGCCCAAGCGATTCCGTGAGATTCGGACAGAACTTGGCGACTCATTAAAAGAGACGAGTCCGGCCGAAACGCTGGCAACAATCTCACATGCCTGTCACCGTGAGTGGTGTGAGATAGGAGATGCGAACCTCACCGTGCGCAACTATATCTCTATCGTAGCTGAGGCTTTAGGGCTTGAGACCGAGCAGGATCAACTTGGGGATTTTAAGAAGACTACAGACCTCGAAGAAATCCTTGATCGTTCGCGCGATGCCTGGGAGTCGCACGGGCTCAGCCGGGAGCAGGCCAGAGACGTAGCCTCTAAATATTTTGCGGATGGAGCAATGGCTCCATAGCCCTACAGAAAATCCCCTGGTGGGAGGGGTGGCGCGTAGCACCGGGGTGGTTTCTTACCCATGCAAGCTACCCTCTACAACTCAGCCTTAAACGTATCCTCCAGTCCGTTGGCATAAGAAATTCGCTTGGGTGCAACACGCACCATGCGCAGCGTGTCATAACCAAAAAACGGTTCTTCAAACGGATTCTTTTTAAGAAAGATATCTTTCAACTCATTCCATTCCGCACTGTCCCGAGCAACCTCTTTGGCGAGGCCCTGAATCGTTGCCCGTACGACTTGCAGTGTCGAGACATCAGCCGTGTCTCTATTATCAATCGCCACTGTCACCTGGGGTCGTTTGAGCAGATTCTGATACTTTTCCGTATCCGCCAGAACAACAAAGATGAGATCGAGGTATTCCGTCTGCCCGAACGCTTGAAGATGCGCTGTCGGCCACTCCTTGCCGGCGGTAGTTAATACCGAGACGTGCTGCTGCGCATACAGATCTGCGAGTTTCTGCTTCTGTTCGACGTCCATATTACATTCCTTTCCTCTTCACTACAGTGGCGATTTTTGAACCTAGTTAATCAGGTTGCTTGCTCGCGTTCATTAAACGTGGCAATCTTCCGAAATCTCTCAACTACCTCTTCCCCAAAATCAGCCCGCAGCTCTTCGGTAATTTTCGGTGGCACGGCTACGTCATCGCGGGCGTCCACTTCGCCAGTGATAACAGTCAGCAACACGCTGTCTTTATCCGCAACGTTATGAAAACCCCGATACACACCCGGCGGGCAGGAAAACGTATCCCATTTGTTGAGTATGACGGTTTCTTGGCCTTCGTCGCCAAGGTGAAACTCAAACGCTCCGTCGAGCACCATGAACGTCTCATATGTCTTATCATGTGAATGCAGACACGGGCCCTGTCCGGGAGGACAAACAGAAACAAACATGGTGGTTCCGGCCGCACCAAAGATAGCGGCGCTCTCGCCAAAGGGATTCTTAGTGTGCTCGAGGATAACGGGCATGAGCTTGCGCGCAAAAATGACATCCATAGCTTCCTGCGGCACGTCGGCCATGTCTTTTGACGTAGACATGGGTTGGAGTTGGTCAAAACGCGCGACGCGCTGGGCAAGTTCTTCTTTGGTCATGTTGCGGGCTGCCATTGTCTTCCCTCCTTAGAACTCGTTGTATTACCACAACCGTTTAGAGGCTAAAGCTGCGCCTTCGCAGAGAACTCGCAATTTAGCCCACACTACATCGTCGGCAACCATAGTATAGCCAGCAAAGGTGGAGAAGCCGCAGTCTGTACTGGCGATAATGCGTTCTCGGTCGCCAACCACGTCGACAATGCGCGCAATCCGTTCCGCTACCACCTCCGGGTGTTCGAGGTAGTTCGTCGTCACATCAATCACCCCAGGTAAAAGCAACATATCATCTGGTAGAGGATGCGAAATAAAAAGCTCGCCCTCATGCTGATGGCGTGGGTTGGCAAAGGGGATGCTCAGCCCCCCGACATTGGCTTGATATAAAAGCGGTAGCAGCGGCTCCAGATCTATATCATCGATATGTGGACCATCCCAGTTTCCCCAGCACACGTGCAAGCGCACACGATCTTTAGGAATATTGATCAGAGAGGCATTGAGTGCCTCGATATGCAACTCAACCCGTTTCAAGAAAGCATCAAGCGGTTTATCCACAAACATAATCTGGCGCTCAAGGGCCAGATCCGGTCCGTCAACCTGGAGAATATGCCCGTGCTCGACAATGAGTTCATATTCACCGCGCAGCTCCTCAGCCAGAGCCATGATATAATCACGGTCATTCGAGTAGTCCGGATTATCAGGGTTACGTAGGAGTGTCGTTGAGACTATTCCTGGAGTGGCTGCGGTGACAAAGGTTTGTGTTGCCTTTCTCCCAACCCCTGTTCGTTCCAGGGCTTCTTTGAACAAGCTCAACTCTTGTCGGGCGACGCGTTTATCCGGATCGTATTTCACCGTGTTTTGACATTCGGGCATGTCATACAAAGTTGCGCTCTCGGAAATTTCGTCTCCTTTCAAAGCCTGTTGTTGCTTGAATTTGGCGTAGCCTGGAAACTTGGCAAAATCCGTGACTGTAGCACGTGTCGAGTGGCCTCCGAAGCCCGACATGCGGTCTTTAACATAAAAAGAGAATCCAAGCCGGGGCAGTTCCCCGTCACACAGAATGTCCACGCCTACTTCGTGTTGTTTTCGGAGCACGAAGTCGAGATCGCGTTCAACCTGCGCCTCAAACGCACCTTCGTCAACGCCGTTGCCAGCCTCTTTATCCTTCAGCATTTGCAGAAGTTTTTCACTGCGCGGCAGACTGCCCACGTAGGTAGTGAGAATACGGTCAGCGCTGTGCTGCATCTAGGATCCCCTTTATCAAAACGTCAGAGATGAACGCCAAGAAAATAGAATTTGTCGAGGTCTGTGACATTATCTTTCTTTCAATGCATTGGCTATACTCTGCATTCGCATACTCACAGGGAGAGAGGAGA
>CAZXFE010000116.1:0-11666 GCA_964639795.1 uncultured Enterobacteriaceae bacterium | reverse complement strand
CGATCACGTTTGCTGGCGAAATTTATCGGGAGGAAGAGCGCTGTGTCAGCGGGGCGATTACTGCTGTTTTTGTCGATCACAGTGAGCGCCCACAGCCCATCCCAGACGCGATAAGACAGGCTCTCACCGGCCATGAAGACACGCTCGGGAGTTGACACGCAAAACGGGCTCGCGTAGGTAACGAAAGATGTCATACGCAGTTATTCGTACTGGTGGAAAACAATACCGAGTCACGCAAGGAGAGTTTCTGCGCGTAGAGTCGCTCCCGGGTGAAGTTGGGGGTGATATTACTTTCTCGGATGTACTCCTGACATCTGCTGATGGAAACATTCAGGTCGGCACGCCGCTTGTTCCTGGCGCTTCCGTGACTGCGCATCTCGTCGAACATGGAAAAGAGAAAAAAATCCTTGTGTTTAAAAAGAAACGCCGTAAAGGGTATCGTCGTAAACGCGGACACCGGCAGCATTTTACTGCAGTACAAGTCAAGGCGATCAACCTCGGGCGACTGGGAGGATAATCCGTGGCGCATAAAAAAGGACAAGGATCGAGCCGGAATGGCCGTGATAGCCCAGGTCAACACCGAGGCGTAAAGCTTTTTGGTGGACAGGCGGCAAAAGCGGGCAATATCATCGTGCGCCAGCTTGGCACGCGTCTTTTTCCGGGTAAGAATGTCGGCATGGGGCGAGATTATACACTTTTCGCAAAAGCAGACGGCGTCATTTGTTTTGAGCGCATGGGCAAGACTCGTAAACGGGTGAGCGTCTATCCTCAGTAGCCTCAGTAGGATGCTGAGTGCATAGTCGAGAATGCGTGTTCGTCTGAAAAGCCCCGTCTGGGGCTTTTTTTATTTTGGGATACTGCATGTCTCAAACCAATCAAGTGAACAATTTAGCAGGCTATCTCAAATATGCACTTTGTCGATGAAGTCACAATGACGGTCAAGGCGGGCGATGGCGGGCGGGGCTGTGTCAGCTTTCTGCGTGAGAAGTTTCGTCCCTGGGGGGGACCGAATGGTGGCAACGGGGGAAACGGCGGAGATGTGATTCTGCGTGTTGACCCTCAGCGCAATACTCTGCTTGATTTGGCGCACCGCCACCACGCTCGGGCGGCACGCGGGGAACATGGACGTGGGAAGGACCAACATGGGAAAAACTCGAAGGCGGCAGTCTTTTTGGTGCCTCCGGGAACGATTGCCCGTGACGCTAAGAGCGGAGAAATACTCGCTGACCTGCGAACCGTAGGAGAAGAAGTTGTAGTAGCGCAGGGTGGAAAAGGAGGAAAAGGAAATGCCTTTTTCACCTCCTCGACAAACCGTGCCCCGCGATTTGCCCAGCCGGGCCTGATTGGAGAGACGCGGCTACTCCAACTTGAACTACGGTTACTTGCCGATGTTGGTTTGGTCGGGTTTCCAAATGCAGGGAAATCTACACTGATCTCTGCTGTTTCTGCAGCACGTCCGCGTGTGGCAGATTTTCCCTTTACGACCCTTACTCCGAACCTGGGCGTTGTTCGCTTTGCGGATGAAGGGTCTTTTGTCATGGCCGACGTGCCGGGGCTCATTGAAGGTGCGCATACCGGATACGGGCTTGGCGTGCGCTTCCTGCGTCATCTTTCACGGACTACTATCCTGGTCCATCTTATTGATATCTCTGACCCAGAACGTAACCCGTATGAAGACTATAGGGTCATCAATCGTGAACTAGATGCTTTTGATAGCGCCCTTGCTATGCGGCCGCAGCTTGTCGTGGTGACCAAGGCCGATTTGACGATCACGCGAGAACGTTTCCCCGAGGCTGAGAATGCTTTTACGCAGCATGAGAAAAAATTACATCTCATTTCTGCTGCGACTGGGGAGGGAAAGCAGGAACTGGTTAAGGAAATTGTCCGTCTGCTGGAACAGTGTCGACGCGAGGCGGAGGCGGCGCAAGAATCAAAGGCGCCAGGGCCATGAGTCGAGAACATGCCCAACTCTGGCATAAGTCCCGTATCCTTGGCAGCATTCGTCGTATTGTGGTGAAGATCGGGAGCAGTGTGCTATCCGACGTCGGCGGTGTGCATAAGGCACGCATTGCCCAGCTTGTCACAGACCTATCAGTCCTGCATGCTGCTGGTACCGAGATTGTCCTTGTGACGTCGGGGGCCGTTGCGGCTGGGATGGGTGAGCTCAACATGAAAGAGCGTCCGCAGACCATTCCTGCCAAGCAAGCGGCGGCTGCGGTTGGACAAATCACCCTGATGGCCCTGTATGAAGAATGCTTTTCCGCGCAACATATCCGTGTTGGTCAGATCCTCTTAACCCATGATGACTTGGCCAATCGCAGGCGCTATTTGAACGCAAAGCACACTATACTGACATTAATTGATGCGGGGGTGCTGCCTATCGTGAACGAGAACGACACGGTTGCGGTCGAAGAAATTCAGTTTGGCGATAATGACAATTTATCTTCCCAAGTTGCGGTTCTCATCGAGGCCGATCTGCTGATTATGTTAAGTGATGTCGCTGGTCTGTATGAAACAGATCCACGCGTCGATGAGCAGGCGAGGCGCATTGCATGTGTGGAAAAAATCGATGAACGGTTGATGGCCCAATGCGGCGAAGCCGGCCCACTAGGCCGCGGCGGCATGGCCTCAAAACTTGAAGCAGCTCAAAAAGCGGCTCTGTGCGGAATTCCATCTATTCTCGCCGACGGTCGCCAGGAAAGGGCGCTGTCTTGGATCTTTGATCCAAAGAAAGAAGTCGGCACCCTGTTTCTCCCGGTCTCGGACCGGATTGCAAGCCGTAAATACTGGATTGCCTATACGCTGAAAACGACTGGTTCACTCTGTCTTGACCCAGGCGCTGCTGCCGCAATCCGACGGGACGGCCGTAGCCTGTTGCCGGCAGGCGTGCGTGAAGTGCGGGGAATATTTGAGGAAGGCGACTGCGTCACGTGTCTCGACGAACACGGCAATGAGTTTGCGCGTGGATTAGTAAACTATAGCGCACAGGCGCTCATTCGGATTAAGGGTATCCAGACTGGCCAAATCGAGACTACCCTTGGTTATAAAGTCAGTGACGAGGTCATTCATCGTGACGATCTGGCTTTGTTATGAAGAAGCCTTCAGCGCTCATCTAGAAAGACTGCAAAAAGACTGAATCCTGAGGGTGCTCTGAGTAAGGAGAGACTTCATGGACCTTGAAAGCATGGTGGTTGAATTAGCCCAGACAGCGAAAAAAGCCGCACGGAGGTTGGCAACAACGTCAACACAAACGAAAGACAACGCACTCCTCGAAGCAGCCGAACTGCTGCGGAAACAGACAGGATCCTTGCTGAGCGCCAATACAAAAGACGTCGCACGTGGCCAAGAAAATGGCTTGTCGCCGGCCATGCTGGATCGCCTTAGCCTGAACGAAGCCCGCATTGATGCTATGGCCAAAGGTCTTGAAATTATGGTCGATCTTCCGGATCCGGTGGACGAGACGCTTTCTACCTGGCGTCGTCCCAATGGGTTGGAGATCAGCCAAATCCGCGTCCCCCTCGGGGTGGTCGGCATCATTTACGAGTCACGTCCCAATGTGACGGCCGATGCGGCCGGTCTGTGTCTTAAGGCGGGCAATGCTGTTGTTTTAAAGGGGGGGTCTGAGGCATTTGAGACGAATGGCGCCATTGTGGATATTCTCTCCCAGGCATTTAGTGCAGCTGGACTGCCTGAGGGCGCAGTACAACTGGTTCGGTCGACTGACCGACAGTCCGTTACTTTTCTGCTTCAGCAAGACCGCTATATCGACGTGATTATTCCGCGTGGTGGTGAGGAATTGATCCGCAAGGTGAGCAGGCAATCGTCTATTCCTGTCATTCAACATTTCTCTGGTTTGTGTCACACGTATGTGGACGCCACGGCTGATCTCGAAAAAGCACATCAGATCTGCCTGAATGCCAAGGTCCAGCGGCCCTGGGTGTGTAATGCCATGGAAAACCTGCTTGTGCATGAGCAGATCGCTTCGCAGTTTCTCCCACCTTTCATTGCCAAACTTGAACAGGAGGGAGTCGAAGTCCGAGGGTGTGTGCGTACCTGTCAGATAGCGCCTCAGGTGAAAGCGGCAACCGAGACTGACTGGCAGACTGAATATCTGGATAAGATTCTCGCGGTCAGGATTGTCCCGTCGCTCGACGAGGCGGTGGACTTCATCAATACCAATGGCTCAGGTCTGGCCGATGCCATTGTGAGTGAAGACTATTCACACGTACGGCGATTTCTGCGCGAGGTAGACTCCGCCACCGTCTATGCGAATGCTTCGACACGCTTTACCGATGGACTTGAGTTCGGCTTTGGGGCCGAGGTGGGGATCTCGACCAATCGGCTTCACGCTCGAGGTCCTATGGGCCTGCGTGAGCTTACGACGTACAAATATGTCATATACGGAGATGGCCAGATTCGAGAATAATACCGGAGCCGGAGCTGACGTATGAACCTGGGGCTGTTCGGCGGAACATTCAACCCTATTCATTGTGGGCATCTACGGAGCGCAGAAGAGATCTGCTCAGCGTTTGCCCTCGACCGGGTCTATTTTATTCCCTCAGCGTCTCCGCCACATAAACAACACGACGATATTGCTCCTGTTCCACATCGTTACAAAATGGTGGAGTTAGCCGTGGCAGATAATCCGGCCTTTGTGCCATCACGGATCGAAATCGAGCGTTCCGGACCATCCTATTCGGTCGATACGATCCGTACCTTTGGGGCAGGGCTGAAGTCTACTTCGATTGCCTTCATTATCGGTATGGACGCCTTTTGTGAGATGCATACTTGGAGAGAGTACCGAGAAATTCCACGCTTATGTGACCTCATTGTGACGTCGCGTCCCGGCTTTCCGACACCCGCAATTGAAGATCTTCTTCCCGTTGCCCTCCGGTCGGCCTTTTGGTACGATTCGTCCAAACGTCGCTATCAGCACCATTCAGGGCATACTTTGACGCTGTATACACTCAATGGCCTTCACATTTCGGCATCTGCTGTACGTGAAAATATTCATCTCGGCCAGTCCCTGCATCGTAAGATTCCACCTGCTGTGTCCGCCTATATTGCCGAACATGGCCTGTACACAAAACGGGGGGATATCTGTTGAAAGCTGACGCCAGTTGGCAAAAAGCTCTGCGCTGTGCCCAGGCTGCTCTGGATAAAAAGGCCTATGATCTCGTTGTTCTTGAGGTGGAAGCGCTGACCTCCGTGGCGTCCTATTTTGTGATCTGTACGGGGCGCTCGGACATCCAAGTGCAGACGATCAGCCGCACGATTGAGGACGCCTTGCGGCAGGAGGGCATCCGGCCGCTCGCCCTTGAGGGCGTCTCGCACGGTCAGTGGGTACTCCTGGATTATGGGGATGTTGTGGTCCACATTTTCTACGAAACTGTACGAGAGTTTTATAATTTAGAAGGGCTCTGGGTCAAAGCCCCGCGTCGCGGGCTGCCTGAACCCTACTCAACCCAGGCTATGGACCTCCGACTCGAAACGGCCTAATCGCCGCGGCCACTCTTTTTTCAGGAAAATCGGACTTCCCTTTCCTTTAATGCGTCTTTCCCTTTATACTGAGGGGAGGAGCCGGCAAAGTGTTTGCTGGACCATGTTATGGGTTATCGGGCTTCTTCTACTCAAGAAACGCTGTATTACGGGAGTACTCGTCAGCAGCAATACTGGGAAAATGAAAAACAGACGTTACGTCTCGTGCGTGACCGATCTACGTCCATCTGGCGGGCCTATCGAAAGCACAGCGGTGCGTATCGACTTTTGCTTGCAAAATCTCGTGCTCAGGATGGAGCGCGCAAAGGGAAACAGCCACTCCCTCCATTAACTGGGCGGAGCGCCGAGGAGATGGTTACCCGTATCAAACGTGACCACCAGCTGCGTTTGGTTCTTGAGCAACGGCTCCGTCGTTGGATGGATAAGGCATCCGGAGAACGAGTCCTGGTTTTTCTTGACCCAAACCAAGGCGGGGCACCCGCAATGACTGAACCGGGTACCCATCATTCTCAATCGTCTCAAAAGATTCAAGAGGCTAGCTAGCACCTCTGTTCATACGGGAAAGTTACGCGAAAAAGTCTTGTTGAGGAGCAGACTAATGCCATACACCAAGTGGCCAACATGTCGAAGTTGTAATCAGGGCGTCCTGGTTCCTCTGTCAGATTATGGTCCACAGGGAAACGATATCCCATTTAAGCTTTGGGTCTGCCATAACCCTGAGTGTGGCTTTTGTTTGCGTATTGACAAAGGGCAAATCAGTGTTGGCCTGTCGCATCCTACAAAAAGAGAGACAGACAGAACGCACAAGTAGTAATATCAGTTATTCATACTGACGTGTATTTTTTAAATCCGCTCAGGAGTAAATACTGGTGGAGCCGTCCGCCAACGCCCCTTTCCCAATAAAGAAGTGCAAACACTGCTGGGCAAGGGAGTGCAAGTTGTTCCTGTGGGACAGGTTTTCAGTTTTTGAGAGAATCTAGTCGGCACGATGTTACCAGCGTACGACTGATGCTCCCCAGGTCAGACCCCCTCCACAGCCATTGAGGACAACGATGTCGTTATCGTGCACCTTGCCTGCCCTAACTGCTTCATCCAGGGCAATGGGAATGGAGGCGGCCGAGGTGTTACCAAACCGTTGGACATTGCAGTAGACTTTATCCATGCCGGAACCCAGTCGGTCTGCTACTGCTTGTATAATGCGTAGATTCGCCTGATGCGGGACCATGAGCTGGATATCATCCGGTCCGAGGCCACATTTTTCCAAGGCTTTTTTGGTGACGTTGGACAACGCTCGTACCGCAACTTTGAACAGCTCCGGTCCTTTCATTTGAATGCCCCAGTCAGAATCCTGTTCCCCTTTTTGGTCAAATGTTTGGCGATGTCCGGTCCGAACGTGGAGCAGTTTCCACAACGAGCCACTCGACTCTACAATAGTGCTCAACAGGCCGCGATCTCCCGATTGGTTTTCTAAAACAATCGCACCGGCCCCATCCCCGAACAGGACACATGTCGTACGATCTTTCCAGTTGACCATAGTGCTGAGCGCATCAGCCCCAACCAAAAGGATACGGTTGTAATCGCCGCTTTTGAGATAGCTATGGACAACTGACAACCCATAGACAAATCCGGCACATGCGGCTGCAACATCAAAGGCGGGGATATCATCTACCCCAAGGCGATGTTGCAGCAAACAAGCGGTTGAAGGGAAGGCATACTCCCCGGAGACTGTTGCTACCACAATGGCATCCAGGTCTTGTGCCGATAGTCCCGCCGCCTTAAGCGCGGTTTCACTCGCGGAATGAATAAGGTCAAGCAATTCCTCATCCTGTTTCATGACGCGCCGTTCCTCTATCCCGGTGCGTGTGACGATCCATTTGTCATTTGTGTCAACCCGTTCGGCGAGGTCGTTGTTTGTCAGACAGGTTGATGGAACGGCGGAACCCGTGCCGATAATACGCGCGCCCATGTACTACCTCTCGTTGTTCTTCTCGCCTGGCGAGATCAAGTCAAAGGAGAGACATGATTGTGTGGCTAAGTACATGTTCTCGTTTTCCTCGCTTCAATGTTTCCCTTTAGTCTTCTTCCCATTTTCGGAAGACTAGACAGGCGTTGGTTCCACCAAAGCCAAACGAATTAGATAAAACCGCTCGTATGGGTGCAGAGCGGGCCGTGTTCGGGACATAGTCCAGATCACAATCCGGGTCTGGTTCTTCATAATTAATAGTTGGCGGCATGGTCTGATGGTGCAGGGCCAACGCGGCGTACACGGCTTCGACCCCACCGGCAGCTCCTAGCAGGTGGCCGGTCATCGATTTCGTCGAACTCACCGCCAGCTTTGTAGCATGTTCGCCAAAGACACGTTTAATAGCCAGAGTTTCCGTTGCATCGTTGTATGGTGTTGAAGTGCCGTGGGCGTTGATGTAATCGATCTTAGTCGGATCAATCCCAGCGCTACGCAGCGCCAATTTCATGCACCGTACCGCACCTTCTCCTTCAGGTGACGGCGCGGTGATGTGATGCGCGTCTGCGTTGGCCCCGTAGCCAATCACCTCGCAGTAGATTTTCGCACCGTGACTCTTGGCAAATTCCAGCTCTTCCAATACGACAATGCCAGCACCTTCAGCCATGACGAAGCCGTCACGATTTTTGTCAAAGGGTCGGCTGGCTTTCTCGGGCTCGTCGTTCCGGGTCGAGACCGCCCGCATGGCGATAAAGCCGCCCAACCCTAAAGAGGTTAAAGCTGCTTCCGCTCCGCCAGCGATGACAGCATCTTGATCGCCCAGTCTAATGGCCCGAAAAGCTTCACCAATAGCGTGGGCACCTGAAGAGCAGGCGCTAGTAGGCGTATAATTAATTCCCTTGGCTCCGTAACGGATAGAGATTTGCCCTGGAGCCAAGTTGCTCAACAGCTTGGGGATAAAGAACGGAGAGACTTTCTTGAGGCGCGTATCCAGAAAATGCAAGTGATATTCCTCAATACTCGTCAACCCACCGATCCCGACCCCAACAATGCAGCCGACCAAATCTTCGTTTTCTGGCGTGATAGGAGTCTGGGCTGTATCCATAGCCATTTGGGCTGCTGCTACACTATACTGAATGAAGGGGTCCATTTTTTTGACTTCTTTCTTCGGGATAAAATCGGTCGGACAGAAGTCGTTGACCTCACCAGCGATCCGAGCCGGAAAGTCTGATACATCAAACCGGGTCAAGGGACCCACTCCAGAGCGTCCCTCAAGCAGCGCTTGCCAGTTTTTCTCCACCCCAGTTCCAAGCGGAGTCACGGCTCCCAGTCCAGTAACCACGACACGGCGTTGCCCGTTTTGCATAATCTCCTGCCTTAAAAATTATTTATGACCATGTCTCGAAGTCAAAAAGGGTATCATAAATAGTTCTCTACCAGCGCCTCTGTCTAGTGCGAGGAACTTAGCCCGTACACGACTATACTAAGGCAACGCATCTTAATGACTCCGTGGGACCTCTGCAACCAGCCTGTTCCGTCTAAAACGGGATAGACGTGTTCTGCTCAAAACAGTACAGACGAGGAGGTGGGGGCGCGAAGGAGGATAAAGGATGATTGATGAAGGAGCAAAGATATGTGCAAAATGAGAAGTCATGAAGAGGACGCGTGAAGCTGGAGCTTACGTATGCCGAGAAAAAGAAGCAGCCGAGCTAGATCTATTTACCTCAACCAGCAAACCTACGACCTCTTGCCGCGCCCGCTTGTGGTCATCTGCATTGATGGCTGTGATCCGGCTTATATCCGGCAGGGACTTGTAGACGGCATCCTACCGCACATCCAGTGTTTTCTGCGCAATGGCTTTGGAGCCTGGGCAGAGGCGGCAGTGCCAACGTTCACTAATCCTAATAATCTATCGATTGTCACCGGCAGTCCGCCTGCCGTGCACGGTATTAACGGTAACTATTTCCTGGATCCAATAAACGGACAAGCGGTGATGATGACCCATCCGGCCCAGCTGCGGTCGGACACCCTCCTGGCGCGTTTCTCACAGGCTGGAGTGAAGGTTGTTGTGATCACGGCCAAAGATAAACTCTGCCGTTTGCTTGGCCATGGACTTCGCCAAGGCATTTGTTTCTCTGCGGAGAAGGCTGCGGGCTGTACGTATGAACAACATGGTATTGAGAATATCTGCGATCATATTGGTCTGCCGCAACCGCCTGCCTATTCTGCCGATTTATCGCTCTTTGTATTGGAAGCGGGCCTGTCCTTGCTCGAACTACACCGGCCAGATCTGATGTATCTTTCTTTGAGCGACTATGTCCAGCATAAACATGCACCGGGCAGCGCCGACGCAAATATGTTTTATCAAGCGCTCGACCAGCTATGTGGACGTTTCGCCGATGCTGGAGCAGTGGTCGCGCTCACGGCGGATCACGGTATGAGCGCAAAACCGCAGATTGTTTTTTTGCAAGACATTCTGGACGGCCATTTCAGTACGGGAAAAACCCGTGTGATCTGCCCTATCACCGATCCATACGTCGTTCACCACGGCGCTTTGGGTTCCTTCGTCCGCGTATACTGTCCTGATATGGACCGGGCCGTAGTCAGCACTCTGATCCGGTCCATCCCTGGAATTGAAGCCGTGTACGACAAGCAGACGGCTTGTGAGAAATTCCTTCTCCCGCTTGATCGCGAGGCAGATCTGGTTGTCCTCGGAGATCAACAGACGGCCATTGGTGCGGCTGAACGAGACCACGACTTGTCTGGATTAGGGGATGCTCCTCTACGTTCCCACGGAGGTCGTGCCGAGCAGTCCGTGCCTTTTATTCTGTCTGAACCTGTTTCAGACGACTACCGAAAACGGGCGGGAACAACACGGATCAGAAACTTTGACCTTTTCGATTACGCCTTGAACGGTGTGTCGTACCTCTAAGGTCTTTTCAACGCCTCACGCCTTGTGTCCAATAAATCGAGTCTATAGACTGACGGTAATGGATTTCTCAAACATCCTGCAGCAGCTCTCTATTTGGGCGCTGCCGGTCCTTGCGGCCGTTGTCCTGCACGAATTGGCGCATGGCTATAGCGCTTATCTTCTAGGCGATTCGACTGCCGCTCGAATGGGCCGACTGACTCTGAATCCTATTGCCCATGTCGATCTGTTTGGTACGATCTTATTGCCAGTCATGCTCATCATATCGGGTTCCCCGTTTCTCTTTGGCTATGCCAAGCCCGTTCCCGTGCACTTTGCGAATCTGCGTAATCCTCGCCGCGATATGGTCTATGTTGCGGCTGCCGGTCCGATTATGAACTTGATCCTTGCCGGCCTGTCTGCCTTTGTGCTCAAATTCTTGTTCGCTTTGCAACTGATAGACGATGGGCTCGTGGCGAAAAGTTTATTGGCAAGTGTCATGATCAATGTTGTGCTCGCCGTTTTTAATCTTTTTCCGTTGCCACCTCTCGACGGAGGTCGGGTGGCGACAGGCCTGCTCCCTCGTCAGCCGGCCCTTGCGCTGGCGCGGCTTGAGCCCTACGGCATGCTGATTGTCATGCTGCTCTTGATGACCGGGTTTATGGGGGACATTTTACGTCCAATGACCTCCCTCTTACTCAACGCGCTATTGTGAGATCCTTAGATTCATGGCTGAAAATACGACTGCAACAAACACGTCTATACCACCCAGACGGCAAACGGTTGTGAGCGGATTCCGTCCAACCGGGAAACTCCACTTAGGACATCTACACGGCACTCTCACCAACTGGGTCCGGCTACAAAGTGAGTACCGCTGTTTCTTTTTTGTGGCTGACTGGCATGCCCTCACCACAGGAAATACTGATGCCGAAAGTATTCGCGATAATACCGAGGAGATGGTGATTGATTGGCTGAGTGTCGGACTCGATCCGAAACAGTCGGTGATCTTCCGCCAATCTGACGTGAAAGAACATGCGGAATTACATTTGCTCTTCTCGATGATTACTCCAACGCCGTGGCTGATTCGGAATCCTACTGTGAAAGAACAAGCGCGCGAACTGGGGTTTATTGATTCTGATGACGATGCAGCGGTCACCACGATTCCTTATGGTTTACTTGGCTATCCCGTTTTGCAGGCGGCGGACATCTTGATGTATAAAGCCCAGCACGTTCCCGTTGGTATAGATCAGGTGCCGCATATTGAACTGACCCGCGAAATCGCCCGCCGTTTTAATATGG
>CAZXFE010000115.1:0-11770 GCA_964639795.1 uncultured Enterobacteriaceae bacterium | reverse complement strand
CTCGTGCGCTTGGCCTGTGTCGCAATCCACATTCCCAGTTCGCGGCTATCCACATTGCCGGAACAAACGGTAAAGGATCAACCGCGGCGATGCTGCATGCCGTCCTGAGCGCGGCAGGCTACCGGGTGGGCTTGTTTACGTCTCCACATTTGATTGACTTTCGTGAGCGGATTCGGCTGGGACGAGGATACATCACCGAGCAAGAAGTCGTCGATGGCGTGGAGGCAATTCAGGCGTGCATAGCACCCTCCAAGCTTCGATTGACCCCGTTTGAAATGATGACGGTACTGGCTTTTCGCGCCTTTGCTCAAGCACGGGTTGATATTGCGGTGGTAGAAGCTGGTTTAGGAGGGCGGTTGGATGCCACTAATGTGCTCTCCCCAGTTGTGTCTGTGATTACGACTATTGGGCTGGACCACCAGCAGTATCTTGGCCCAACGCTGTCTGATATCGCACGCGAGAAAGGAGGGATTATCAAGTCTGGGGTGCCAGTTGTCATAGGTAAGCTGGAAGCCGAGAGTCTGTCGATTCTGCGTCGTACTGCTCAAGATCGCCACTGCCCGACTCTAATATATGACCAGGATTTTATGCTTCAGGAAGACGCCTCAGGATGCAGTGGCTACAGAGGCCAGCAGTGGCAGTTCGATGATCTTCCGGTCCCTCTGCACGGAAAGTTTCAGAAGCGGAATGCCGCTGTAGCATGTGCCGCTCTTGAATGTATCCAGGAAGTCTTCCCGGTTACGGCGGCCCAGGTTTCTGCTGGGCTCCCATCAGTCATCTGGCCTGGCCGACTCGATATCGTATCCGCTCATCCTTTCGTGATAGTCGATGGGGCGCATAATATACAGGCAATGGAAACGTTGATGGCTGAACTCCGTCTTCTTGTCCCAGATAAACGTGTGACATTTTTATTCGGAGTTATGCGAGACAAGGATTGGCGGTCGATGGTGCCCGTTCTGGGACAGATGGCATCAGAAGTGGTAGTTACGGCTGTTGCACAATCCCGCGCGGAAGATCCGCACACGGTTCACGCGGTTTTTTCCTCTCACTGCCCGGTTCGCGTCATTCCCGGCGCACAGACGGCCTGCCGACAACTCCTGAGTGAAGCGGGTCCACAAGATGTGATTGTGGTGTGCGGATCGCTCTTCTTGGTTGGCGAAGTCTTGCCGCTTTTTCTGACGCCATCCAAACTGGAGCGCAACGAGCCGCTCGAGAGTCTTAGGGAATCGTCTGAGAAAGAAGACTAATGCCGCAAAGATTTTGCTTTCTTTTTCTCTGGTTGATAAGTGTGCCATACGTGTCTGCTCAGGAGCAGGCTCAAGACCTGGTGCAAGTACAGGCCGATACGCTGAGCTATGAGGAGCAAGGGGAGATGGTGACTGCCGAAGGCAACGTTGTCGTCACCAAAGGACAAACCACTCTGACTGCGGATACCGTCGCTGTCAGCCGTACCAAGAATGAGCTCACCGCACGCGGTCATGTTGTATTAACAGACCCGCAGGGTGATGTTCGGGCTGAGGCTATGCATCTGGAGTTGATAGACGAAACCGGTGAGATCCAGAACGGGACGGTTCATCTCCCGCGTAATCAGTACACCATAACCGGAAAAAAGCTTAAGAAATCCTATGGTCAAAGTTACCATATTGAAGACGGCGCGATAACCACATGTGAATGTGACAAGGTGGAAAATGCGGACTGGAGTATTGCGGCAAGAGAGTTTGACCTGAACTTAGGCGGAACTGGCAAGATTCGAGACGGGCTGTTTCGCATACGGGATGTACCTGTGTTGTATGTGCCGTATGCGCTCATTCCCGTTCGCAAGGAGCGGCAGAGTGGTCTGCTTGCACCCCAATATAGCTTTTCGAGTAAGCGTGGTTTCCAGTGGCAGCAGCCCTTCTACTGGGCCATGAGTAAGAGCCAGGATCTGACGCTGACGGCAGACGTGGAAACGTCTGCCCGCGTCGGACTCTTAGGTCAATATCGGTATGCCCCCAACGAGCGGACAGAGGGAGAGTTTTCTGCCTCGTATTTTAATGAGCAGATCCGTGGCCCGGCCTCAACAAGCTCTCCCATCGACCGTTGGAGTGTCGCCGGGATGCACCGACAACGTCTAGCGAATGACCTCGAGCTGTATAGTGATTTGTTTTTTGTCAGTGATGATTTCTTTTTACGCGAGATAAATATGTCATTTCACCCCAGACTTGAGGACCGAGAACTGCGCTCTCGGCGGTTCACCGACTCGCGAGTTGGGGGAGTCAAGACCTGGAAGCAGGCGCAACTGCGTTCGGAGGCGCGCTATTATCAGGATCTCCGCAGCGACCAGGACAATACCTTCCAGGTGTTGCCGCAGATACATTTTCAAGGCCACCAGCGTTTTTGGCACGACCGCATTGAAGCCGGTATTGCTGTGGAAGGCAGTCATTTCTTCCGGAACCGGGGTTACTACGGGCAGCGGTTCGACCTGGCCCCATGGGTATCCGCACCCTTCTCGCTTGGCAGGTATCTTTTTGGTTCAGTAAAAGTGACTGGGCGCGAGACTGTCTACCATATGGGTTCTCGTGAGGATGGGCGGCCGATCCTGCCCGCAGAAGGCAGGCTACGTCGGAACCAGGCACGAGAACTAGTACAGTTCCAGGCTGAAATCGGGACACGCCTGTCGCGGGTATATGATGTCGGCTGGGGAAAGCTGCTGAAACTACAACATGTGGTTGAGCCGCATGTCTCATTTTCCTATGTGCCGTCTGTCAATCAAGACGATCTACCTTTGTATGATGCCTTGGATCGGATTAATAAACGCAGCCTTTTTGTGTATGGTGCTACAAATCGTCTGTTAGGAAAATTCTCACCGCTCCCTGGCGCCGCGAACCAGGGCACTACCGTTCGCGAACTGGCACGTTTGTCTGTTACTCATGCGTATGATCCCAGCCGTAACTTGCGGACAGGAGGAGAAGAGTTTGGGCTCAATGCTTGGTCCCGATCAGAGGGTCCCCGTACCCTCAGACAAAAAGAGAAACATTTTTCGGATATTGACCTTCATGCGCAACTTCGGCCGGTCTCCTTTTTTACTCTTTCTGCAGACACGACCTACGACGCGGACCGTGGGGACGTGGTTGCCGCGCGTATTGGTGGGTTTCTCCGCGATCCGCGACCTTTGCCAGAGGTCAGTCCCTTGGTGCGCCATTTGCAGCGGCGGACCAGCATCCGTGTCACGTATCGTACCATTGCCGACCGCCTGCTTAAGGAAGTAAATGGGAGTCTCATCTTTCGCTTTAACGAATACCTTACCGCAGCCTATTTTACGCGCTACGACGTGAATGATAATTCTTTTATCGGCACCCGCTATTTCTTTCGTTTTCTCTCACCGCAAAAGTGTTGGGCGTTTGATTTCGGCATTGTGGATAAAGTCAATCCGAGCGAGGTGGAGTTTCGTTTGTCCTTGTCACTCATCGGCATTACCTCAGCCGGGAAAAGTGCATTTTAATGCACTGCCATTGATGTGCTGTAGGAGTACGTCAGCAACGGGTGAACAAAAATAATCTTTTAGGCCTGGACGAGCCCCTAGGATTCTGGGAAACGGATGACAATGCAAAAGACCTTTACTGCGAAAGATCTTGCCTTGCGACTGTCGGGATTGCGCCGTCAGGGAAAACGGATCGTATTCACCAACGGCTGTTTTGATCTGTTGCATCCCGGTCACATATATACCCTGACCAAGGCGAAAACCTTTGGCGATATCCTTGTGGTGGGGATTAATAGTGATGCTTCTGTGAAGCGGCTAAAAGGCGAGAAACGGCCCATTCTTGATCAATCAAGCCGATCATCCCTGCTGGCTGCTCTGGAGGCCATTGATTACGTAACAACGTTTGACGAAGACACGCCGCTGACGTTGATTCGTGCCCTCCAACCGCATATCCTGGTCAAAGGTGGAGATTGGGATCCCGAGACTATAATTGGAAAAGATGTTGTTGAAAAAAACGGTGGACGGGTCGTTGCTGTACGCTACCAGGAGGGCTTTTCAACCACCGATCTGATTGAACGTATCGTCGCAATATCTCAAGAATAAATGTACGGTTCGGCCGTGTTGCGCCAGTGCAAAGCCTGTGGTAGAGACATGGGTTCCCCAGAGCGCGAGATGGATGGAGGAGCTCCGTGGCCAAAAGATGTGAAATTTGTGGAAAAGGCCCGTCCACGGGCAATAATGTTAGTCACGCCAACAACAAGACTAGGCGTCGTTGGTTGCCCAACCTGCAACGGGTGAAAGCCAAGGTGGATGGAACGGTTCGACGCCTGCGTGTCTGCACGCGCTGTATCCGTTCAGGTAAGATTGTCAAGGCTGCGTGAGCGCAGGCCAGTTGCCGCCTACTACCCTGAGGAGCTGTCCCGTGCGAGCCGGTACCTACGGCCTCATCCTGGACACTTTTACCACACCACGGACGCGCTCCAGGTTGCGCATGACACGCTGCAGATCGTCGGAGCTAGAGACTAAAACTTCAAAAACGTTGAGGGCCCGTTCGTCAGTTAACGTCCGAACATCTGCGCTGGCGATATTGAGCCCTGCTGTGCTGATGGCCTTGCTCATATTGGCGAGGAGACCCGGCCGGTCTTCGGATAGAACCTCAATTTTGATCGGACGGGTGTAGTCAGTTGTCGCATCCCAACTGACGGCGATATGTCGCTGAGGATCGCTCTCAAGCAGGCGCTGGCAGGAAATAGTATGCACGGTGACGCCTCTGCCTCGGGTAATCACTCCGAGAATGCGTTCTCCCGGCAAGGGGTTACAACAGCGGCCGAACCGAATCAGCACGTTGCCTATCCCGCCAACTTTAACGCCACTTGCGTCTCCCTCTGGTGGCTTGCGGCGAATTTTTTCCAGCTCGATTTCATCCAGGTCTTGGCCTGGAACTTCTGGGGATTGAGGAACCAGATGGGAAAGCACCTGGCGTACCGTCATCTGGCCGTATCCCACAGCTGCAAAGAGGGTTTCTTCATCCTCAAACCCGAGCGCTTCAAGGGCAGAAGAGATTTTGTGCCGCTTGCGCAGGGAGGGAAGGGTAGCGTGAGCGCGAGCTAATTCACGTCCCAGAAGTTCTTGTCCTAACGCCACGCTGCGTTCGCGCTGTTCCTCTTTGAGCCAGTGGCGGATGCGGGCTTTGGCCTTTGGGGTTTTGACGATTTTCAGCCAGTCTTTGCTCGGCGATTGCTGCTTGCTCGTAATGATTTCAATGATATCTCCATTTTGGAGCTGGTAGCGTAGCGGAACTTGACGCCCATTCAGTCGTGCTCCGGTACAGTGGTTGCCGACTTCAGAATGTACGCGGTAGGCGAAATCGATTACTGACGCCCCACGCGGAAAACGATTGAGATCGCCTTGGGGTGTAAAGGCGTAGACTTCTTCCGTGAAGAGGTCTTCTTTAATCGTGTGGATGAGTTCCTTCGGGTCTTGGACTTGTTGCTGTAATTCGACGAGCTGACGCAACCAGGTGAAACGCTGAGCCTCTTCCTGGCCTCGACCTTCTTTATACGACCAGTGCGCGGCAACGCCTTCTTCGGCAACAAGGTGCATCTCACTGGTCCGGATCTGTATCTCGATGCGCTCTCCATGAGGCCCAATTACTGTTGTGTGGAGTGACTGGTACATATTTGCCTTGGGCAGGGCGATATAGTCCTTAAACCGCCCCGGGAGTGGCCGCCAGTGACTGTGGACGCTGCCGAGGGCATGATAGCATTCTCGTACAGACGCAACGACAATGCGAAAGCCGACCAAGTCAAAAATTTGGCTAAAGACCAGATTTTGGGACTGCATCTTTTGGTAAATCGAGTAGAAATGTTTAGGTCGACCAGAAACCTGAGCTGAAATGTCTGCGTCGGTGAGTATTTCTTGGAGAATGTCGATTACTGCGGTAATATAATACTTTCGCTCGCTCTTTTTTTTGACAATATTACGCTTCAGGCTGGAATATGCTTTGGGATAGAGGTAGCGCAACGAGTTATCTTCTAACTCGCTTTTCATCCAGTAGATGCCCAGACGATGGGCGAGAGGCGCATAGATTTCCAAGGTCTCAGACGCAATCTCGCGCTGTTTGTCCTCACTCAGATGAGACAGCGTCCGCATGTTATGGGCACGATCCGCCAACTTGACGAGAATAACACGGATGTCTCGTGCCATGGCGAAGATCATTTTGCGGAAATTTTCAGCCTGGTGCTCTTCACGCGTGTTGAAGTTGATCTGACTGATCTTTGTGACCCCATCGACCAGAGCAGCGACTTCATCCCCAAAGTGCTGCGTAATTTGATCTAGCGTGGTCAAGGTGTCTTCAACCGTGTCATGCAGTAGGCTGGTGACCACACTCGGGACATCTAGTTTCATGTCGGTAATAATTTCAGCGACTCCGACCGGGTGGATAAAATACGGTTCCCCCGAGCGGCGCTTTTGGCCTTGGTGAACTCGCTCTGAGAACGCATAAGCATCCGTGATGAGGTCGGTATTGGCCTCAGGATGATAGGACTGAATTCTGGAAACAAGCTGATCCAGGTTCATGAGGAGGTCCCTGTATTTGCCGAACGGTGTTGAGGAGAACTCAAACTCTGCGCTTGTGACACATCCAGACGTGAGAGCCGTACTCGCTCAGCGCTCAGAATAGCGTGTAAGGCCGCGACTCCGGATTCGATTTCATCATTGATGACACAATAATCGTAGCGGGATAATTCTCCTACCTCATCCCGTGCACGAAGTATACGTTGCGTAATTTCCTCTGCGTCGTCAGTGCCGCGTCCACGTAAGCGCGATTCTAACGCCGACCAAGAGGGGGGCAGGATAAAAGCAGACACGGCTTCTGGGTACGCGGCCTTGAGCTGGGCAGCGCCTTGAACATCGATATCAAGCAGGAGATCCTGTCCACCGGCTAGGGCTGCATCGATCGTCGCGCGGCCAGTCCCGTAGTAGGCGTTATGAACTTTTGCCCATTCTGCGAATGCGTTGCTCTTCTGCAGCATCAGAAAGGTATCTTCGCTCACAAAGTGATAATCTTGTCCCTCGACTTCTCCTGCACGGCAGACACGCGTCGTGTGTGAGATCGACCAGCGCAGGTTGTCGCTCTTGGAGATAAGTTGACGCGCCAGCGTGGTTTTCCCTGCTCCGGACGGGGCCGACAGTATGAGGAGAATCCCACGTCGGGGAAAAGTAAAGCCTTGCTCGTCGTCTGGCATACGTTATTCTATATTTTGCACTTGTTCGCGTATTTTTTCCACCTCCTCTTTTGCCAGTACCACCAGATGTCGAATGGGTGCATCATCAGCCTTTGCTCCAATCGTGTTGACTTCCCGTTGCATCTCTTGCAGCAGGAAATCCATCCGTTTGCCGACCGACTCCTCAAGTCGTAAGAGATTGGAGAATTCCTTGAGGTGGCTCTGCAACCGCACCAGCTCTTCCGTGATATCGCTTTTCTGCAATAGGCTTGCCACTTCCTGCAAGACGCGACTGCGGTCAGTTTCGAGGCGCGACAGCAGCGGCATGATCCGATCCGTCAACTTTTGGCGCATAACCTGTCGGCTTTGTACGGTCCGGCGCTGAACGCCACGACGTAGCTTTTCAAGCGTGGAAATACGGTTGCGGAGATCACGTTGGAGAAATTTTCCTTCGCGGCTTCGTTGGCGTACCAGAGCCGTCAGTGCACGCTGGAGTACTTTTTTTGATGCGCTGACCTCGGCGGTAGTAGGCTGCTGAGATTCCGCTACCTGGAAAAGGTCCGGTCGAGTAGCAAAAAATTGAAGATCGAACCCACCGCTGATCCCCAGCTCATTTTGCAAACGGGTGACAGCCTGGGCATAGGCACGGGCAAGCTCCACATTGAGATGAACCGCATAAGATCGGGAGGCACGCCCCGAGAGCGAGAGGAAAACCTCGATTCGCCCCCGGTTGAGCTGAGTAGAAATAAGAGAGCGGAACTCATCTTCCCAGGGCAAAAACCCGCGGGGGAGGTGAAATTTCACTTCGAGGAAACGATGATTGACTGCACGAATATCGACCGCCGCGCGTCCGCCAGGTAAGGCGATACTACCATTGCCAAAACCGGTCATACTTTTCATTGGCTGTGTGTCCTTAGGATTGTTTTGAGTTCTTTAGGGTTTACTGTCGCTGTTCCAACCTTGCCGACTACAATCCCTGCGGCGTGATTCGCCAGAATAGTTGCTACTTCTCGTGACGCTCCGGCACCAAGGGCGAGGGCGCACACGGCAATGACGGTATCGCCTGCGCCCGTCACATCAAACACCTCGCGCGCCGTGGTTGGAAAATGGACCGTCTGCTGACCTGGTTGGAATAAGCTCATGCCTTCTTCTCCACGTGACACGAGGACGGCCTCTGTCTGCCACAGATCGAGGAGGCGTGCGCCAGCATTTCGCAGGTCGGCGTCGGTCCTGATTTCGATTTGCGTTGCCTGTCCGGCTTCGTCCGTATTCGGCTTGACCAAACTGGCTCCGCGGTAGGAGAGGAAGTTCTGGCGTTTTGGATCAATGACGTAGACGAAGCTGTGCCGAGCTCGCAGCTCGGCCAAGAGCTGAAGGATGTCTGCATCGATGAGTCCTTTGCCATAGTCTGATACCACACAGACGTCAAAGTCGGGCATATGGCGTTGGATAAACGTCCGCAGTCGAGATCGGGTATGTGGGGTGAGATTCTCTGTCGGATCCCGGTCCAGTCGGACGACTTGCTGGCTATGGGCAATGATGCGTGTCTTACTAATGGTTTCGTACGGCTTGCTGCCGACAATGCCGTCGACGTGGGCCCCATATGACCGTAACTCCGTTCGTAGGCGCTGCCCGGCTCGATCTTGACCGACGACGCCACAGACCGTCACCCGTCCACCCAGAGCGCGGATATTCGTAACAACGTTGCCTGCTCCTCCGGGGTGCAGGCTCTCGTGAGTAACGCGGACAACGGGGACAGGTGCTTCGGGCGAGATACGATTGACTTGGCCCCAAACATAACGATCAAGCATGAGGTCGCCAATGACGAGTACGCGCAACTGAGCGAAGCGGGCGAGCAGACGCGTGATGGTGTTTGCGGAAATATGCTGACGAGAAGAAGCGCGCTTCACACTGGTCCTCTACTATGCGTCGCCAAATATTTTATACAAGCAATTCATGCAAGTAAGTCATAATACAGCGCTTCATTTGCCTGGGTAGTTGCGTTAATATCAAAGCGGGCGTTTACTGTCGAACGGCCAGCCTGTCCAATCTTCTTGGCCCAGTCTGGGTTGTGCACATATCGTGCGAGCGCTGTCTGCAGTGCTGCCGAGTCTTTAGGCGGGATGAGCAGGCCGGTCGCCTGTTCGGTAATCAGGTCAGGAATACCGCCTACTCGGCTCGCCACAACCGGCAGTCCGGCCGCCAGGGCTTCCATGACGGCTACTCCCAAGCCTTCGCACAGGGGGGTATGAACGAAGAAGTCTGCTGCTGAAAGATAAGCCGGGAGGTCATGACAAAATCCGGTAAAGTGCAGGCAGGAATCCAGACCAAGGGCACGCGCCTGGGACTCCAGGGCTGGCCGGAGCGGACCGACACCACAGATAAGATAGTGCAGGGCTATCCCGTTTTGCTTGAGCCGCGCTGCCGCGTCGATGAGGGTCTGATAAGATTTGCGTTCAACCAGGGCCCCCACAGCCAGAACCAGTGGGTCATCCTCGGTCAGACCGTATTGCCGCCGGACAGCGGCACGTTGGTTGGAGTTGGGTACAAACCGTTTGCTATCGACACCACTGGGAATCAGCCGAATATGTGTATCCAGCATATCTGCTGCCCGGAGTGCAGCGCGGACACTGGAAGAAATCGCTATGACCATGTCAACATTTCTTATGTACAAGAAATGGCTCATCCAGCCTGGGGAAATGGGATAATCCATCCGCCGGGTAACCACACGTTTTATCGGCAGGCCGCGTACCCAGGGACTGAGCGCGTGAGCCCTGGCTGTGTGAAAATGGACCAAATCGTAGCGCTCCTTCCGGACCATGCGGCGCAACCGCCACCCCGCAATACCATCAAGGTGGTTACGGATCGAGAGGGGTCTGGTTACGAGCCCTGCTGCGTGCAGGCGCAGGGCTAAGACGCCGTGGGGGTGAACGGCAACGTGGGAGACATGTCCAGCCTTATGCAGATACTGCGTGAGCCCCAGAACCTGAGCCTCCCCCCCACCCCACTGCTGTTCCGGGTCAACGTGGAGAATGCGCAGCCGACGTGTCACTAGGAGAACTCGCAGTCTGCTCCCTCAGCTTGGCATATTTGAGGAAGACGTAGAAAGCTGATGTCACGGAAATAAAAAACCCAGGAATGCCATCGCGCAGGCAGCCGCGTAGAAAGTAAAAACTTACGAAACGCCAGAGTGGACGCAACAGTAAGTCGATGATTCGCCTCGGACGTTTGCGCAAGGCCAGCTCACGGGCCGAGACATCTGTCAGGCTGTTAATCGTTCGCAGGTGATCACGAATGTCATCATACGTATAATGATGCAGATTGCCGTAGAGTTGATCTGCGTGGCCTCGCAGCAAGACCTTTTCATGCGGATTGATGCCTCCCCAGCGGACCTTGGTCTTACGAAACAAACGTAGTCGATAGCCCGGATACCAACCCCGCCACCACCAGCGCCCCAGATAGCGCACCAGGCGTGGTACGTAGAATCCATCCACCGCGGGATCATCTCGTTGTAAAACGGCTTGGATCTCATGTTGGAGGGTTGGAGCGACCTCTTCGTCGGCATCAACGTTCAACACCCACTCGTGACTCGCCTGAGATAAGGCAAATCGTTTTTGTTCAACATAACCCGGCCACGGACGCTGAATGATCTGTGTGGGATAGCTGCGGCAGATCTGTATTGTCTTATCGGTGGAAAAGGAGTCCACGACAATAATCTCATCGCACCACTTCACACTTTCAAGACAGCGACGCATATTCTGCTCTTCGTTAAAACAGATAATGCAGCACGAGATTGGACGGCGATCCAGTCCACCGCTTTGAGATGCAACAGCCTGCTGGGTGGCTGTCTGCTCGGCTGAAGAGAGTGCGTAAACGTACGGCCGCCGTTTCGCACGCCGTTTGCTATATTCACGGTCTTTCTGATCGCGTAGAGACAGGATTTTTCTGATCAAGCGGCGGCGCTGGGGGGGAGGTGGAAGAGGAGAGCCCAGATAGCGGTAGAGGAAGAAGAGGCGTTCAGCCAGCCGGGCACGCTGACCTAAGGTCCGGTCAAGCTGTACGATATTTTTGATGCGGCGACGTTGAGTGATATTTGCTTCGTGCTTGACACGGTCCAGATCAACGAGGAAAAAGCGCCAGGTGTGGTCATTGTTACCTTCGACTAAGAGGTTGGCATCTCTCAGGTCGCCGCTATACAGCCCGGCTGCATGGAATGACTGGAAGAAGTCGGCGAGCCTGCCCAGAAACGTGCGTCGCTGTTGGACAGACCAGCCTGCCGACTGCTCCCGCCAGTATGTTGAAAGTGGTGGGTACGGCAGTGCCTCACTCACATAGAGGCTTTCCTTTACCATGCAGGCTGTGTGTTTTTCGACAACGGCGAGTGGCAGTGGAACGGAAAAGCCGTAGGTCTGCAGTAACCGCGCCCCGAGCCAGGATCGGCGGGCTGGAGAGCCGTGCATGATGGCATCCGCCCGACGGCGCCAACGGTCAATCTGGCGGTGTTTGACGACTACCGATTGTCTGTTGTGAGACATCACGGTGACGGTTGTGCCCGCATCTTTTTTCAGAATACGAGCCATTTGCC
>CAZXFE010000114.1:5109-11826 GCA_964639795.1 uncultured Enterobacteriaceae bacterium | reverse complement strand
GCACCGCGATATCAAGCCGTCGAACATCCTTCTCGTGCAAGAGACCGCCGAGTCCAAGATTAGCGTGAAATTGCTCGATTTCGGGGTGGCCAAGGTGGTGGGTGAAGAGAGGTATGCGGATAATTACGTGTAACCTCAACGGTATCCGGTCTGCTACGAAGAAAGGCTTTTTACCTGGCTAGAGGAACAGCAGGCTGATGTGGTGTGTGTCTAAGAGCTCAAGGCCCAGGAAAAAGACGTTATTCCAACCCTCCAAGAAGAGGGAGGACTCTCCGGCTTCTTTCACTATGCTGAGAAACCGGACTATTCGGGCGTTGGCCTGTATTCCCGGAAACAGCCGCATCGGATGCGGATCGGGTGCGGTTGGCGTGAGGCTGATGTTGAGGGGCGGTATCTACGCGCCGGCTTTGGACGGCTGTCTGTTATTTCTATTTATCTGCCGTAGGGCTCCAGTGCTGAGCAGGGTCAGCAGCGTCAGCAGCTGAAATATAAATTTATGGACAAGCTCTTGCCCGAGCTTGAAGCCCTGCCGTCTAGTCGGCGGCACGTTGTCGCCTACGGGGATTGGAATATCGCCCATACAAACAAATATCTCAAAAATTGGCGTAGCAATCAGAAGAACTCGGGGTTTCTGCCGGAAGAACGAGACTGGATGACGCAAGTATCCAACCACGCTGGGATGGTTGGACGTGTTTCTCTATGTCAATCAGGAAGAGAAGCAATACACCTAGTAGTTGTTTCGCGGGCAGGCCTGGGCAAAAAATGTTGGTTCGCGGATTGATTATCAGGTAGCCACGCCGGGTCTGGCTCAGCGCGCCACGCAGACTGCTATCTATTAGGACAGGCGGTTTTCCGACCATGCGCCGCTTAGCCTTGATTACGACTATCCTTCCGACAGTCCAAGCCGAAAGAAACGGTCAAAGAAAACGGCCGCAGCGAAGAAGCGAATAAATAAGGGGGCCGATCCCAGGCTTTCCCTATGTCCGCTGATATTAGGCGTCCTCCCCAAGCGGAATCGCTTCATCGATCAGCATGACTGGGATGTCATCCCGAATCGGATAACAACAGCTCTGATCTTCTCGCACCAGGGCGCCATCTATCACTTCGGACACGGTTTCACCGATTCGATTCTTGAGCGTACCATGCTGGATTTGCGCGTTGAGCTTTTCCAACAAATCAGATTCGGCCAGAACGACGGGTTGCTTGGTTTCCGGACAAACGAGAATATCGAGTAATTCTTGACTAATGGCCATGTGTTTTGTCTCCTTCGTTTATTGTATCAATGGACTGAATCACCGCTAGCATCACTTGGATAGCATCTCGCAGAGCGGACAGCGGTATGCGCTCGTTCAGGCCGTGTACTCCACGCGAGTCTTCAGATTTCAGTGCGAGCCCTGAAAACCCATAACTTACAATCCCTTTTTCTCGAAAATAATGGGTATCGGTGAAGCCGCCCAGGACACTGGGGAACACCGGAGCGTGGGGATCTCTGCGGTTCGCAACCGAGCGGATAGCATGAAAGAGTGGGGTATCTGAGGCCGAAGCGACTGAGGGGAAGTTTAAGAGAGTCGAGAGCTGGATGTTCGGATCATCTACAATCTTTTTGAGGATCGCGATAAACCGTTGGGGATCTTCACCTGGCAAAAGGCGACAGTCGAGTTGGGCTGAGGCTGAGGCTGGAACAACATTGGTTTTCGGACTACCGTTGAGAACAGTGAGTGATATGGTGTTCCGGACCAAAGCGTTGTGGCCTGGATTCTCCGTAAATTTCTTACGAAATGTTTCGTTCTTGAGCGACTGTTCGAGTGATCGATACTGCTGAGCCGTTTGGGCATCTTCATGTTCAGCCAGCGCCGTAAAATAGGCCTGCACGGCAGGCACTACTTTGAATGCGGTTTCGTAGCGACGAATCTTCTCCAAGGCACGGACAAGGCGGTTTACCGCAGTCTCCGGAACTGGGCTTGCGCCATGTCCTGCCAGTCCTGTTGCCTTGAGTTCAATCCAGCACGGTGCTTTCTCGGCAACAGAGATCCGGTACGAGCGTTTGCGGTCACGCTGTCGAATACCGCCACCTTCGGTCAGCAGAAACTCGGCATCGCGAATCAGATCGAAATGATTTTCTACAAACCAGCCGGCGCCCTGTGTCCCACCAGCTTCTTCATCCCCGGTGCCCAGAAAAATGATATCGCGGTCTAGTGTCATGCCCGTTCGTTTGAGTAGCGCCATGGCGAGAAACTGCACTACGCCAACGCCTTTACAGTCGATTGCTCCCCGACCGTGCACATAACCATCTACAATGATTCCGCCAAACGGATCGATGTCCCACTCTTTGGGGACGGCGGGAACTACGTCGAGATGGTGCAATAGGATCAGCGCCTTTTTCGTGCCATTGCCCTTGAGCCGTGCGTACACAATGCCCCGGTTGGGGGCAGACTCATAGATGTGAGAGTCGATGCCTTCGTGAGCGAGGACCTTTTGCCAAAAACTTGCTGCGGCAGACTCATTGCCAGGCGGATTAGAGGTGTCGATTTGTATCGATCGACTCAGTAAGACCCCGGCTTCTTTTTCAATGGCGCTCCAATCAATTTTGGCTGCGTCGGCGGGCTGTGGGCTGCAGACGGTCAGGAGTGACACAAAGAGAAAAAACTTGAGGCCGCAGATAACTGACCAGTGCAGATTCCATTCCTGTCGTGTTATCGGTTTCTTCACAGGCCGCCTTTCGGTGAATCTTTGGGGAGTAATGGGTTCGTGGTGTCTCTGCGTTAGATATGTCATAGGGCGCAGACTTCTTCAACAACAGGCGGGAATCCTGTCTTGTCCCGTGGGTTGAAGCTCGATACAAACAGACCCCGATGCCAACAGGGAAGGAATAGCAATGAGCGGATATGTGTTATTTGATTTGTCAGGGAAAAAGGGCTACGTGACCGGCGGCGGCTCGGGATTAGGGCAAGCCATTGCCGTCGGTATGGCAGAAGCCGGTGCAGCCGTGATCGTGAGTGACATCAACCTGGAGGCGGCAGAACGCGTAGCCGAAGAGATCCGCTGCCAGGACGGTCACGCTATTGCTTTGCATATCGACGTCTCTCAGAAAAGCCAAGTTGAAGAGCTTGTCCGCGTCACTACTGAAAAGCTGGGAGGTCTAGACTTTGCTTTTAACAATGCCGGTATTCTCAAACTGGGGAAACCGGAAGATTTGAGTGAGGCTGATTGGCGTGAAGAGCTGGATGTAGATTTGACCGGCACGTTTCTGTGCTGTCAGGCGGCGGGTCGATATATGATTGAACACGGCGGCGGCAAGATTGTGAATACGGCTTCGATATCCGGTCTGATTGTGAATTCGGGCCTGACCTATTCGACCGCCAAGGCCGGTGTCATCCAACTCACCCGGGTGCTGGCCATGCGCTGGGCCAAACACAGTGTCTACGTGAACTGTTTTAGTCCCGGTTATATTCGCACCGGGATGACCGCTCCGCATCTCACCCGGCCTGAAGTTGAGAAAGAAATGCTTAGGCAAACGCCGCTACGCCGATTAGGCGAACCGCGCGATCTTGTTGGCGTGGCCGTTTTCCTGGCATCACCCGCCTCGGATTTTGTGACTGGCCAAAACATTATTGTTGATGGCGGGGTCACGTTGGCGTAACGTCGCACTGTCCTGAGAGCTACTAACAACATCTCTTCTTATTCCTTAGGCTTGGAAATTAGCTTGCGCAGGTAAGAAACAACAAGGACTGTCATTCTCGTGGAAACGGGAATCCGGGGGGGGGGGCCGATTCCATACGCCAGGTAGTTCTGTTGTGCGTCCTTAGCACAGTTCAGTTATAGGTCTTGTCATGACAGGCTGACGCGTAGCGCTTCCCTTGTCATTAATGGAGCGTCCGAGAGCGTAGGTGAACTTTATCGTTGCGCTCCTTCTCCTCTTGTTACACGCCTTCCCTTTGACGCGAAGGCTTCCCTCCGCTCAATAAAATATCGCCTCCTACTAAAGCTTTGATCGCGGCTACCGACGGGGAAAAACGCCACAAAATACACAAATTTTGGTGCGCAGCAAACAGATCGTAAATTGATTTCTCTTGTGAGGAGGTCACACATGCTTGAAGTCCACCACCTTTGTTCGTCTTGGTTACAGGTTCGCCGTCGCTGGGCGGCCGGCTTAACCAGCTTAAGCTGGACGAACAAATGCTCCTTCCTCCGTTGCGCCTACATGGCCGCGAACGCAGGATTAGCCTGGTCGAATTGCTGGTGACTCTCGGGATTGTTGCTATCACTGGAGTTGTGATTCTCCCCCGGACCAATAGCCAAACCTTCAATGCGAAGTTGACGGCCCAAAACCTCTTGGGCTATATCCGCATGGTACGAGCGAGTGCCAACACGCGCGGGGCCCATTTCCGCGTCACTCTGGAGAGTACGTCCTACACAGTTGAACGCCCACCGGATGACGATGGAGATGGAGATTGGGAACCAGGGCGCGGACTACGAAAGCGTACGGTCGATCTGCCGTCTGGTAACTCGCTTTCTATTAATAATGGAGCTGGCATCATTGAGTTTACGACGCGCGGACTTCTTGCCACCCCCGCCAATGGGATGACTCCAGAGATCGAAGAAGTGACTTTGAACGATGCTGTCCATGGTGAGACGCGGAACATCGAGGTCTGGCCTTCGGGTCAGGTACAGGAGGCGTAAGGATGCAGCCTAAAAAGAAGCGCTCAAACGCAGGGGTTACCCTAGTCGAGGTCTTGGTGGCGATGGTTATTTGTGCCATTGCTTCTTCGGCTACGGGGTCTCTTATGTTCCACTCGACCGGCATGGTGGCTGAGAGTAACAGCAGCTCGTAACCGTTTGCTGTGGCTCAGCGCGTCCTGGAAGATCTTCGCGCGCTTGATTATGAAGATGTCGAAGATGGGTCCTTTCCTTTTTTACTGGGATCTCAATAAATTCGATGGTATCCCGGGCGGGGCTTGATTTTGTTGGTTGCGAAAAATTAATCAGCAAGCCGTCTGGAGTACCGAGCACCTGCAGATAATTCTCGATCTGGGTGTGTTCCTTGTGGCCGACGCTCTCCAGGGCTTTGAGTTCGATGACTATCCGGTTGGACGTCTCCCCTACAATAAGATCGGGCCTGCCTTCTCCAATATGAAAGCCTTTATGAAAGACGGGGATGATGCGCTGTGACTAATACGGAATATGGCGCAAACGCCGGCCAACCTCGAACGCTCGCTGATAGACGACTTTGTCAAACACGCTGCCGAGCATCAGTACTAGGCTCGCCTTCTCCGGGTTCGGTGGCCCGCTTTGTTGCTCGTCGTTTTCTGGGCGCTGCTCTCCTGCCTCGACGTGCTCTTTTGGGTGCGGGTTTCGATTTTGGTTTTGGACGGAATTCTGTCACTTCAATTTCGTAGTGTGCGGCGTGAAAATCCGAGATTACCCGAAAAAAGAAACGCGTGCGCAGCTGTGTCTCAAGATCGTCGAGCCATTCTCCCTCTTCTTCGTATAGAAAGGTGATGACCTCTGGATGGGCGTGGACTGTGACCGCTTGGGCGTTTGGCTGGAGCGCTATTTCTTTGCGCAGTTGACGAACGAGATTATAGGCCGTGGTTGGAACCGATTGTATCTGACCTCGCCCGTCACAGTAGGAACACGGGGCGCAAAGCTGGTGCTGCAGACTTTCGCGCGTTCGCTTGCGGGTCATTTGAACCAGACCCAGCTCGCCGATTTTCCGCATATTACTCCGGGTCTTGTCCTTCTTAAGGGCTGCCCGGAAGACTTCTGTCACTTTGTTACGGTTGGCCGATCGCTCCATATCGATAAAGTCAATGATAATCAACCCGCCAATATTGCGTAGCCGAAGTTGTTCGGCTACGACCTTTGCCGCATCCAGGTTGGTCCGCAGCATGGTTTCTTCTTGGTCGCGCTTGCCGACAAAGCGACCTGTATTCACGTCAATGGCCGTGAGCGCTTCGGTATGGTCGATCACAATGTGTCCACCGGATTTGAGATAGACGCGTCTTTCGAGCGCCTTGGTAATTTGCTGTTCGACCTTGTGGTGCTCAAAGATAGGCGTCGGCTGGTCATGCAGCTTCACCCGGTTGGTCAGGCGCGGCATGAATGTCGCAATGAATTCATTGATGCGCTCGTAATCGTTCGCATTGTCAATAATGATTTCATTAATATCTGGAGTGAACAGGTCGCGAATAATACGCAGTATGACGTCCATGTCATCGTGGACGAGGGCCGGTGCGCTATGCTGTTCCCGTTTTTTAGTGATCCTGCCCCAGAGTTTGAGCAGGAATTTCATATCATCGTGGATTTCTTTTTTTGTGAGCCCTTCACACGCAGTGCGTACGATGAAACCGCCCTCTGCCGAGCGGAGGCTTTGGACTGCTTCTCTGAGGCGCCTGCGTTCTTTCCCGTCTGCAATGCGCCGTGACACCCCGATATGGCCCATAGTCGGCGTATAGACGAGCTGTCGTCCGGGCAAAGATAAATGCGCGGTCAGCCGTGGTCCCTTGGTGCCTATGGAATCTTTGGAGACTTGGACCAGGATTTCTTCATTTTTTTTGAGCTTGTCCTGGAGCGGAATGCGTGGCTCTGAATGAGACCGTCGTCGACGGCCGTTTGGAGTGACCGCACTGGGAGAGAGCCGACTGTCCTCGCCTTCCTCGCCTTCCTCGCCTTCCTCGCCTTCTGCGGCATCCACATCTGCAAGATCGAACTCGTCCA
>CAZXFE010000114.1:0-5009 GCA_964639795.1 uncultured Enterobacteriaceae bacterium | reverse complement strand
TCCTCGCCTTCCTCGCCTTCTGCGGCATCCACATCTGCAAGATCGAACTCGTCCAGTGGGTTTCCTTCGTCAGGGGCCGTTTCGTTTGCATCGTCGAACATGCCCTCGGGCAATGGGCCGCCAAACACGTCTGAGGCATGAATGAAACCGGCCTTCTCTTGTCCGATATCAACAAACGCGGCTTGCATCCCGGGCATGACACGATTGACCCGACCGAGGTAGATGTTACCGGCAATGCTGCGCTGCTGCGCGCGTTCGATATGAATTTCCACGAGCGTCTCGTTTTCGAGCAGCGCCACGCGGGCCTCTTGGGGCGTCGAATTAATAATGATGCTGTGGCGCACGAGTATTAACCTGTTGTTGGGAGCTGTTCCAGCCCGTTTTTGTTTGGATTATATTCTTCATTGCATTCTTCGTATTCTTCTTGTGCTAAGGGGTCTGGATGAAATTGGGTGGCCGTTTTCGTAAGCCGCATGACTTTGACGTCTTCGGCAGACAAATGGAGCAGCACACCGATGAATTCATGCGGCTTCAGCGTTCCCGTATCGGTCATGGCGACTTCGACTGTCAGTGTTGATGGCGTTGTCAAGGCCAGGACCGTGATCAAATGCTTGGCGTCAATCATGCGCTCGCGATGACGGGTCCGTTTACGCATGGGAAATGTTTCGGCCTCTAGGAACGCGCTTAAACGCTCCGCTAGGAATACTGGGTCCCGCTTGTCCTCAGGCAGCGTATCGAGTGCGACGAGGTAGCGCTGTGTGGCTATACAGACATCCACGCTGGGTCGATCAAGAGCGATAGCCTGTACCTCATGTATATGAAAGCCGCTCGGCAGTTCGGCATTGAGACGTTGGTGCAACTCCTCTGCGGGGATCTCCTCATTCAGCAGCATATCAAGAAAATCCTCTTCACTTTCCATACCGACCGGGAGGGCAGGGCCGAAACTGATTCGGGGTAACGGATGAAAGCCTTGGCTATACGCAATCGGGAGACGCGCCCGACGACAGGAGCGTGCAAAGAGTGTGGCCACCTCTTTGGCGCCAAGAAAACGTGCCATATTGAGTTTACTATAGCTCAACCTGAAGCGAGTTACTGCCTTGCGCTCATTACCTTGGCTCACTGCGATGGTATTTGCATCGCCTGCCAGCCATTCGTCGGCATTGCCTGAAACCGGGGTAGGCGGAGCTGGGGCTAGGGAGTTGGATGGTGCTGAGTGCGTCCCGGCTAAGGGTGTCGATTCGAGATTTGCCTCATTCAGCGCCTCAGGGTCGGATTTTGACTTTTGGCTTTGAACCTTGGACTTTACACTTTGAACCTTTTTCTCCTGCATCAGCTGCCACTGCCGGGTGCCCCAGGCACTGTGCTCGGGCAATGTATCCTGAGCCCATGGATCGACGTCGGGTCCTCTGTGGTCAGCCCCTTTTGCTCCATTCAAGTGGTAGGTTACATTCCGCACGCTCTTAAAGTCGCACGCCCCGCAATAGGAGCAGCGTTCTACGCTGCAGTCCGGTGTGAGAGTGCCCTCAAAGGCTTTGGCCAAGTCGCGTTGGAGCCATTTCTTTGTCACGCCGCTATCCAGATGATCCCAGGGCAGGGCTTCACCCAGCAGGCGACGGCGCAGGTAGAAATCAGGATCAATGTCGTGTGCCCGAAATGCCTGCTGCCACAACTCGAGCCGAAACTGCTCTGTCCAACCGTCGAACCGGCAGCCGAGACGAAACGCAGTCAAGAGCGGAGCACCAAGACGACGATCGCCTCGGGCGAACACCCCCTCAAGGAAGGACATCCGCGCGTCATGCCATTTGAATTGAATGCCGTACCGCCGCAGCTCGCGGCGCAGGAGCCGTTGTCGTGCTTCGGTCTCTTCTAAGTTGACTTGTGCCGCCCACTGAAACGGCGTGTGCGGCTTTGGAATGAAGGTGGACACGCTCGCGGTGACCTTGCGTTGGTGCTTGCCAACAGCCGAGACCTTGCGACATAGGTCCACGATACCGAGCAGGTCTTCTTCGGTTTCGGTCGGCTGGCCGAGCATGAAATATAATTTGACGCTTTTCCAGCCTAAACTAAAAAGAAGGCGAGCCGCCTCAAGCAACTCTTCTTCTTGATATTCTTTCTGGATGACATCACGCAGGCGTTGTGAGCCGGCTTCTGGGGCTAGGGTAAAGCCTGTTTTCCGTACGCGCTGAATCTCCTCAAGGATGTGGGGTGAGAGGGCATCGACGCGTGTTGATGGCAGCGAGACTGACACCTTGAGGTCTGAGAAGCGATTCATGATGGCGCGCAACAGCGGATTGATACAGCTGTAGTCGCCGGTACTCAGACTGAGTAGCGAGACTTCTTCATAACCGCTTTTTTTGATGAGCTGGTCAATCTGTTCCTGCAGCGCACGTGGGTCCCGTTCCCGCAGCGGACGGTAGATATAGCCGGCTTGGCAGAAGCGACAGCCGCGTACACAGCCGCGCATAACCTCCACGGCAACGCGGTCATGCACAATATTGACATTCGGTACGACCTGCGTGGTGAGTTGGGGGACGGTATTGAGATCTGCCACAATACGCTTTTCTGTATTCGTGTAGTCTGCATGCTGCGGGCGGTTTTCACACAGGGTTCCGTCGGAAGAGTAGGTCGGCTCGAAAAAAGCGGGGACGTACAGACCTTGAATCTTGCTCAGCTTTCGTAGGAGGTCGGCTCGATCTCTTTTATCCCAGGCCGAATAGGCATCGCAGATGTCAAATATTGCTTCTTCGCCATCACCCAAGAGAAAAGCGTCAATAAAATCGGCAATAGGCTCAGGGTGAAATGCGCATGGACCTCCGGCTATAACCAGCGGATGTCTAGCTTGTCGCTCGCGAGAGAGAAGGGGGATCCCTCCCAGCTCCAACATGGCCAGCACGTTGGTATACGTCAATTCGTACTGGAGGCTAAAACCAACAATTTCAAAAGCATGCAGCGGCCTATAGGTTTCGAGCGAGACCAAGGGCAAGGCGTGCCGGCGGAGCTGCTGCTCCATATCCGGCCAGGGCGCATAGGCTCGCTCGGCTTGGATATCCGGGCGGTTATTGAGCAGGTTGTAGAGAATTTGCAGCCCAAAGTGGGACTGCGAGATTTCGTAGACTTCGGGGAAGGCGAGGGCAAAATGCAGATGTATGCTTGCCGGGTCCTTGATAATGGTTCCGAGTTCACCGCCTGTATAACGGGCGGGTTGCTCAACGAGGGGTAAGATCGACGCATAAGCCTGTCGAAGGTCCATCTCTCCCGCAGTTCTCATACTCAATGCACGCCTCCTTACACCCAAAACCATTGTATATCTGCAGAACCATTGTATATCTCAAAGGTTGACAGCCACGCAAGGAGAAAGCGGCCATTCTTTTCCTAGCTGTTGCATGACGTTCATATGAAAACCTTGACTTCCTCACAGCGGCTGGGTATAGGGGGCGGTAACTCGGTCAATGGAAACCTACTGATTATGTTAAGGGGTTGGAGCACATGAGCGTTCTCAACACCAAAGTGCTCGTTCTTAATCGGTCTTACTTTCCGGTTCATGTGACATCGGTTCGCAGAGCATTCTCCTTGTTATATCAGGGTGTTGTAGAGGTCGTTGATCAACACTACCACACCTTTGACTATGAGAGTTGGAGCGCCCTGTCTGCGTCGGTTCATGATGAGACCATCGGTCTTATTGATCGCGCTATCCGCGTGCCTCGGGTGATCCTCTTAGTCTCTTATGACCGTGTACCACGCCGACGCGTGCGGTTCAGTCGCTTCAATGTCTTTGCCCGAGATAAGAATACGTGCCAATATTGCGGAAAGCGCTTTGCGCGGCATGAGTTAAATCTCGACCATGTGATCCCGCGTTCTCAGAATGGACTCTCCGTATGGGAAAACGTTGTCTGTTCGTGCTTTCGCTGTAACCGCCTGAAAGGCGGACGCCGGCCGGAGGAAGCCGGGGTGAAGTTGGTCACAAAACCCGTCCAACCCGAGTGGACGCCCTTTATGCTGGAGAGCTTAAATTTTAAGCGTTATCGCGAATGGCTGCCTTTTCTCAACGAAGTCGACGCAGCCTATTGGAATACGGAATTGCTTGAAGGCTAGCTTCCCCGGTGGATTTCTTTGGATCCACAAGATATAGTAGCCGCATGAACTCAGACCCCCTTCCCCTTGAGTGGTTTGCCTCAGGAAGGGGGCGGGGTGGATTGGAGGAGTTGTGGGGCAAATGCGGATCAAACAGCTTGAGCTGCTCGGCTTCAAGTCCTTTAAAAATAAAACAACACTGACTTTTCCGGCTGGGATTACCGTAGTGGTTGGGCCGAACGGGTGCGGCAAGTCGAACATCGTTGATGCCCTGCGCTGGGTCTTAGGTGAGCAGAGTCCTAAACATCTGCGAGGCCAGGAAATGAGCGATGTCGTCTTTGCCGGAAATGACGAGAACGCACCGCTCGGCATGGCCGATGTGACACTGCTGTTGGAAAATACCGATGCCCCTAGTCACTTGACGAATGGCAACGGCGATAATGCGGGTGCTCAGGATTGGACGGAAGTCATGGTCTCGCGCCGGTACTTTCGTTCCGGTGAGTCAGAGTATCTGTTCAACAAAGTCCCCTGTCGTCTGCGCGATATTGTCGAATTCTTTCTTGGCACCGGAGCCGGGACAAAAGCCTACTCTATCATTGAGCAGGGCCGTGTAGACGCTCTGATCAGTGCAAAACCACAAGATATTCGGATACTTGTTGAGGAAGCGGCAGGGGTCAGTCTGTATCGGAGTCGTCGCCTGGCTGCCGAGCGCAAGCTGGAGCGTACCCGTGATAATTTATCGAGAGTGGCTGATATTTTGCATGAGATGGATCGCCAGCTCGGCTCGCTGCGCCGGCAGGCGAAAAAGGCTGAGCGCTATCATATCCTCCAAGGCGAGTTGAGGACGGTTGATCTCACCCTACTGTGTCGCGCCTACCAAACCGTGACCAAAGAGATCGGTATCTTGAGTGATCGGCAGAACGCTGTGCGGCAAGAAG
>CAZXFE010000113.1:0-11931 GCA_964639795.1 uncultured Enterobacteriaceae bacterium | reverse complement strand
GGAATTGTGGGGCTTCCGACGTGAGCTAATTTGTCATTTACGAACACCCATATAGATTTGGGTAACTGCGCATTAGGGACATCTGCCGCCCAGCCGGTGAGCACCAACTTCGAATCCTGCAGGGTCGCCCGGTCTACCCACCCCTTGAGATAACCAGGATGTAGGCGCAGTTTTTCTCCTTGGCCTGAGATGATCGATTCCTGCGTTCCTGGATCGTACTCCCGAAATTCTTGAAACTTTCCGGCGGGTCGAAGCAACGTAATACCCCGACTGGTTTCTGAAACGAGCAGAGGAAAGACGAGGTTCTCACCCGACCGCAAGGAAGCCTCATCAACAAGGGCGCTCCACCTCCCATGTTTACCTTGCACGGGAACCGTCCAGGGCTGGGTTATTGCCTGAATAGTCCCGTTGACCACTATGGCAATAGAGGGCGAAGTGTATACCTTTCGAGACCGCAACTGACCACTAATATACACGGGAAGCACCGCGGCTTGGAGATCGACGTGTGTATACGCTTCAGGTGTATCGAGCCTGACCGCGAGATCAGGTGTTTCCTCGATCGGAAACTGGGAAACCGGTAAGCCGATAAGATCAGCATAAGATCCAATTGGGTACACTCCCGCCGGCTTCGTGCGCCCTGAGCCGAAGAGTTCCAGTTTTCGATCGACGGCAGCCCACTCCCCGTGTCCAGCAAAAGATGCAGGGAAGGACAGCCGCGCATGGTTGCTGGCCATGGTCGCCCCAAAATATGTTTTCTGTGGCCGGTCCAGTCCGGCATCAAAAACGGATTGACCATCGACCCGCCATGGCACAGAGACCCCGAGTGCGTCTGCGATGGTCGGGACAATATCAATCGTTTCTACGTTCCGGTCACTTATGTATCCCGTAGCCTGATATGGCTTCTTCACAAAAAAGGGAATCCGAAGAATATCTTGATAGTTTGTGTGGCTCAGTGATCGGCGAAAGTCATTCGGTCGAAAACTGACTCCATGATCGGCTGTGATAATGATGTAAGCTTGGTCATATAGCCCCTGGCCCTTTAAACCGTCGATGAGCTGGCCAAAGAGTGTGTCCACAAATCCGATCTGCAAAAGTGCTCTTTGATAGGCTTGAATCGGTGCCCACTCATCCGCCTGCCATCTGCCTGAAGTATTCCCAGGGAGAGCGGGGATTGCGCGGTACCGTTTTCCGGACGGCAGCCACAAATACGGACCATGCGGCAGCATCGTATGAAGAAAATGGAACGTTGGTTGTGCGGATGGCTGGAGCGTCTCCACAAAATGCAGGAAATCTGAGGCACGATCGTGTAGCCTTGGGGGGCGGGTTTGACTGTTCGCCCAGCGGACTATGGCCATATTTCTCGCGTAACTTAGAGTCGGAATAAAATTGTTCCAATCCTGTAAAATATCGGGCAGCTGCTCACGGAAATCGTGCGGGAGAAACTGATGGAGATGCAGGACGGCCACATCTCCCGCGAGCGCACCAAGCCGGGAGCTGAACGCGATGGACTGGGTAATCCCCTGTCCACACAAGTGTTGTGGGCAGAGCTGGGTACGCGCCTCCTGTACGTGCAGGGTGTACGACTTCCCCAACAGCGTAAACAAATTGTGTGGATGGTCCGCCGCGTTTGGGAGCAGTGACCGATCAGGGTATTTCCCCGTGATTATACTGGGAAGCGCAAGAAGCGTCCATTCGCTTACGGTCGTAGCATTACGAAACCACGTCGCCTCGTTGGCAAACTCCGCGAAATGCGGATATCGTATGGCATCAATTTGGTAGTGCTCATCCATCAATGCTGCCAGCGGAAATTCATCAAACACGACTATCACAATGGGAAACGAGGCCGTAATCTTCTGCGACGGCAGCGCTACCGCCTCGCCTTTCACGAGCAACTTGGCTACCGGCGAGAAAAATAAAAAGGCAATCGGAAACACAACGAGCGACGGGGTGAGAAATGTCATGAACTGCCGCACCGGCGGCAACCGATGATATAGCCAAGTCACTCCGCCACTCAGGAGGACGGCTCCGCCGACCAGCACACTCCCCGATAGGCTCGTTACGTCTCGGCAGGCATGCAGGATGAATACGGCACTCAACCCAACGAGGAACGTCCGCTGACAAACGACGAACGCGGACCAACACAGACGGGAGAGCCCCCATAATACCCCGACCAGGATACCAGGTACGAGGAGACTTAGGCTCCCCACCAAAGCGAGAATCTCACCGGGCTGGGACAAACGCGCGATAAAAAACTCCGGCGACCGGCCTAACAGGTCGTAGATCGGCTGTGCGACGGTAAAACTCACGAGGACCCATACATGGAGGGTCTCACTGAGAAAAGTCCGTTGTTTCCGCGGTCTCATCGCTCGTGCCTGATCCTCCATGAAGTCTTCACCAAAGGCTCAACACACCGTGGCCCGAGCCACGCACAAATGATTGACATTGACCTTCGCCTTTTGTCTCACCCGCCCTTTTTACTGGCAGAGTAATAGAGGAAACGGATTCCCCTGTCGAGTATCTGACGCTGACGGAAATCAAAGACATCATGGAGACAACGCTCAAAATAGTCCAAGTGATAGTCCGCATAATGATCGACCTTGTTACGGGACAGTGTCTGCACCATAGGGTCATCACGGGCACGAGCTCGATAATGAGAACAGGCACCAGCCCGGCCAGCCAATCGATGCATTCTTTCAACGGAATATGAAGCCCGATCACGAGATGGTGAGGCAAAGCAAGACAGACGAGCAAATAAGGCTTTGCTCATCTCGGGAGAACCTTCCGCTTAAGTCCGCGCCAGCCGAGATCCGGTGCGGGGTCAGCGAGCCCGGCGCTTGGTCAGCGTGATACGTTTTCGTTAGCAAGTCTATGACCGCCCGACATTGATGGAAGGCACGCGCTCGCTCCTCGGGCTCCAATGGTAATCGCTCGATCACTGCGACCAATCCTTGTACGACTGCCGATACCTCACTTAGCGTGAAGAATTGCTCATATATTTTGGCTTTGCGGGCGTAGACATCTACCGTCTTTGCTTTGAGATGGACGAGTCCGTACACCTCGGGCCAGATCGCATCCCGAACGGTCTCCGGCGTATCCGGCCCCAGCCGTTGCAGCAGATCGTTGAGCCGAAGATCCAGCAACCCCAGTTCCTTGCGCAATGTCGCCAGATCCAGCTGTTGTTGCGCCTCCACCAGACGCTGTTCCAGGCGGCGCGGGAGATATTTAGACAAGTAGCGGGGATGGTCCGGCCCGACGAGGCTCGCACCACCGTGAAATATTCAGGTTGGCTTGCCAATCGCGGCAGCGCGTCCACATTGCTTCCTCCTCTGTCCATGGACCGATCAACAACCTCCTGCGAATAGGTCGCCGCCTCATGAAGGCAGCCCACTATCGGTTGTTCAGAGACAAGGCATTTGCAACCTGGCGGGACGTGACCACGGGGCTCGAAGTGGCTTGGGGATGCCCTTCATCTTACCTCATGCAGCGTGATTTTCGTACTCTGCCACGATAACTTGACAGTACGATTTTATGGTGTACTGGATCATTTCGTAAAGCATCCAATCCCTACTAAGTCGAGATAATCCATCTTTCCGTCTCCGTTGCAATCAAACGGCACATCCTCGACTTTTAAAGTCTTTAAGAATTCAACGATCATCACCCGCTTTTCCATAGGTAACGCGACAAACGAATCTCTAGATAGTCGGGCCTCGCCTGCGTGGTAGTAAATCGCCTCTGAAATAGTCGTCAAATCCCCGCGGTGTCCATAGGGAGCGGAGTTGCCGACGTCCCAAAGTTTCCGCGTCAAAAAGAATTCTGCTCCGGGCCGGCCATCCTGTTCAGGGCGGTCTTGGTCAAATTCTTCGTTACAGAAAAACCGTATGGCGTCGGGAGTATCGGCCGGATCACACAGATTATGGCGTTTCAGGTCTGTATAGGCCTTAACAACTGCCTTCCCTGAAGATGCAATCGGGAGCCGCGGCAACTGCCCTTCTTTCGTCATATCGAACGAGACGATTTGCGAGGTATCCCTAAATGTACCATCCGGGTTGAATGGGCTCGGCTCAATGAAATACGGACTGTCTAACTCCATCGCCGGAGTATGACAACCTGTGCACCCGATCTCTCCAAAGAGTTTCTCTGCTTCGGCTATTGGGGCCCGTGCCTTTTCGGTCCAGGGGAGCTTTTGCGTGGGAGTAGCGAGAGCCGCTTGAAATAATGTCACTGCCGTCACGTCACCCACCGTCATCTCCCGATGTATCCCATCTTCATCGAAGTCCGTGTCCAAATGAGCGGGGTTCAGGTCAAATCTTTCCTCCGCCTGTATTCCATGATGATGGTTGAAGGCGTTAACCGTAAACTGACGCAAAGAAACAACTACTCCTGCCTGATGAAACGGTTTTACTACCAAGTCCGTATCGACGCCGTGCGCCGCGACCACTTTTCCACCACTGATACTTATAGGAAATTCCACGCCCTTTGAAACTAAAGTGTGCTCGCCATCCGGGAGAGCCACTGCTTGGGCCTGCAAAGACCTCGACATTTCACGCGCCACCATTTCTATCGGACCGGCTCCGAACATCCCTAACGTGTTGCGTTCATTGCTAAACTCTGAGCTCACCGATTCAGTCACAGGATCGAATCCTTGGGCTAGGACAAAAACGTTTGCGACAAAATCCCCACCTCCACCACTTCGGGGCTGAGCATGACACCCAAAACAAGAACTGGAGTCTGCACCCGATGTGCGGAGGAATCTGGGTTCGTCGGCGACCCGTTTCTCCCCCGTACCGGTGGTGGCTGGCCGTCCCTGGCCATCACAAGTGTTTAGTGTTGCTTCGAACCACATTTTCCCGAGCGAGAACACATCCGCGAAGGCCAAATCGCCCGCGACGATTGACGCGTGCTCAATGTGAGCAGGGGCCGCGGGCAAGTCTGGGGGACAGACTTGCGTGGAATCAAAAGCTGATGTTTGTTGGGAATGCGCGCTGGTCTTCAAAAATGGGCTCCACCCCAGTATCACGCCTACGAAGATAATGTTGCGGGTGATAGCTCCGATAGGCTTCAGTTTGTACATGGGACCACACCCTCTTCTGGTAGTATTACTCAGATTAAAAGTTTCTATTACAAGCTAGCTTCGTATATCGAACTGATGCCCGCTGAGCAATGTTTATCTCTGATTGCCAACGATGCGCAGGCATTTCCCTACTTCACAGGCTGCGGCCTGCGCCGAACTGCCGGTTGTGGCGTCGAAGAGCCCGCCGAATTCGGTCGCTTCTCGACCTGCTCCATCCAGTTCATAGAATTTACAACCCACTGTGGATCCGGGCAAGACGAGATAACAAATAGAGGCTCCCGAACATATACCAGGGTTCGGTCCCCTACGCGTCAGACCCCATAATCGCCAATGCTACCAGATCAAGCCCAGACCCTGCCCCGATGTCGAGAATGCGCTTGTCCTGAGTGAAAGCGAGCAGAAAATACTGCGCGGTCCCCTGCTCTGCGTAGCCGTCCTGCTGGAGAATGTGAGCCGCATGTGTAGTATACTGTCGCGTCTGTGTATACATGAACGGTATGTTTGATCTTTACCCCTGATAGGCCTGGATATTGTACTAATCGTGATATGCCCGATGCGGTCGATCCTCAACTGACTTCGGCAGCTCCAACAGTAATGGCTCTCCCTATCCACATATTCGCGCCTGGTCTCTCGCTTTTGCCGATGGCACACAATAGGGGGAAACAATGCACGCACGTAATGCGATGACAGGTGCAGGGGGCATATTGGAGGTTTTCACAGACAAGCCCACGATCATCCCTAAAGGTGCTTTGGGATTCATGCTCAAGCGCGTTAAGGGCACGAAGGAAATCCCATTTGCGTCAATAGTACCCATTCAGTTCAAAAAAGCTGGCGTATGGAGCGGGTACCTTCACTCCACTACACCTGAGGGAAAAGAGAGTAAAAGCAGAATACTCGCTGCGACGCAAGACGAAAATACCTTTATGTTCAGGGACAAGAGGCGGCGACCGACCGGTGGCAGACGCCCTCCGAGATGAACTGGCAACCGGTGAAAGAGGAAGTCTCGCTCCGCGTTGTCAGGCCGGCAGGATTGGTGATGGGGCAGTAGAGGGTGGGGCACGTCAGGCTCAAGGCCGTGGATGCGCAGGGTGCGGCGTTGCCGGATGGCGCTCACAAGTATGAGTACGCGTCCTACTACACGTAGACAAGGCGATGCTCGAAGCTTTAGTCGAGAGTGGGGACCGGACGCGGGCAATGAAGATCAAACAGCTGGCGCAGGAGTTGATGCGGGTCGAAACCGGAGCGTCCTTCATCGAAGGCGGGGCCATCGTCATGCCAGAGAAAGATGGGGCCGAGTAACGGGCGACCAGTGCGCCGGGATTTACACCGAAAGAGGACTAATTCATGAGACAGTTTTGGACTGTTGTTGTGGACGAGCTTCCCGTCATACGACTTACTGAACTTACCCCTACCCAGGCGTGGGAGGCCTACGTGATCTTGAAGTGCAGACCGTCGTGATCACCTATGGTGACCCGTGCCCGCGCCTTGGGAGCAACACGTGAAGGCAGGTGAACCTTGAGCCATTCAGGCACAAGAGGCTCGTAGAGGAGAACCACCATGGACCTCGTCACTGACAGTGGAGGGGCCGAGCGCTCACAAGACTTTGCCGTATCGTGGGTGTTCGGCATGCATCCGCCGGAAACTGAAGACCACGTTTCCCAATGGGAACGCCAGCGTGCGAAATCCGTAACGTCCACGTTAATGTGAAAGACAGACTGGATGCTATACCTGCCTCCGACGTTGAAGACTCCGGCTGTCAACTTGCTGAGCAGTCAACGGTAAACAATCCCGAGGCGTAGCCTGACTGAGCGACTCGGCAAGCAGCCTCAAACAATTGTACCGCTCTCAGACGTCGACAGGCTCGAAATACCGAATACTCAGAGGCTTCTTCAACATCGGCGCCATTCGATCGAGGGCGCCGCTATCCGTACGCCAGGCAAAATATCTTTCGTAATGGGGGCGGGAATCCCAACGTTCGTAGATCACGAGGTTTCCGGTTTCGTCCATGTTGTCATAGACGTCCAAACCTTGGCATCCCTCGTAAGACCGCGTATCGTCCAGATTGTCTTTCATAAACGCTTTGACATCGTCCATGCATTCCGGCTTGATGTGCATCTCGAGTAAAACGGCAACGCCCATGGGTTCTCCTTTCATCGCCAGAGTTAACTAACAAGCCGCTTCCGTGTCTGCGGCCCTTGATCGGTGACACGGTACACGATCGCCAAGGCGTTTCCAATAAGACGCCAAGACATCTTCGGCGCGCAAGTCTTATGGTGTCACCTAAACTGCTTTCTTTCGCCTATCCCAGCCAAAGCCGAGGGTGTCCAGCCTGTTCAGCCGTCTGATCCGATCAGTAGACAAAGAGTCTTTCGTGTGCCGTTGAAGGTGGACCCCATGGCGTAGTGCATACGCCGCCGGGGTTGGGTGGCGGGATGGCACGAGACAATCGCCGTGTGCGGGATGAAGCTAGGGCGCGGTGTTTTCATCGTCGACCGCATCACCATCCTCGAGGATTGCCGGCATCCGGGGAAGTGTCTCCAAGGTCTCAGGTGCCGACAGCTCTTCGGTCGCCACGCCCGACTCCTGGAAACGGCGCGCGATCGGCATTAGTCGTTGATCCAGTGACCCAATCACCTTGTTGTATCCCTCGACGGTGCGGGATAGGCCCTTGCGAAGTTCGCCAAGGTGTCCCACAAAAATCTGCAGTCTCTTGTACAGCTCGCGCCCGTGATCCGCGATATGATGTGCGTTCTCGGTGATCTGTTGCTGCTGCCACCCGTAGGCAACAGACTTCAACAGAGCGAGGAGTGTCACCGGAGTCGTGATGAGAATCCGCTGTTCGATAGCGGACTCCAACAGTTGTGGCTGATTCTCGAATGCCGCGCCTAGACACGCCTCATTGGGCACGAACATGACAACGAAATCGGGGGCACGTTCGAACTGTTCCCAATACTTCTTCTGACTGAGTTCCCTGACGCGATCTTGCATAGCGCGGGAATGACGCTCAAGCAGGGATTTTCGAGCCGGTTCGTCTATGGCTTCCGTAGCATTCAGGTACGACTCTAGGGGCACCTTAGAGTCAACAGGTAGTATCCCACCGTGCGGAAGATGAACGATCATGTCAGGGCGCCCGCTTTCTGTGCTGAACTGCTCTTCAAAGGCAATATGTTTGACCATCCCCGCCATTTCCACGACGCGTCGCAACTGGAGTTCTCCCCATCGCCCTCGCACCGTCGGCGATTTTAATGCCTGGGTGAGGGTCACCGTAGTGGTTTGAAGATCGGTGTGCGTCTTAGCTAGCTGTCGGAGTTGCTCTTGCAAAAATTGATACGCCCCTTCCCGCTTCTGCTCTAACTCGCGCACGTGGCCATCCAGAGCGGTGAGGTTCTGCTTCAATGGATCGACAAGGCTTTGAAGCCGTTGGCTTGACTGGTTAAGGTAATCTTCGGAGTTTTTGCGGAGCGTTTTACCGGCGAGCGCCTCAAACGCCTCGCGCATGTTTTTTTCCGCCTGCTGGACCCACTGGATCTTCTCCACGTTTAATTCGCGCTCTTGGCGCAAGGTTGCAAGTTCGATCTTCATCTTCTGTTCGGAAAGCGGCAGTTGAGCCCGATCCCAGAGCCACATGATGAGACCTCCCAAGATAAGACCAGCCAACAAAAAAACCGAAATGACGAGGAATCCAGACGTTTCCATGTTGGTCACCTTTTCCCCCGAGTGAGGTATTCATCTCATTGTCGGAGCCGGCAGTATTAGGAAGGGACCCGGCTCTTTTATCCGTTTATCACCCCGTACAGCTGTAGTGAACCTGAGAGCCCTGCATCTCGTCTGTAACCGCATCGTGAATTGCCTGTATCGACGCCGCCCTCCCCCCTTCTACGTCCTCCAATACATTTGTTCGGCCCGCGTTTGTGGGGCCAAGTTTCTTCTCCCCCAACGCAATTGCTGAATTGACATTTGTGCAGCCCGGGCCGTCACACGGCATATCTTTTCACCAATACCCGTCAAAGCAATATATCAGAACAGTCTCGATGGATAAGACCGCTGGGGATCCCTCTGTCGGCCTCCACCACGGCAACAAAGTAATTAGCCGGACGGAGCAGGAAAGGACAGGGACATCCAGAAGCACAAACAACATCGCGCAGGTGAGTACACAATAGCGCACCACTGGAACACTTTTCTCAAAACAATTTCGCTTAACATCCGAACCAAAAATGCGGCTCAGTCGGCACTAATGAGGTGTCCTCCGCGATCGGAGAAGGACAATGGCACACCAGTTGGTGAATCCGGGGCGGCAGTCAGTCGCACACGGAGGACTCGACGACCGGGATGTCCCATGTCCGTCCTCTCTGAAAACCTGTCATGGCAAAGAGGAGAAGTCTCTATGGTCCTGACAAGGATAAGTGCTGCAATCGTGGCCTTTGAGATGGTGCTCGCGATCCTCGGGAGCGCACGTGGCTACACTTGAAGACCGCTATAAACCGACTGATCTGCGCATCTATCTGACACTCAAGACAAGACCGATTCACAATAACTTCACACGCTACCTTACGTTCAGCAACCTAGCGGCTAGAGAAAAGTCTGGCGTGGTCGCTTTCACGAAATCGAGCAGGCTCGTGTATGAAGGCCACGTCACAGCGGTTGTTGTGGTCACCTTGCAGACGCTCGCGGGCCATAACAACCGCCCCTCTTGGGACACCATGGACTTTGAGAATCATGGGGGCAGCGCCTCGCTCAACAACGAGAACTTCACGGCGCCTGTCCAGTGTCCCAGGTTTGGTCACCTCACACCGGTGCTTGAACTGTCGTTTACGGAGAATCCCTCTTGCTGTCACGATTGAGGAGTGGTTGAGGGATACCGATAAACCCTGCAGATCTACTTATCGTATCGATATATTTTATCAATAAGACATATCAGTTTAACAATTTCTTGTTGCAGTCCGCGGAACATCGTGTTGGTATCCGACCGCTTCGTAGTTGTAACTCACTAATATTGCGCAACTGTTTGTGCTGCTGGGTGGTGAGCGAGCATGTGGCACAGAAAATGCTGTATTTGCAGACTGGTGCCGTTGCTTAACTGTAACACTCAGAATTTTCGTGGCTGCACCAGGGGGCATCACATGATGAAGCGAGCGATGTTGGCGATGGCGATGGTAGCGATATTGAGTAGTGCAGGCGTGACTGTTGCTCAGGAATTAAAGATAAAGCCAGAAGCCATGGGGTTTCTCCGCGAGAGATTCGCAGAGTATGACCGAGAGATAACGATGAAAAACATCGTTGGCGGGTCGTTATCCTGCAATGATTGGTTCGAGGCAGTGGAGTTCAAGCCGCCCATGTCCGCCCACTATACTTTTAAGATCAACCGGTACGCTATGCGCGATACGGCCAACAATATCCGCCTGGGTGTTCCCGTGAATTTCTTTAACGATTAGGGTGGCGGTCGCCCGCTCCCAACGTTCGCCGCGCCACCCTGCACGACGACACGCCGCTAGGGAAGGAGATAATCATGCAAAAAGAACTCCAGGTCCGGGAGCGGAAATACACTGTATCCCTACTCACGATCCTCGTCACAATGGCCGTCATTATCCACGTCGTCCCTCTCACGAGGAGGGGGCCGGGGCCAGAAGCCCGTACCTTGGCGATGAAGCTCGATACGGGGCCGGTCAACCGGTCACCTGACACTGTACCCGCGCTGGACAACGCCATGAAGTTGATGATGACGGATTCGCCGCGGCAATCGTTCTGAATGGACGGCCTGTTAGTATAACAGAGTTGAGCCGGTAGCAGACAGCCGAGGGACGTACCCGCACCGACTTGGGCCCACGCCGTCCCGTTCCAATCGTATAGTGGGACGTGTCCCGCTTCTGCCATTGTAACGTACACCGATCGCGAGACGAGTACCGTCGGTGGAGAGAGCGACGGCGATACTGTTTCGATCATCGGCGCTTTCACCGTCAATATCCGCGCCCGCTTGGACCCACGCTGTCCCTCTTTCCATCTCATTTTAAGCCCGAAACGTTTGCTGACGCGTATCACAGCATGTACGGATGCGCCGGGACACCAGCCCCTTCATAGGTACTATGGCGGACGATATTGGCTGGTCGCCGGAATTCGGGAATCACATATTTCCCGATCATCTCGATGCCTTCCATGATCGTCTTGTGCCCGTAGCCGTCCATCCGCAAAATTACCTCGTCAATGCCCATCTTGGCGAACACGTTCAATCGCTCGATGAAGTCATCCGGGGTGCCGATCAGGAACCAGGGCAGCGCGTCCACGAGATACGGCAGATCATCCGCATGGTCACCGAGGGTGTTTTTCACATCCGCCAAGTAGGCGTAATCGGAGCTTGTCTCTCCGATCGCGTGGTAAAACGGCATGAGGAACTTCGCAAACCCGAGCGTGGCCGGACGCGATTCTTCAAGCGCCCTTTCACGCGTCGCCGCGCAGTGGACCCCCACGACGCACTGCGACACCGTGTTATTGACACTGGTCCCCGCTAGAGGTGTAACGTCGCCAAACCCCTTCTTGTATGCCAGGATACAGTCCCGCAGGTAGTCCCACCCATACGGCGATGCGTGCATCGCACCGATGCCCAGCTTGCCGGCGGTGGTGTGGGTAGCAATGCTCGTCGCGGACAGATAGATAGGGGGGAAGTCAGGTTGATACAGACGCGGCCACACACGCGTCGGCTTGATGTCGTAGAAATCGCCATGGTGCTCGACCTCCTCGGTCGTGAGAGCCTTCACGCAGACATCGAGCGTCTCCCGCCACTCTGCTTTCGAATTCTCGGCGTCAATGTCAAATGTGCGGACTGCCATACGCCTGCATTTACGACTGCGCCGGGTCCGTTCACCACG
>CAZXFE010000112.1:0-11943 GCA_964639795.1 uncultured Enterobacteriaceae bacterium | reverse complement strand
CGAACAGCAAGCCGAGTTGCTGTTGGAGAAAGAGGTGGTCTCGCCGAGAGCCGGCAGCGTGGAAACAACCGGCCAGGAATTCGACCAGGATAAGGTTCTCCCCCTCGACTAGGACAGACGGGCAAGCGGCGCCGGCGTCACTTATTTGTTCGCCTACTCCTACCAGAGCTCACCAAACGGACGCAGCTCAACCAGGAACGACCAGGCAGATTTGGGCTGCTGCGCGGTCCGAAAAATGGTTTCCGCCAGATCCGCAGGCTGGGCAAAGAAGTCCTTGGGTTTGTCACCAAAACGACGACGTGCGAACGGCATGTCGATCAGCGCATCCACCACGATATAGGCAACATGGACTCCGCTTGGCCCCAGCTCGCGAGCCAGGCATTCAGCCAGGATACGCTGCCCAGCCTTGGTAGGCGACCAGCCTACAAAACTCGGCGAGCCGCGGAGCGCCCCGGTGTTGCCGGTGACCATAAGACCCCCGGACCCGCGCTCGACCATAGCCGGTGCCAGCTCTTGCGCCAGTACTAGCAAGCCGCCTGTATTGATGCGGAAGTTGGTCTCAAAATTATCTAGGGTAATGTCGCGATAATGGCCAAACGTGGCCCGGGCCGCGTTATACACAACGACCTCTGGTAACCCATACTCAGCAACGATATGCCGCAGCGTCTCGCGAAAACCGTCCGCATCGGCCACATCGCTCGGATGGCCCGTGCTCTCGGGGACTTCGTTAGCCCACGTCTCCAGCCGCCCCGCATGTCGAGCGATCATCGACACCCGGTAACCACCCGCAGCAAATCGACGCACGCAGCCCATGCCTAGACCCGGCCCAACTCCTACGACTAAACAATGTGGTGCGGTACTCATCTCAACCTCTTAAACTGCAGTACACGCTCACCGTCTCGGATGGGGCGGAAAGTGTAATCTTCAGGCAAGCAGGGCAAGGGGAGGATCGCGTGGGCTTGCCATAGAGGCTGACAAGCCCACGGCCTGGTTCGGCCATTCTTTAGCTAGGCCAACTTGGGAATCAGCGTCGCGTAGTTGTCCAAAATGGGCAGAACCATGTCGCGGCCTTCGGACGGTACGCCAAAGATGGCGCGTTCAACGCCCATCTCCTGATACTGTTGGAGCGCCGGTTCCTCGGCTGGGGCCATAAAGCTTGACACGCCAATGTCCGACGCTGTACGACCGACCTTTTCCACGCGTGCGTGCAGGTCGCCGATCGAGGCTTTGAAGTCGGGCATCATCGCGCCAATGGGAAGCCAGCCGTCGCAATACTTGGCGATGCGATTCAAGCCGCTCTCAGTATGCGAGCCGAGCAGAATCGGCGGATGCGGTTTTTGCAGTGGTTTGGGATGAGACCAGATCGGGTCGAAATTGACAAACTCGCCGTGATATTCGGCCTCTTCTTCCGACCATATAACCTTCATGGCCTCAATTTTTTCGCGGAGGACTCTCCAGCGCCGGTTAAACGGCGTGCCATGGTTCTCCATCTCTTCCGCGTTCCAGCCCCCGCCGATGCCGAACAACAACCGGCCGTTGGACAGTTGATCCACGGTCGCGACTTCCTTGGCCAGCTTAATCGGGTCGTGCTCAATCACCAGACAAATGCCGCTGCCGACCTTGATCGTCTTGGTCACGGCCGCGGCGGCCATAAGCGAGGTGAACAAGTCATGCGTATGCCAATAGTCTTTGGGCAAATCGCCTCCACCCGGAAACGGGCTCTTACGGCTAGCGGGAATATGGGTGTGTTCCGGAAACCACACCGACTCGAATCCCCGGTCCTCACATTCTTTCGCAAAGTCGTCCGGCCGAATGGCGTAATCGGTTGCAAACATCACTACACCTAGTCGCATGCTGGCCTCCTTGTTATAGAAATAGAACTTGTGACAGTTCATGTGATTTTGGGACGAGAGTCAAGCCGAGTAAAGGAAATACAAGAGCGCGCTGTGACAGGGCCAAGCTAGGCTTGTTCAGAGAGCATGCATCGGGAACGAGCCACCCCTCATCCCCTCGCGGGAATTGAACCCACGGCTTTGAAAACCGACCGCTCATTTCGTCGGTGAAAGACCACATCTTCCGTCCAGGCACGTGTGTACACTTCAATACACTCCTCAATCCGTTTCCCCGGGTTGTTGTAATCCAGGCCCAATATCGGATACTCATCCTGCAACCAACCCTTCCCAGCCCCAAAGAGAAGCCGTCCGTTTGAGAGTTGATTAACCGTTGCAGCCTGGCGCGCATCACAGAGTGGATTACGGGACGGAGCGACTATGACACTCGCTCCCAGCTTCGGTGTTGTGGTACGGGGAGCTACCGTTAGCGACATGCTCACGCTCTGAGAACATGGGCATACACACACAGTCTGGAACACACCGCGAGCGGAAACCGGCCTGCTCAGCCGCTTGCGCAATTTGGATAGGAAGAAGTTTGTATCATCTCAATAGCCGAGGCCGCGGGAGGTTGCATACAGTCCGATTTCCACACGTTTCCTTTCGTCTCACATAGTGTTGCTGCCTCCTCCTCGTGGCACCTCGTCTAGTCCTGTGGTCAAGAGTACGCATTCGGCTATGCGAATGCAAAGAAATCGAGAGCAAGACAGAGACGGCCAATCCTGCCAACTAACTCGGTTTGGCTAGGATTTCGTAGTGTTTGAGGAACGTTGGCTGACTACTGGCTCGCGTTATGGTATGACACAAGGGCTCGGGATACGTCACCGATATCCAAACGATTAGCCGTAAGAAGAGGACAAGCTGAGCAAAGATTTCCTGATGCAAGTTCCGGTCAGCCTGAGTAGATCGCTCGAGCTGGATCCCCCTATATACATGGGTAGCTCGATCGGCGGACATCTGGCCGCAGATCTTTCCCTACACTATACGGATAAATTTCGGGCCATCATCGGTCTTGAGGCCGCTCTCTACACTCCCTATGGCCGGCCGGATGTGTGGAATGACCCTAGAGTTAGCAACGCCTTTAAGTCCATGTCGATGTACGGGCTTATGGTCCCAACGGCTCCTGAGAAATACCGTCGCGAGACCGTGTGGGTGTATAGTCAAGGTGCACCGCCGGTTTTGAAAGGCGACTTATACTACTACTCGGTCGATCACGACCTGCAGGAAACAGCCCAGCAAATCGATACCTCTGAAGTGGGCGTCTATCTGCTGACCGGCGAATACGACTGGGCCAGCACGCCTGAGCGGTCGGAAGAGTTGGCCGCACCGAACAAGGGCGCCAAATATCTGACGATGCAGGGGTTAGGCCACTTTCCGATGAGTGAAGATCCCGAACGCTGCCTTGAGTTTGTAGAGCCCATTCTAAACGATATCTGGGAAAGTCGCTTTCAGAGCAATTTGCAGACGTAAGCAAGGAGAGAACACCCTATGACCATAGAGTCACAAACAGCCACCAGACCACTGACCGGTGCGGAACTCGCCATTCAAACAGCCGCCGCAGCCGGCATCGACGTGTGCTTTGCGAATCCTGGCACAACCGAACTCTATCTGGTTCAGGCGCTTGACCGTTGCGCGAGTATCCGTTCGATCCTGGCCGTGTTTGAGGGCGTATGTACGGGCGCAGCGGACGGGTATGCGCGTGTCACTGGACAACCGGCGCTCGCCTTGCTGCATTTAGGGCCAGGCTTAGCGAATGGACAGGCGAATCTGCACAACGCGCGAAAAGCACATTCGCCCGTAGTCTCCATCGTGGGTGAACATGCCACGTGGCATATTGCAGCTAACGCACCGCTGACGGCGGATATTGCTACGCTGGCCCAGCCGATGTCACAGTACGTGATTACCTCAAAAAGCCCGGAGACGGTCGGCCGAGATATGGCAGAGGTCATCGCCCGCGCGGCGCAATTGCCAACCGGACCAACGACGCTAATTCTGCCAGGGGATATGCAATGGGCCACGGTCAATGCCAAGCCGGAGAAGCCCACGATTGCTGAGTCTACGGCTCCGAATGTTGACGAGACTGAACGTGCAGCCAAAGCGCTGCGTTCGGGCCAGGCAGCTCTGGTATTGAGTGGCGGTGCACTCCGAACCGCGGGCTTGCAGGAAGCGGACCGCGTTCAGCGGGCGACCGGCTGCCGTATCCTCACTCCGACCTTTCCGCCCATTCAGGATCGCGGCATAGGCTTGATTTCTCCGGATAAAATCCCCTACCCGCCTGAGCCGGCCTGCCAGCTTTTAGAGCCATACAAAAGAGTCATCTTAGCCGGCGCGCATGAGCCAGTTGCGTTTTTTGGCTATCCCAACACACGCAGCAGCTTGTGCGCGGAAGACGCAGACATCATCCAGCTGTGTAGCCCCAGCGTTGATCCGGCTACAGCCCTCATGGCTGTAGCAGATGCCCTGGATGCACCTCCGATCCGCCAGGCGCCTGTTCAGCCACGCCCGGAGCCTCCGACCGGCCCACTGACCGCTGCCAACATGTGTCAGGCGCTCGCGGCTGCCCAACCCGAAGGGGCGATTGTCATGGATGAAGGCGCAACAGCAGGGTTTGCCTACCACGGTATGGCAGGTGGGGCGCCGCCATTTACCTATATGGCCCTCACCGGTGGTTCTATTGGTCAAGGTCTTCCGTGTGCGGTTGGTGCAGCCGCTGCTGAACCTGATCGTCCAACAATTTGTCTCGAAGGCGATGGCTCATCGCTATACACGATTCAATCTTTGTGGACCATGGCTCGCGAGAAACAGAACGTGACGAGTATAATCTGTAAGAATCGTGCTTACTCTATCCTGCGTTGGGAACTGGAACGTGCCAAGATGACACTGGGGGATGCCAGCCTCTCGCTGACAAGCTTGGACAAACCGGAAATCGACTTTGTGAAGCTGGCCGAAGGCTTTGGTGTTGAAGGGCGCGCTGTGCATAGCGCACACGAGCTGAACGACACCCTGCAATATGCCTTCAAGACCCCCGGACCTGTCCTGATTGAGGCTAATCTCGAATAGCGCTTACAGGAGAGAAGCTTTCGCACGGAGGACCTCTCTATCCTTCTCATCTGCCAATATCGCCTCACCCATGGTCCACTTGCCCTCTTTCCATCCTGTATGACTTTGCATACAGTCTGAGGCACAAGAGCGACCATATGCGCATTCCGTCTGAGCTGTACAGCCACTCTCTCGCTTTGCTGACCGACCTCTACCAGCTCACCATGGCATACGGCTACTGGAAGTCAGACATGGCGGATAAAGAGGCCGTGTTTCATCTCTTCTTTCGCCAGAACCCATTTCAGGGCGGATTTAGTATCGCGTGTGGACTAAGTTACGTGCTCGATCTGCTTGACCATTTTCGTTTCGATGCGGAAGACACCGCCTACCTGGCTGATCTTACAGGAGCGAATAACAAGTCATTATTTGACCCTACCTTTCTCGACTATCTGCAAGCCCTGCGATTCAGCTGTCATGTTGATGCGATCCCTGAAGGCACAGTAGTCTTTGCCCAAGAGCCGCTGATTCGTGTTCAAGGTCCAATTCTCCAGTGCCAGCTTATCGAGAGCGTCCTGCTGAACTTAATCAACTTTCAAACCTTGATTGCGACCAAGGCCGCCCGCGTGTGCTTAGCCACCAAAGGCGACCCCGTCCTCGAATTCGGCCTGCGGCGTGCCCAAGGTATTGACGGAGCGTTAGCCGCAAGTCGCGCCGCCTATATCGGCGGGTGTGCAGCAACGTCGAATGTCCTGGCTGGGAAGCTGTTCGGCATTCCCGTGCGCGGAACGCACGCGCATAGTTGGGTTATGGCCTTTGCAGATGAGCTTGAATCGTTTCAAGCCTATGCGGAGGCCATGCCGAATAACTGTATCTTTTTAGTCGATACGTACAACACACTCGAAGGCGTACGCAACGCTGCTCAGGTCGCACACTGGCTGCGCAAACAAGGCCATGAAATGGTCGGCATACGGCTCGACTCGGGGGACTTTTTTCAGCTCAGTATTGAGGCGCGTAAAATTCTGGATGAGGCAGGCTTTCAGCACGCCAATATCGTTGGCAGCAATGACCTCGACGAGCGCGCAATCGAACAGCTAAAGGCCCAGGGTGCGGCGATTAATGTCTGGGGCGTAGGAACGAATTTAGTTACCGCATATGATCAACCAGCCTTGGGTGGCGTGTATAAATTAACTGCCATTCGTGACTCCTACGGGAAATGGCAACAAAAGATAAAACTCTCCGAAGATCCGGAGAAAGTGAACAATCCCGGTATTCTGCAGGTCCGACGGTATCATGCTCCGGGATTCCTTGAGGACGTCATCTATGACAAGGAATACGGGATTCCGGCGTCCTGTTCGGCGGTGAATCTGAAAGATCCAACCCAGCGCCATACTATCTCAGCACAGGCCGCTTGGACCGACCTGCTTGTACCCGTATTTCGCACCGGCAAAACCGTTTACACGGAACCCAGCTTGGCGCAGATACGGGCACGTACGCAAACACAACTCGCTCATCTCCCGGCTGCGGTCAAGAAATTGAATGATCCGCGTGACTATCCTATTGGTCTAGAGCACAGTGTAAACGAGCGCAAAGAAGCGTTGATTCGTCAGGTCCAGCAAACGCCTCCCACCTAAACGTCATCCTCCACTCACGCCCTAGGCTATCGAACCAAGCCTGGCAATTTGAAGTCCGGCGTGTCATGTTCTCCTCGAGGAGGGACTATCATGGAGCTACAAGATCTACTGTACGAAAAGCGTGGCTATGCGGCATGGATCACCCTGAATAGACCAAGCGTGCTGAATGCGATCTCGCCGTCTCTCATTGGGAGTCTAAAGCAAGCGTGCGAAGATGCCCAAGCGGACACAAGCGTTCGCGCAATCGTCTTTACCGGGGCGGGACGCGGGTTTTGCGCTGGCGCTGATATCAAGGTTATGCAGGACGCGCGCCTCGAAGACTTTCGAACTTTTCTGAACGAGCTGACACAAGTCTGGTCGTTTGTCCGCACGCTACCCAAGCCAACGATCGCAGCCATTAATGGTGTTACGGTTGGGGCAGGCTTTGAGTTGACGCTCGTATGTGATTTCCGGATTGCCTCAGCAACAGCACGCATAGGCTCGGCCGAGGTCAACATCAATCAGCCCATGACCGATGGTGCGACATATATTTTGCCTCGTTTGATCGGTGAGACGAAAGCCAAGGAGCTCGGCATGACGGGTGATATCATCGATGCAGCTGAAGCCGAGCGGATCGGGCTGATCAATTCTCGTGTGACACCAGAAGCACTCGAAAAAACAGTCCAGGCCCTGGTTAACAAACTTGCAACCCGTGGGCCGATTGCCCTAGCCCAAGTCAAGCAGTGTTTTGCCCGTAACCGAGACGTTGACATTCACACAGCAATTATGGTCGAAAATGAAGCTGCGACCGAGTGTTTTGTGTCAACAGACCAACAGGAAGGGTTACGTGCGTTTCTTGAGAAACGTGCTCCCAGTTGGACGGGCAGATGAGAGCGCTTTATCACTAAGGAGGGAGAATATGAAAATTCGCAGCACGTCACATATCGCTATTGGGGTAAGCAATATGGAACAGTCACTCAGATTTTACCGAGACCTCCTGGGCCTCAAGGTCACCCTCGACAATCCTAAGGAAAATCCAGGCGGCGCGCTCCCCAAGCCACGCCACGGCGTTTATCTGCGCTGGGAAGACGGGCCAGATGCTACTTTTATTGTGCTGTCCGAAAATCATCCTATTTCGGGGCAGGCAATTAATCTGAATCAAGTCGGCATTCACCATTTTGCCTTTTGGGTGGATGACCTGGAAGAGACGTTCGAGCAAGTACAAGCAGCCGGTGTGCCCATCGTCATGCCGCCCACAATCTTTGATAGCGTCACCTATGGCGAAGAGCCGGGGGGCAAAGTCATGACAACCTTGTTTAAAGATCCCGACGGCATCGTAGTGCAGCTTGATAAACGGGTTTCGTAAAAAGGGGGGGGGAGAGCATGGCACTAGGACAAAACAAGGTCGAATACGAGGTCATCGAAGGTTGGGAACGATTGCCGGAAGGCTGGTCGTATGTCGAGGTCGCTGGAGTGGCGACAGACTCACAAGACCGGGTGTATGCGTTTAATCGCGGCATACATCCTATGATCGTCTTTGACCGTGACGGCAAATTTTTAGACGCCTGGGGCGAAGACGTCTTTACCAACGCCCACGGCATCTTTATCGGTCCGGATGACAGCATCTACTGCGCCGATAATTTTGATCACACTGTCCGCATCTTTAAGTCGGATGGCACCCTCCTAAAAACGCTCGGCGAGAAAAATCAACCATCCAACACTGGCTTTAAAGCGTGGACAACCCCCGTCCAACAGGCATCCGGTCCGTTCAATATGGTCACGAATGTTGCGTTGTCACCAAAGGGTGATCTGTACATCGCCGATGGCTATGGCAACGCCCGTGTCCATAAGTTCTCAGCGGATGGAGTCTTACAATTCTCCTGGGGCGAGCCTGGCAGTGGCCCGGGACAATTCAAAATACCGCATGCGATTGCAGTCGACCGACGCGGGCAAGTATATGTCGCCGACCGTGAAAACTCGCGCATTCAGATTTTTACCGGCGCGGGAGAGTATGTCACTGAGTGGACGCATGTAAACCGCCCGGACGATCTGTATATCGACGAAGATGAAAATCTCTTCGTCGCGGAGCTCGGCTTCAAAGTCGCCAGTATGCCGAATGATATGGGAGCCGCCGTTCCGCCGCATGAGCCTCCTGCGTGTGTCACCGTCCTCACCCTGGATGGGGAGGTGCAAACCCGCTTTGGTGGGCATGGCTTAGAGCCCGGCAATTTCTATGCGCCACATGGCATCTGGGCTGACTCACGAGGAGATCTATATGTGAGCGAGGTGAACTATAGCGCTGGAGGGAGACAAGGCTTAATCCCACTCGACGGCCATGTGCTGCAAAAATTCGTTCGCATCCAGAAATGAGAGTATTGCGGAGACACATTTATGCTACGCGTTGCCGTTCTCGATGATTACCAACAGGCCGCTCAGCAGATGACCGACTGGACCGTTCTGCCTACCGAAGTTGAAGTCCAGATTTTCGAAGATCATTTGAGAGACCAAGACGCGGTGGTACAACGTCTCAAGGATTTTGACATTGTGATGGCCATGCGTGAACGTACGCCCTTTCCACGCAGTTTACTTGAACAACTACCCAGTCTCAAACTCCTGACCACAACAGGTATGCGCAACGCAGCCATCGATATGCGCGCAGCAACAGACTGCGGCGTCCTGGTGTGTGGGACAGGCGGCGTCTTGTATCCAACCGCCGAGCTCACCTGGGGACTTGTCTTATCGCTCCTGCGACATATCCCACGCGAAGACCAGGCAACACGCGTCGGTCAGTGGCAGGTGAGCTTGGGCCAAGGGCTCAGCGGCAAAACACTTGGTCTTATGGGCCTGGGTCGGTTAGGAGCACAGGTTGCAAAAGTCGGCAATGCATTTCAAATGAACGTAATTGCCTGGAGTCAAAACCTTGCGCGGGAGCGTGCCACCGAATGCGACGTGACCTTGGTGAGTAAGGACGACCTCCTGGCGCGCGCAGATATTCTTTCCATCCATTTAGTATTAAGCAAACGTTCGTTTGGACTCATCGGGAGTCCTGAACTTTGCCAGATGAAACCAACGGCGTATTTAATAAACACTTCACGTGGGCCAATAGTAGACGAAGCGGCGCTTATAGACGCCCTACAAAAAGGAATCATTGCCGGCGCAGGCTTGGATGTGTTTGATGAGGAGCCCCTAGCACGCGATCACCCGCTAAGAAATCTAAATAATACGGTCATCACCCCACACATAGGCTACGTGACAACGGAGACGTATAAGATTTTCTTCGATGAGACGGTGGCGAACATCCGGGCCTTTTTGAATGGCGCTCCGGTTCGTGTGTTAAACCCGTCCTAAGCAAGACTACTAGGGTATTGCGCTCGCTGCTGAGCGGAATCGTACGGGCGGGTTTTACCCCGCTCATCTTTCAAGATCAACCTAGATGAATTCAAGGTCTTGAGCAGAGTCGAGAACCTGGCGATAATAGCACGTTTGGCGAGCATTCCCGTCCGGGTCTTTGGTGTGGCACACACCTCCCTTACGCGGAATCACCCGGTAGAGCACCGAGTTCTGTTCACAATTAACCCGGACGTCAACGAGATCGAGCACATCGCCTGAGGTCGCACCCTTGCGCCACAGTTCGTTACGCGACGTGGACCAGAGGACAGCCTGCTTGGTTTTGAGCGTTTCTTTGAGGGCCAGATCGTTAGCGTATCCGACGAACAGGACATCGCCAGTCTCGGCGTGTTGCAGCACGACCGGGATCACGTCCTTGGCGGTTTCGGCTACCTTACGTAGCTTCTTAAAATCTAGAGTAAGCGCTTTGCCTTCTTCGAGTTGGTTCATCCTCGGCCACCTCGTTATTGAAAGAGTTTAATATCCAGCGTCTTCGTACGGTCCTAAGCCTCGTTTATAGATTAAAAGCTTACGCTCAAACGAACACACTTCATCCCCATGCTGATTCACCGCGCGGGTAAGGACATGTAGAACCGCCTGGGCCGGGCGAGACTTCGATTCGCGTTTGCCCAGCAACTCAGATTCAGCATAGATCGTGTCTCCAGCCTTCGCTCTCGTGGGAAGCTTCACATCCGTCCAGCCGAGGTTAGCCACGACTTTGTTAAACGTCTTAGTCGTCATGGCGGTGACGGTGCTGAGCACCAAGGTCTCATTAATCACGTCTTCCCCACCGTAAACCTTTTGGTTGTACACTGCGTCTGCGTTACGTGCCAAAAGATCCGCGGAGCGAAACGTATGCTGGCGGTTTTCGTCAACTGTAAACGTTCGTCCCGGACGATGTTCAAAGACCTGGCCAACTTCAAAGTCTTCGAACTCAACACCCGAGATTTCCATAAAAACATTATCTGCGAGCTTACGATGTGAATAGAAATTGTTCCTCATTTTGTCTCTCGCCTTTCGGGATAGGGCCGCAGCAACTTGTCCCTTGGCTAATAATTGGCCCGCTCAAAAGGGACATGGTCACGCTTATACACCAGCATGTCATATTCCATCGTACACACGGTCTTGTCATCCTGATTTGTACCTCGAGTCTCAACCCTCAGCTTGCCGCAGGAGGGATCGCCCTCAATGTCCTGTTTGGCCTTAATCTCCGTCTCAGCGTAGAGGGTATCCCCACCAAAAACCGGTGCTGTCATGTTGAGAGAGGACCAGCCGAGGATCCGTATTTTTTTGAAAAACGTTTTCCACGTCATGCCAATGAGACGCTGCAGGGTCAGCGTGCTGACCACCAAAGGCTTTTTCCATTCTGTCTTGGAAGCATAGTTCGCGTCAAAATGGATCATGGCTTGGTTGAGGGTGTCGAAGGCGTCTTCGATATTGTCTTGCTGGGTAATGGTCAAACCCGGACGATGTTTGAACACCTGCCCAACTTGAAACTCCTCAAAGTCGAGCCCGTACCGTTCCCGGAATCGATTCTCGCCCACTTCCACGTGCGACGGATATAGATACTCAGCCATAGACACTTTCTCCCATCTTCACCAATACAGTCGGGTTTTGAGAGTATGTCCAAAACCTACATTCTGGGCATCGCCCGATTGCAAACAACAGGTCCAGCCTTGCCCTCCACAGCCGTATCACGTGGATACAACTCCTTCGGACTCCTTGGTCACGCAGCTTTCTCGTGGGCTTTGGCCACAGACACACTCTGAGGCCAGAAAATATACCAGGATTTAATTCTCTCGGGTAGGGTCGACTACTTGCGCAAGAGCAAACGCGCCGAGCAAACTGGCTTTCTGGCCCAGTTGGGCCAGGACAGTATAATCATCGATCGGCTCCAGCACGGCAGGGTACTACAGGTAATTTTTGAGAAGCTGCTCAACGTTCTTCCGGATCAGTGGCAGAAGGTGCGATTGTTCCATCACTCCATTCCCCAAGATAAAACGTTGCGGTGAGAGGGC
>CAZXFE010000111.1:0-11957 GCA_964639795.1 uncultured Enterobacteriaceae bacterium | reverse complement strand
AGTTAGGAACCCGCTTGCCGGGTCATCCGGGGTGCTGGGGACTTTGGCTAAGTGCTGCACACCACTGGTTTCTTCCAGAGCAACAATGTCAGTAAATGTTCCGCCAATATCAACGGCTAGCCGCCAGGTCATGCTTCCCCTCTTCAGGCGCAGTGTATGAGACCTGGCTTGCCCTGTCTACAGAAAGTAGCCCACCAGGTCAGAACGCTGCGACGGGTGGGTAAGGTGGGTGAGGTTTCTAGAGTGAATTTTATTGATTGAATTGATGTGATGGTACAAGATGCCATCAGTATGCTAAAGGCCCACCAGTTGTTGTACCTCAACGGCTATTTGCCTGGCGGGCTACTCAGAGAGATTCGGATATATGAAGTGCCAGTCAGTGGAACATACACAGAAGGCATCTAGTATTCTTGCTACTTGGTCGATCCCGAAAACGGAGCGTAAATTATTGGGTACGATATACATCCAGGGAAAGGGCATCATCGACATATTCGCGGACGAGAAACGAACTACATCTTTCGAGGACTTAAAGAATTACTCGACGATTTTGTCCTGGATGTTCGACGTGTTCTGGAAGGTGAGCTATGAAAATTCGACGCATTAAGATTAGCGTGCAAAGCTCGGAAGCTTCACTGAAAGAGGCGAAATCGATGGCAAGACGGATTGATGCCGGGGAGAAACTGCGGAGACGGGAAGAGGAGTTATATTTCTCCAATTTAGATGTCTTTCGAAAGGGGTTATCCCCGAAAGGGCTCGACCTATTGTGGGCTGTTGCCGAGCATACCCCGCGGTCTGTGAGGGAGCTGGCGGGGCGAGTAGAATGCGATATCAAAAATGTTAGTCAAGATCTCGCCTTTCTCTCTTGTTTGGGATTGGTCGAGCTAAAAGGGAATCGGCGTGGTGCAGCTCAAGCCCCAACTCTTCCGTACGACGAGATTGATCTGAATATACGCATTCACTTCTGAAGGTTTTCGGCTCGGGGAGAGCGTAACGTCAAAATGGCAATCTCGGGTGGAATACCCAGCCGCATGGGGTAGCCGTAGAAACCCACACAGCGGGTGACGAACATTTGCATATCCTTTCGGTGAAAAACGCCTTGATCCGGAATGCCGAGCAGGCCGACAATGCTGAGTGCTTGGTCTTTCCCAAGCTGAATGCCAACATGGCCGCCATGGGTATGGCCGGACAACACGAGATCCGCACAGCCGTCAGGTAGTGCGGTAAAGGTACGTGGGTCGTGGTTGAGCAATATGCGAGGGATGCGAGACTCGGATTCTCGCGGCTCCCAGAACGCGACGATGCGCTGGTATAAGGCTGCCTGGTCAAAGCGCTGAAAAAGAAAGTCGATGCCGGCCAGCTCAATCGGACGTCCATCTAGAGGCAGAGTAATAACGCGATTGCGCAGAGTGATCACTCCAGCCCGGCGCAAACGGTGGACGAGGCGTCTGGGCGCATCAAAATCGTGATTGCCTAAACACGCCCACTGGCCGTAGGGCGCACTGATCTGCGCTAGTGCTTCATATAGGGGTGCATCGAAATTTCCGGCCCGGTGAGTCAGAAAATCCCCCGTATGGAGCACGATGTCAGGCTTAGCCGCATTCGTCAGTGCCGCCACGTCCAGGAGCTTGGGGAGATCCATGCTTCCGCCAACATGTATGTCTGACAAATGAGCGATACGCAGACCGTCAAGCGCCCTCGGCCAAGAGGGCAGACTGATTTCTCGCTCCTCGACGCGAAAATCATACGTCAATTTTACGCTGGAGAGAGAAAATAAAAACGGTGCTCCAGCACCTACAAGACCAAGCTGTTGCAAAAATTGTCGCCGTTCAAGAGAAGGGAAGGCCACCGGTTGGCGCCGCTGATACTGCTGCCAAATCCACAGCACGCCGCGTTGGCCAATCCGCAAAATTCCTATCGTGGCATACCCCAATAAGAGTAGGCCGTAAGTGCTAAACCAGATTGTGCCGATCCAGGCGATTCCTGGGCTATGGAGAAAGGGGAGAGGGCTACCGGAACGCGAGGTGAGGATCTGGGCGATCATCGTCGCGTCACAGAACATGCCCAAAATGGCGAAGAGAGCGGGAGACGCTGAATGAGAACTAAACATGTGAACGCACTGAAAGTGGAGGCGAAGCCGGGCGTAAGAGAAGGGGACAATGGCGATCGGAACGAGTGCCATGAAATACACTGCACGCCAAGTGACCCATTTCCAGAGCGCGAACGCTGATAGAAGAAGAACCAGATTGAGGCTAATCTGCCAGCCCAGCTGCCACCGGGAAGAGGACAAGAAAGCCCAACGAGGAGGCTGTTCAGTAATCATGCGGCAGTATTATAGCCTGAGACTGCTCGCTTCAAAATGAGATTGCCAAACATATCAACGCGTGCAGAAAAATGCGGCGGAATGAGCGTTGTGGAGTCATACTGCTCAATAATGGCTGGGCCATTGAGACTGGTGCCAGCTCCTAACATGGTCCGGTCGTAGACTGGACAATCGACAAAATGGTTCGGAGCAAAGAAGAAAACTGTCCGCTCCGCTTTAGATAGGATAGCGTCTTCCCTAGGGGAAATTTGAGTAGGCAGAGAAGGCCTCGGCCGAATGCCAATCACGGTCATACGAAGGGTGGTTAACATGACTTCCCGACGCTGGCGAAACGCAAAACCGTACAGCCGTTCGTGTTTGCCATGAAACTGTTCAATCGTTCGCTGCAAGATATCAGAGGTAAGACATCCCTCAGGGAGGTCCATGGTCAGTTGGGTTGACATATCGAGGTAATGGAAGTCCACGGAACGAATGAGTCGTTGGGATGTTGCAGGAATGCCCTCTTCAGCGAAGACTATCCGCGCCTGCCGTTCAAGTTCAGCCATGACGTGTGTCAGTTGCACCGGATCGAGGGTGGTTTCCTTCTGGGGACACGCCTGAGCTAGATCTTCTCTGATATCTGCAACAAATAAGCCCGCAGCTGCGGCAAATCCTGGATCTCGGGGAACAATAATAGTGGTTATGCCCAAAAGGTCGGCAAGATCGGCCGCGTGGAGAGGGCCGGCTCCACCGACGGCCATCAAGACCGAATCGCGCGGATCGAGACCGCGTTGGGTGCATACGCGTCGAATGGCTCCACACATATTATGATTGACTAATTGAATAAGACCAATGGCCGTTTCAGCCGAACCTTTGCCGCGTGACTGTCCGAAACTGGCCAGCGCGCTCTCAGCCTGTTGGGCATACAGCGCTAGCTCCCCGTTTAGCAGGGCAGGCGGGAGCCGACCTAGCAGGAGGTTGGCGTCCGTGACCGTCACATCTGTTCCGCCTCGTCCATAACAGACCGGGCCCGGCCTGGAGCCCGCACTGCGTGGGCCAATATGCCAGCGTTGGTCCGCCCCGACCGTGGCAACTGACCCTCCGCCAGCGCCAATAGAGATGATATCGATTGTAGGCGTCCGAATCGGATAACCACCGACCTGACCGTGGGTCGTCAGGAGGGGGGAGCCGTCCTGGATAAGCGCAATATCGGTTGAGGTGCCACCCATGTCGAGTGTAATCTGGTCAGGAACACCAATGTGGACTCCAAGTCGAGCCATGCCAACTGCTGCAGCGCTTGGTCCGGAGAAGATGGTTGTTAGCGGGCGTTGGCGTATGATTTTTGTGCTGCGCAGTCCACCGCTCGACTGCATAACCAGAAGAGGCTGAGGAACCCCGTGCTGCTCAAGCTGTTGTCCCAGCTGATCGAGGTGATTTCCCATGAGCGAGAGTAAGGTCGCATTTAGGCATGTGGCCACCGTGCGTTCATATTCGCGAAGTTCGGGTAAGACATCGGAAGACAGAACGACGCGCAGATGCGGCTCTTCTCGTTCAAGAATAGCCTTAATGTGTTTCTCATGCGCAGGGTTGCGGTAGCTGTGTAGCAGCGAGACCGCTATGGTCGTCAGACCTTGCCCGCGGCACCAGGCCGCAACAGTGCGCACGGCATCCTCATCGAGCGAGTTCTGCACTGTGCCCTTTGCATCTATGCGCTCACCCACTTCTCGGACGCGTTCTAGGGGGACGAGCGGACGAGGCGTCTCTCTCTTCTGCGTGTGTTCGTTTTCTTCATCGGTTTGAGGCTGGGTAAGCTCCAAGATATGACGAAAACCTTGTGTGACAAGCAGCCCGATAGGCGGCAGTCGGTGTTCGAGCAGTGCGTTTGTGGCAACCGTTGTGCTGTAGAAGAGTTGGGCAGGGTCAAGATGCTGGTTGAGCAGAGCGGTAAACGCGGTTTGAATGCTGGCAGAGGAGTCTGCGGCAGAAGGCAATTTCTTTCGGAAAACCGGGCCTTCTTCATCGTAGACAAGGACATCGATGAATGTCCCGCCAATGTCGATGCCTACGCGTATCTTAGCCATAGCGGAACCCTACCCTTACGGGGATGCTGGGTTGATGGGAGGGGATCCTCAGTGGCTTTTCCCCACCGTTTGGTCTTATCGTCGGGCCATGAGGTCAGTCTGCAAAACGCGGCATGACCTTGTTGGCAAACAGATCGAGCGAACTCATGATCTGCTCGCGTTCATGAATCCCTTGCGGGATGAGGAGAAAACATTCTTTGATTGGAAATTTTTTGCTGGCCTCTTCAATGCGCCGAGAAATAGAGTCCGGATCGCCGACCAGCAGCTCTGGGTGGCCCTGTCCAAACGGGGTAAACCATTTGTCCCACATCCACATCGGATCAGTCAGCCATTCTTGGGCCGTCGTCTTATTTGTATGGCAGATCATCGCGCCGCCCCATGCAGCCTCGTCTCCCTGCTGAACATCGTGGCCATGTTTCAAGGCCTCGTCGTGATAGCCGGCCCACAGTCGCTGACAAAAGTCGAGGTCTGAGGCCAGCACGATGGGTTTACCACCATAACGTGCCCAGAAGAGTGCCGTACGCATACTATGCGTAAAGCCTCCATAGATGGGCGGATGCGGGTCTTGATATGGCTTCGGCGCAATGCCGATTTCGCGGATGTGCATGTTCTCATCCACGCCTGTCCCATACTCGGTGTACACCGACTGCTGGTGCGGATTGACAAAATCGTCCGGCGGAATAGTCCAGTATTTCCCTTTGTAACTAAATGTGTCTTCTTTCCAGGCTTTGAGCACGATTTCAACGAACTCACGGAAGTAGTCGCGATTCGCGTCGTCCTCTGCCGAATTACGGTTCCATTCGCCGACGGCATTCAGGTCAGTCCGGATACGAAAATTATGCACCCAGCGTGTCTGATAGCCACGGACCATGCCCACTGCCAGCCGTCCTTTGAGCATGTGATCAAGTGTGGCGATAGACTCTGCCGTACGGATCGGATTATGTGTCGGTGCCACCCACCCGACCATATTTACCCGTAGCTTTTTGCTGTGCTGGCCGATCCACATGGACAACAGACCGGGTTCATTGCTGGCTTCAAATCCTTCAATTTGCAGATGGTGTTCGGGATGGCCAAAGCCGGCATAGCCCACCTCATCCGCAAACTGGACATATTCAGCCACCTCATCGAGCATACGCTGATAGAGCTCGGGCCGTTTCCCTGCCATCCCGGCTTCAAGTTCATGTCGGCGGCCAAGGGTGGCGTAGATAAAAAGATGAAATTTCATGTCATAGGCTCCTTTAGTGTCTAGACGACAACAGCCGGGGAAATAGGAAGTGATCGCGGCGACTCCCCATGCATCCTGCATACCCGGTATACTCAGGAATGTGAAGGTCGAAGGTGTTAGACTAGATCCCTCGCGTGCTTGATGGGCCGTGCGCGGCGCACCTACGGTGGTCCAAAGACGCGGACAACCCCACCTCGCGGTTGGTGAAGAACTCCACGTGTCCGTTGCTGATCGCTTGGAGAGCGGTCGTTACTTGTTGAATGTCCGCGGGTCGCTATTGGCGATAACTGCTTCGGGTGGTCTTACGCCTGTTGAACCTGAACCAGGCGCAGGGCGATGAGGGGGAAGAGCTCGACTTACTCCGGATGTCCTTACCGCAGCAAACCGACGCTGATAGTTCCCTCGCCGCTCTGTTCACCGCGCTTGTGCCGGAGGGAACACAACTGAATGCGGAACATATTGAAGCATTGGTTCACGATGCCGGTTTGCAATATGAGGCAAAAGTGTGGCGTCTGGGCCAACTCTCTCTGCATGCGCTGAAAACAGTCGCCGAAACCCTTGTGAAAGGGTTGCTCCTCCGGGTTCTTGATGATCCGCTCGCAGTATCGAAAGGGGTGGACGACCTCTCTCTTCTAACAACGCATTTGAACCAGATCGAACGCCAACAAACGCCGAATCTTTTGGCGCAGGTATGTGGCGAACCTATATAACTCCAGTTGCCGATTCTGGACGGGAACGTCCTGATGGCAGTGTATGTATCGATTGGACACGATCGGGAAACTACGCGAGAAAGCGGGGAGCAGGAAGGCGGTGGAGAACAGTCACGCCATCATCTTCAATATCTTCTCAACCTTGAGGGTTTAGGCCAGCCACGGATTGACGCCCAGCTGACGGAATAGTCCCTCAAGGCGACTTTCTATGTTGAGGAGACGGGCGCTGATGCCTTTCTCTGCGCAGAAATCCCAATTTTTGAGAAAATCTTGCGAGCGCTGCGTCATGCCAGGTGCAGCTCTTAGCAAAGTCCTATGCGCTGCTCTCGCCAGTCAAAAAGCAGTCGTTTGAGGCATTAACAGTAACTGGTGGAGCGCCACATAACATGAGCCTCATGGATTTGAAGGTCTAATTTGGCAGCGAAGCAGACTCTCTTACGTACCAAAGGTGCATCACCTTAAAGGGTTGCGCTCCGATACGCGCCGCAGGAAGATCGTGCGGCTCAGGCTACGGCCAAAGGACGCGGGGATGTGGCCGAACGCATTCTATAGCTTGCGCGTGAACATAAGATTCTGATTTGCTAGGATAAGAATCTCACCTACGTCCTCTCACGACTCGATCTTACTCAAGAGGTACCCACGCACCTATATCAAGCTGTGGCGGAGATCCTTGCCTTTATCTACCGGGCCAGCCAAAAACGGCAAGGTGCATGAGCAGGCCTGTTTAAGCACGTTGGCTTGAACCAGACACTTACACTTGCGGCGACGGTGAGAGGAGTACGTCTTCTTCGTTTTGAGAAGGAGAGGGCGGAGTGTCTTCTTCCAGTGGCAGCTCTACACGGACCTCGGTTCCCTGTCCTTGCTCACTCTGGACAGAAAACCTTCCGCCACACGCAGCAGCCTGTTCCCGCATATAGAGAAGACCGTAGTGGCCGGGGGTGAAGGCCACACGATTGAAGCCTTGACCATCATCTTTAATCATGAGGGATACCCCGGATTGCTCGAAGGTGAGTGCAATCCGGACATGGTGAGCCTTGGCATGTTTTTGGATGTTCAGGAGAGCTTCTTGCGTAATACGAAAGAGCTTACGACTCGTCTGGGTAGACAATGGCGGGTCGTTTTTGTCGGCCTGCATAATGACCTCAAAAGCTTCGTGCTCTTGGAGCCCAGTTACATACTCGCGCACAGCGGCGACAAAGCCAAAATCATCAAGCACCGGGGGCAGGAGGTCATCGGCAAATCGGCGAACCAAGGCGGCGGTCGAGTCGATCTCAGACGCTAGCTTGGCGAAGCGTTCGCGTCCTTCAGGAGCATGTTGAAGCACGAATTCCTGACAACCGCGGAAATCTTGCAGCATGTGAAACAGCTTTTCGCCCAACTGGTCGTGCCATTGGCTGACTACGCGTTGGCGTTCTTCCTCCTGTGCATTAAGTACGGTGTGTAGGAGGCCTCGCAGTTCTTTTGATGACCGGCTGGCTTCGGTAAAAGCGCAGGCATTCCTTACGGCTGGAGCTGTGAGTTGCGCTATCTCCGTGAGGAGTGTGATATCCTCCAGACTAAATCCATCCCGATTGTTCCTATCAGTCAAGACAAAGCAACCCAGCGCAGGCGCGTCACCCAGCCGGAGAACGAGGAGATGCCTTTGCGCGAATGCATTAACCGGAAGAGAATGAAGGTGAGATTGGAGATCTTGCGGTGTATTGAGCACAACAGGAGCGTGACAAAGAGCAGTATGCAGGATACCGCCCTCGGCCAACGCCTGCTCCCAGGCGGGTGCGGGCAAGATGGGAAAGCTTCCGGCAGATACGATATGTCCGGGCGCTCGGTTATCTGGCTGAAGCATGACAAAACCCACTCCGTGGCAGGGGATGAGCTGCAGCGTTTCATCCACAATGCGTTGCAAAAGACTGTTGAGGTCAAGTGTGGAAGGGATTTCACGGAGTGACTGAAGAGGGTTGTCGGGCGGTTGTAGCGACGGTTGTTTTTTGACGGCCTGTATGGCCTGGGGATGCTCTCGCTCAAAAAAGAGGCCGGCCAACGCAGCGATACCGAACAAGAGGATACATTGGGAGCCTAGAGCTGTACTCAAATAGGCAAGCGGGAATGCTGCCGGCTGCGTCAGAGCAAACACCAGCCCTGAGGTTAGACTTGACAGGAGAGCCATACCAAATCCTGCTCGCCGACCGAAACGGAGCGTTGCAATCAATGTGAGCCCGTAGAAATAGACATAGACTGGGCTGGAGAGACCGCCGCTGAGTGTGCACAGAGCAGCCACAAAGGCAACATCCGTGATGCCGATGGGAAAACTGAGGGGCCGGCCTTTATAATGACGGTAGGCAAAGTATTGTCCCAAGGTGCAGTAGACAAACCCTGCGCCGAGCCAGTAGTGCGCAAATGGGTGGGGCATGGATTGTATGTTGAGCCACAGCAGGCTGCTCCATATCCCCAAGGCAAGCCAACGCAGCCGGGCAAGGACTTTCTCGCTCGGGGTTGAACGATATACCATCCCTTGTGGAGGCTCTCCCCAGAACGCGCTGGATACCGTTGTGTGCTTTGGTTCCATAATTTTAGGCCGGTGTCTATTTCCTTTACTCTTGCAATGTCGTCTTGTCCAGCGTATGCGGAAAGGACTTATGCCTATGGAGAGGGTTTGACGGATTGGAGAAGCGTCGGCTATAGGTCAAATCAAGGAATTGTAAAATTCAGGAGAAAGGGAAATATAATGCTGGTTCTGTTCAAGGCGTACATCGAGAAACCCGCCGATATGTCGAATAAAGATTTTTATACGGTATGGCGCAAGGAGTCAGAAGCTGCCTTAGCTGCGAAGGAAGCTGGGTTCATCAAAGCGATATGGAAAGTCGCAGGAAAGCCTGAGGTGGTGGTGGTGATGGACGTGGAATCTGCCGACGCACTGGATAATGCATTTCTCAGTCTACCCATCTGGCAGCTCGGCTACGCGCATATCGTCAAAGACGTGGAGATCATCCCCCTCCGCTCCTACGAGAATTGGGCCGAGGATCTGAAGAAATTGTCTGAGGGCTACTAGATGCGGCCGGAGATCTCCCGAACCTTGGAGAAGTCCATTAGGGAAGGGCGCAGTCTGTTGCGCTCTTCTGTCTGACTTACAACGCGAGGTCGTCCAACAGGACGCTGTCGGACTTGAAGATTCAGGTAATGCCGTCCATTTTGCGGAAGCAGCCTTCTTACTTCACCACCACACCTGGAAGCTGTTCCAATACCTTCAGTAATGCTTGTGCCCCCTCGCCTCCAGCACCTCGGGTCTCAAGGGAGTGAACTAGATGGTGGACGGGGCTAGTAGAGGCCAGGACGGGCTTGAGGTGGTCGGCTTCTTGGAGGGCCAGATCTAGGTCTTTTTGTGGTAATTCCACCATAAATCCAGGTGCGAAATCGCATTCTATGATACGCGGGGTAGGGTTAGATAGACAGCTGCCACGAGCCGGCTGCACCACCGTTAATGGCTTGTCGCATTTTCTTGAAATTCATTCCGGCCTTCGCACCGAAGATTAAGGCCCCACTCATTGCCAAGTTTGTGACTGCTACGGCAATTTGATTTTAGAGTCTCGTTAATTGACCAGAACCGGTTTCGCCTAAATGGACAATATTCTTTTACCCATAACCTCAAATATGGGCAGGCTCCGGTTGAATAACGCTTCATTCCCTCCCACCATGATGGATGACGTTCCAGCTATGGCACCGTCTTCTCCACCACTTACAGGGGCATCCAGCATATGTGTGCCTTTTTGCTGGATTGTATCGGCCATTTCGCGTGTTGCCGTTGGAGAGATGGCGCTCATAACGATCACGACAGTGTCCGTCTGAAGAACCTCTACCACCTCATTTTTGCCCAGGAGGACCTGTTGAACATCCGGTGTGTCCGTGCCAATCGTAATGACGACCTCTGATTTTTCAGCAACTTCTCGAAACGAAGAGGCAGGGGTTGCCCCTTCTAAGGCCAAGATATAGAGGGGTGCCTGACTGTGGTCATGGTCGGTAACATGATACCGGGACCAATAAAACTAATTCGTTCCATACGTACTCCCGTTGATGTCCTTTTCTTCAAGAAGTTTATGACTTAGGTCGGTATCAAGAATAATGAGTGGGAAATTTCTTTTGCACGAAGAAAAAAAGGATACCCACTTGGATACCCTTTTTATGTCATCTTTTGAACAGTTTCTAAGAGCGTGTCCAGAAGGCCTATTCTGACCGTCGCCCGGCTGCAAACCGCGTGTCACTGCTGCCCTGCATCGTTATAGCACGGCGGCTAGGGTGCCTTGGTGAAGCCGCTTTCGCGCGGGATTTGGCCACAGAGATACTTATGAGATACCCTCTACGAAATCTCTTGAGCTTCTTCCTCTAATTCTCCAGGAAGTTTCTCTTGTTTGGAGGTCAAAGCCTGTCTCGGCGCTTTCTGCCCAGGCACGCTTCTGGGTCGGCCCCGCATGGGCATACGATTACGGACTTCGCGCCAGTGAAAACTGCTTGGTGGGCTCTGAAGCCGCTCAAAGCTGGCAAGTAAGAGGTCTTTATTATCTGCTCGGCCAAAACAATGATCACCGATCCACATTTCCCAGCCCGGCCTTTTGCTGCCATCTGGTCCGGTGAGGTCGCGTTTTACAAAAACAGGCGGAGTTGTTGCTAAGGGTGCCTCCTCTGCACGCAACGGTTCGGAGCCTTGTGGCAGCTCAGCAACGGGCGTAGCAGGTTCTGATTGCAGTATAGGTGCTGCGCCTGTGGTCGTTTTCGAGGCATCCGGTTTTTGGGGAACAGCTTTCGTCGGCACGATCTTGGTCGAGAGATTCTTTCCTGTGGTCATCTTCCTGGAGGATGTTACTTTTTTTGCAACCGCTGTACGAGCGGGAGTTCGAACCGATTCTTTTGCCGGTTTCTTGGCCGATTTGACCGTTTTTGTCTTGGGCGACTCCTTTTTGGTCTTCTGGACAGCACGGCTTTTCATTATACGTTTTCCTCTCAAATTCCCTTAACGACGGAATGCCAAAAAGCCTGGTTTACGTTGGCGTACCTGCCTCTCTTCATCTGTGACGCATGAGAGGGCCTGACAGGCGGTCTTATGCGTCTGACCCAGAGTACTGGGCAGAAGAAGGACAAGTACGAGGAGTAGTTGGACGCATCAATTTGATACCTCATGAGACATTATAGGAAGTAAGAGATTTCCATTTTTTCTTAGATAATTCAATCCCCTCCCTCCAGTCTCACCTCTTTTAAGTGAGCCCCTCCTAGCGGGCGGCGTTGACTGGCAGGTTACTTCGCGTAAATACCTAAGAACACTAATCTTTATCCTCTACAGGCGGCAGAGAATACAAGTCGGATAAATTTTCACCTACAGAGGAAAGAATAATTAGATGGAATTTCTCATGATTATTTGAGTAGAGGCAATGTATTTGTATCAAGTGAAATATTTCAGCTATCTTTTAACTATCTAGTTTTGCAAATTTTGTAGTCCTTTTTGAATTCTAAGACTGGTCACGGAGTTCTGCTGTAGGTTCCGCTGTTTCCTCCGCTTTTATGCTGGAGGCTGATAGCCGAAATGGTCATATTTTTTTCTACGGCTTTGCACATATCGTAAATCGTCAAGGCGGCCACCGTGACAGCGGTCAGCGCTT
>CAZXFE010000110.1:0-11966 GCA_964639795.1 uncultured Enterobacteriaceae bacterium | reverse complement strand
GTCCGGAGTAGACGTCTTCGGCCAGCACCCGGCCGGTCGCCTCAAGCAGGCTGACGCGCTCCCCGGCCAGAGGAGAGACCGTCTCTAAAATTGTTGCCAGGGCGTCGTGTACCGAAATCATACGAGCATACTCCAGGCGTTCACTGCTGAGTCACGTTACAGTTTACCGGCTGAGACACGTTCCTGAAGGCGAAGGTCCTTGTCGCGCGTCTTCTGTACGAGGGCGGCTTTGAATGCCTGAAAACGATCCAGCAGTCCGGCATCTCCGGTTGCCAAGATTTGGATAGCCAGCAGTCCGGCATTGTGTGCGCCATCTATGGCCACTGTGGCAACCGGAACTCCCGCGGGCATCTGCACGATGGAAAGTAGCGAGTCTTGCCCGCTCAGAGCCGCACTTTTGATGGGAACGCCAATGACTGGAAGAGGGGTATGAGCGGCCACAACGCCAGCCAGATGGGCTGCCCCCCCGGCTCCGGCAATAACAACTTTTATCCCCCGCTCATGAGCTTTGCTGGCATAGTCCGTAGTATCGTGTGGGGTGCGGTGGGCTGAGAAGACCCGGATTTCATATCCGATGTCAAATTCTTCACAGACCTTGGCTGCTTCCTTCATGGTGTCGAGGTCTGAGTCACTACCCATGATGATGCTGACTTGAGGGGACATGTGTTCTCCTTACTATTCCTGTCTATGCTTGTACACGGATCTGCTCAACAAGAGGTTCCACAATCTGCTCCAAATGGACGCCGCGTGATCCCTTGATCAGCATGAGCTGAGGATTTTCCGTTTGCCGTACAAGGGAAAGGACCCTGGGTGCGGCGGCTTGTGCGTCAGGAAAGACGTGGACTGGAATGTTCGCCTGTGCAGCTAATTCCGCGAGCGGCTGCGCGTATTGACCGATCGTCACAACAACGTCTGGTGGCGGGGCGAGCTGTGCAATGTATGCACCGATCTCCTGATGCCGCTGTTTGCTTATGTTTCCCAACTCCAGCATATCGCCCAAGACGAGGATGAGACGTTCGTTTGCCGCACGAATAGTGTTCGCTGTCAGAATAGCATGGTACATGGAGGCTGGATTGGCATTATAGAAGTCGTCGAGGATAGTGAGCTGGAGGGCCGGTACCTCGACGACCGCCAGCCGATGCGGGGCGCCGTGTGCGGTTTGGAGGACGGTGCAGGCGGCGGTCATGTCCAGACCACTCTCTACTGCTGTAGCAATGGTCGCAAGCGCGGCTAGAACGAAATGACTACCGATGAGTTTCAGTTGCATAGGCCGAAGCTGATCACGAGTATAGAGCTGGAAGCTCGTCCCTTTCCGTGAAACCTGAATATTCGACGCCCGGAGATGATTGGACGTGCTCTTACCAAAAGTGACTATCCGACATTGGGTCTGACGGCGGACGGCGGTTAGTAAGGCCGGATCGTCTCCATTGACTATGGCAATCCCATCGGCTGGGAGCGCGGTGATCAATTCGGTTTCCGCCGCTAAAACACCGTCGAGATCTTTCAGTGTCTCCGTATGCTCTTCTGCAATAGTAGTAATAACGCCGATATGCGGCTGCGCAAAACGGCACAGGGTGGCGAGTTCTCCGGGCCCACTCGTTCCCATCTCCAAGATCAGGAAGACGTCTTCTGGGGTGGCACGCAGGACAGTGAGCGGCAGTCCGATATGATTATTAAGATTTCCCTGGGTGGCCAAGGTTGGGCGCTGCCCGGTGAAGACCTGTGCCATGAACTCTTTGGTGGTCGTTTTGCCATTGCTACCGGCAATGCCGATTACTGTGGCCGGCAGCTGGCGGCGGTACCAAGTAGCCAAGTCTTGGAGCGCAGTCAGAGGATCATCTACGTTGATGCCGACTGCCCCGTCGGGCGGCACAATGCGAAACTTCCTTGAAAACAAGAATCCCGCCGCACCGTGCTCAACGGCGGCTGAAATATGGGCATGTCCGTTGGTTCGTGCGCCTGGAAGCGGGACGAACAGCGTGTGTGGGGTGACCTGTCGAGAATCAATGCAAACAGAGGTAAAGACCGTATCCGGATGCCCGCACGTCAAAGTACCCTTCGTTGCTGTGCAGATGTCCTGCGCACTGAGTTGAACTCTCACGGGTCCGACTTTATCGAGGCTCCAGGCTTGCCGCAAGCGGTTGGCCGCTCGCGCTCACTGAGGCGTGGGGTACGCTCCATTGCTCCGCCTCGTGGTGCGTGTCACCATAACAATGTGACTCAGAAAGAGCGACACGCTAGGACGATTATCCAGACTTTGCGCCAACGTGGCTACACCGCCTATTTGGCTGGTGGCTGTGTGCGTGATCGGCTGCTCGGGGTCGAGGCCAAGGATTTTGATGTTGCGACCAGTGCCCGCACCATGGATGTTCAAGCTCTTTTTCCTCATACCATTCCAATGGGAGTGCATTTTGGTGTCGTCCTTGTCTTGCTTGATAACATTCCCTACGAGGTGGCGACTTTTCGTGCCGATGGGGCGTATCTTGATGGCCGGCACCCGATGACCGTCCGCTTTAGTGACGCACGTGAAGATGCCTTACGCCGCGACTTTACTATTAATGGGATGTTCCTTGATCCCTTGACCGAGGAGATTATTGACTATGTTGGCGGGCAGCAGGATCTCGAAAATCGAACGATCCGTGCCATTGGTGACCCTGCGGCGCGGTTTCGGGAAGATCGTTTACGCATGCTCCGCGCCGTACGCTTTGCTGCCCGACTTGATTTTCGTATCGCTCCGGAGACATTGACTGCCATTCAGCACTTCGCCCCGTCTATCAGCGACATTGCTTGGGAACGCATGGGGGATGAGGTTGTCAAAAGTCTGACTGAAGGCGGGGCTCGTCGGGCCTTCGTACTGCTTGCCGAATCTGGATTGTTACAAATTATCTTGCCTGAGATTGCGGCTATGCGGGGAGTGGAGCAGTCGCCCGATTTTCACCCTGAAGGTGATGTGTTCATGCATACTTTATCACTCCTCAGCCAGTTGGACCAATTAAATCAGCAATTCAAGCAGCCTGAACACGCTCGGCCGAGTGAGACATTAGCCCTCGGGGCATTGCTCCACGATGTAGCAAAGCCGCTGAGTCAGGGCCGTAAGGGAGAGCGCATTACGTTTTATGGTCATTGTGAAAAAGGCGCTGACATGGCGGTCGAGATCTGCCAACGTTTGAAACGCTCTCGTGCAACCTGGGAGCGTGTGGCTTTTTTAGTGAAAAACCATTTGCGTTTCCTCGATGCACCCCGCATGCGCACGGCTGCGCTCAAACGCTTTCTACGACTCGACGGAATTGAAGAACTCTTGGCGTTGGCCCGACTCGACGCCTTGGCTTCAGACGGTGATCTAAGTTCGTATGAGTTCTGCCGGAAAAAACTCAAGGAGCTGGGGCCGGATGGAATTGCCCCAGCCTGTCTGCTGAGCGGACGAGATCTCATCCAACTTGGTTTTCAACCCAGCCCGCAGTTTACCGTCATCCTTGATGCGGTTGAGGAGGCACAGCTTGAGGGGCAGGTGCGGACGCGTGAAGACGCCGTCTCCTGGGTCCAGCAGCATTGGCAGCCAGAAACGCAGGACTAAGAGGTACCCCCCGAACGCGATGGGGTCGGATGGGTCTGCTGAGGCAGTGCATCCGGCACTGGGGGGGTGAGGGGCAGCGTGACCTGAACGGTCGTGCCGTGGTCGAGTTGGCTTTCGATCTGCAGCGACCCGCCATGCGCCAGAACGATGTGCTTCACAATTGCAAGGCCGAGTCCGGTTCCCCCGAGTTCGCGAGAACGGGCTTTATCCACCCGGTAAAAGCGCTGCGTCAGGCGTGGAATGTCCGTCTCTGGAATCCCACAGCCGGTGTCTGAGACTGCGATTTCGAGCCAGTCTGGCCGTGCGGTCGTCTCAATAATGGTCTGGCCGGCAGAGCTGGACGTTTCCCCGAGTTCGCCCTGTCCGTCCTGTCCAGCGTGTTGAGTCAGAACCTGGACGGACACCGTCACCTGGCCCTGAGCGGGCGTATATTTGACCGCGTTATCAATAAGATTAATCAGCACTTGGTGGATGCGATCTCGATCGCCACTGATCATTGGTAAAGAGGGCGGGAGATTCCGGGAAAGTGTGATTGCCCCCCGTTGGGCTTTCTCCTGCACGACGTCAAAGGCTTCATCGACCAGTTCCGAGACAGATAACTCCTCGCGTTGCAGTTCCGTGCGCCCCAGTTCCAAGTTAGACAATGTGAGCAAGTCGTCAATGAGACGGCTCAGGCGTTCAGAGTGACGGTCAATAATCGTCAAAAACCGCGTCGCGTGCTCAGGATCCTGAGACGCGCCGTTTAAGAGGGTTTCCGCATAGCCTTTGATCGCCGTCAGCGGCGTACGGAGTTCATGTGAGACATTGGCTACAAAGTCTGCCCGGATGGATTCGAGTTGTTTCATCGGCGTGAGGTCATGACAGTCCAACACGTAACCGCTGGCTAGGGTGCCGGGTGTTCCGCTTTGCGACAGGCTCATAACGCTGACGGCAAGCTGGCGAGTTTCTTTACCCTCGACCTCAATTTCCTGGCTTATAGCTACGGCTGAGCTCGACGATTCAGCACCGAGTCCTTGCTCAGCTAACAGCTGGTGTAGGACGGGATGCCGGGAAAACTCGTGAAACGGTCTGCCCAGCCAATCTTCAACCGGGTCGAGACCAAACAGATGTAAGGCTGCACGATTACAGCGTACGATATTCCCGTCCAGATCGATCACGACAATGCCCTCGGTCATGCTCTGTAAGATGGCTTCGAGTTCGTTGTTTTCGTCCTGGAGCTGTTGGAGCTGTTGGGCTCGCAAGCCGACAAGTCTGTGCAAGGAGTGCTCCACTGTTCCCAGCTCGTCGTCTTTCCTGGCTGGGGGGGTGGGGTGGGTATCTGGGTCCGAGGCAATAGTCAGAAAGGCGCTGAGTTCTTGCAAGCGACGTCGGAGTCGAGCACTCTGGCGGAGTGCACTGCCGATAGCGGTAATGCCACACACCAGAGCGATAGACCAGACCCAGACGGGCCGCGCCGAGGCGGGAAAGAGAAAGAAGAGCTGGAGGCTCAGCAGCGCCAGGATGGCAAGACCGACTGGAAAGAGTATGGAAAAAGTGATGCTACTCTTCGCGTGCATTGCGATACTACTCTTCGAGTGCATCGGGGTTGAATTTATAGCCGACACCTCGGACAGTGAGGATCAGGGTCGGATTCGCGTCGTCTTGCTCAATACGCTGGCGCAAACGGCGAATATGGACGTCGACAGTGCGGGACTCCACGTAGACATTATGCCCCCACACCAGGTCGAGAATTTGCGTTCGGCTAAAGACGCGGTTCGGAGACTGGACAAAAAATTTGAGCAGCTCAAACTCGCGCAGACCAAGCGCAGCGAGTTTTCCGTCAAGGATTACTTCATAGGTGTCGTAATCAATCCGTAGCCGACCCCGCGCATACGTTTGATGCGGGCGGTCCAGAGTCGGCCCAGAGGTGCGACGCAAGACGGCTTTCACCCGGGCGACCAACTCGCGCGGGCTGAACGGCTTGGTGACGTAGTCGTCTGCTCCCATCTCCAGGCCTAACACTTTGTCGATTTCTGATGCGCGTGCGGTCAGGATCAAAATGGGCAGGCTTCGAGTTTCGTCCCTGGCCCGTAGCAGCCGGCACACTTCAAGACCGGACAGGCCGGGTAACATGAGGTCAAGAATGAGGAGGGCGGGCCGTTGTGCAGAAGCCAGCTTCAGGCCGACTTCACCATCATCTGCCTCGAGAACGATAAAGCCTTCGGTCTCCAGGTTGTAGCGCAGCAGGTCTCGAATATCTTTTTCATCTTCGACGACCAGGATTTTGCGACTGGTTTCAACTGTGGCATCGGGTGCAGCCATAGAGTCCTACCCCTAGACCGAAGAGGGCAGGGGTGACACATGTCGAATGCTTTTCCCCTTAGCCATATAAATGACCATCTCAGCAATATTTGTGGCATGGTCGGCAACCCGCTCAAGATATTTTGCAACGAACAGGGTACGGGTCGCGCGGCTGGCATACTCCGGCTCATGTTGCATCCGGGACAGCAGGTCATCAAAAATTTGGGCAGTCAGGGCATCAATCCGGTCATCGCGCTGGCAGACACTCAGCGCGAGGTCAGGATCCGCACGCACAAAGGCATCCAGGCTGTCACGGACCATCGACCGTGCGCCCTCGGCCATTTCTGGTAGCTCATGTTGCGATTTAAGCGGCGCTTCTTGGTTCAGTTCGATAGCACGCTCACAAATGTTTTCAGCGATATCACCCAGGCGCTCCAGATCCGTCGAAATACGTAGACTGGTGGTAATAAAACGGAGATCTTTTGCCGCTGGTTGATGCAGGGCAAGCAGGCGAATGCACGCCTCATCAATCGTTACGTCGAGATAGTTGACCATATGGTCCTGTGTAATGACCGTTTTAGCCAGAATTGAATTGCGCTCAATGAGTGAGGTAACCGCATCCCCGATCTGCTTTTCTACAAGGCCGCCCATTTCCAACACCTTGGCGCGCAGCTGTTGGAGTTCTTCCTCATATTGTCGATCAGTGTGTAGCGGCATGGCGTCCCCCGTTTTTAGCCGAATCTGCCTGTAATATAGTCCTCTGTAGCTTGTTTCTCGGGTGCTGTGAACACTTTTTCAGTCTTCCCGAACTCTATCAACTCACCCAAATACAAAAAAGCCGTATAGTCTGATACGCGTGCGGCTTGTTGCATATTGTGGGTCACAATGACAATGGTGTACTGCTCTTTGAGTTCGTGAATGAGTTCTTCAATCTTTGCCGTTGCAATGGGATCAAGGGCCGAACACGGTTCGTCCATAAGTACGACTTCGGGCTCCACCGCAATGGTCCGCGCAATACATACGCGCTGATGCTGCCCACCGGACAGCGCGAGGGCACTCTCGTGTAGGCGGTCTTTCACCTCATCCCACAAGGCTGCCGCCTTCAAGCTGCTCTCGACAAGTTCATCCAACCGAACTTTGTTCTTGATGCCGAGCACACGTGGGCCGTAGGCTACATTCTCATAAATTGATTTGGGAAACGGATTGGGTTTTTGAAACACCATACCGACCCGTTTACGCAGTGCTGTGACATCCAGGGTTGGATCGAGAATTTCTAGACCGCCCATGGTGATATTACCACTTGTTGTGCAGTCATCGATCAAATCATTCAGCCGGTTTAAACAGCGCAACAGGGTCGATTTACCGCAACCTGATGGACCAATAAAGGCGGTCACCTGGCCACGGGGAATATCCATACTGATGTGTTTGAGCGCAGGGGTGTTCCTATAACTGAGGCACAAATCTGTAATTCTGACCTCCGGCGTCTGGTTTGATGCCGACACAGGAGAGACGCGGCCGCTGCCAGTCTGCGGACGGCGGGGCGACGTGACTGCATGGCCGGATGAACCAGCAGTCGATTTTTCTCGGTCTTCCATGACAGGTTTTCTAAAATACACCAAAGCGCAACCGACTGCGTAGCCGGTTGCGTAGCGAAATAGCCACAAGATTCAACGCAATAACTATCACAATTAGAAACAAAGTGGTCATAAATACCATGGGCTTTGCTGCTTCAACGTTGGGCGACTGAAAACCGACATCGTAAATATGAAACCCGAGATGCATGAATTTGCGCTCCAAATGGAAAAACGGGAAGTGGCCGTCAATGGGTAGTGTGGGAGCAAGTTTTACGACTCCGGTGATCATAAGCGGGGCCACTTCTCCGGCTCCGCGCGCCATGGCTAGAATAGTACCGGTGAGAATGCCTGGTAATGCACCGGGAATAACAATTTTCTGCAAGGTCTCCCACTTGGTCGCCCCGAGTGCTAACGATCCCTCGCGCCACTCTCTGGGAATGGAAGAGAGTGCTTCTTCGGTTGCTACAATGACAACGGGTACGGTCAGCAGAGCAAGGGTTAACGAGGCCCACAGGATCCCGCCGGTCCCGTAGGTCGGTGTTGGCAATACATCTTGATAGAAAAGCTGATCGAGCGTCCCGCCAACACCATAGACAAAAAATCCTAAGCCAAAGATGCCGAAGACAATGGCAGGTACTCCAGCCAAATTATTCACCGCGATCCGTACCGCTCGGACGAGGGGCCCTTGCTTGGCATACTCGTGCAGATATAGGGCTGCGACCACGCCGAAGGGTACGACCACAATACTCATGATGATCACCATTAAGACCGTACCGAAAATGGCAGGAAAAATTCCGCCTTCGGTATTTGCCTCGCGGGGAGCTTCCCAGAAAAACTCCCAGAATCGAGTCACATACAAACTAAAGCGTTCAAGCCCGCTCATAGTATTAGGCAAGAAGGCGCGCACAATGCCGGCGATAGCGAGTTCTTTCTGTTTGCCGTTTATATCCTGCACGACGATGTGATAACGCGCGTTTTCTTTGTATAGAGCGGTCAGCTCTTGGGCCATTGTCTCATAGGTTTGTTGCCAGGAGGCTATTTCTAGCTCTAACGCAGTAATTTTCTTGGCGGCCCGGACTGGATGCGTCTCTTTGCGTTGGGTGCTCTTTAGCGCAATACGGAGCCGCTCGAGTTCATAGTTTATCCTGCCAATGTCCTTCTTTTCGATAGAGTGAATTTTGTCCAGGGTTGCCTGAGTACGGGTGTGAAGCTCTTGAAATTTCGGCCAGGCCTGCGCAAATCCCTCAGTAAGTACTAATCCGTCTTGCCGAACTGTAGTGAGGAAACCAAAGAACGGTCCCCATTCATAGCGCTCCAGATAAACGACTTCTTCTGGAAAGACGTGCGCTGTCATGAAGTGGTCGTCTACCCAGCGGAAATCCGAACCATACAAATCGCGGTTCGCAACCTGGAACTGGGTTCGGTACTGCGCTGGAGCGTCCGATCCGTCCTGCTGAGGGATTGCTTCTGTCGCGCGGACTACACCCAGGAGCTTTTGCCCATCCTGTAAATCAACGGCTCTGAGTTGATCAGGCCAGAAGAAGCCAAGCGCGTTTGCCGCAACGATCCAGATAAGAGCCGCAATCATGAGCAGGCTAAAGGCCAGTGCCCCGCCGGTTAGCCAGATGAATGGATCGCCACTGTACAAAAGCCTTTTGAGCATACTACCTCCCGATCGACGCGGTGTTAAAAATTCTGACGATCTAGATGCGACCATAGCGTTTACTCAGGCGTTGGCGCACAACCTCGGCCGCCGTATTGACGAGGAAGGTCAAAACAAAAAGCAGAAATGCAGCCAAGAACAGGACCCGGTAGAGTGTCCCGCCGTGAGGAGCCTCAGGGATTTCCACGGCAATATTGGCTGAGAGAGCGCGAAAGCCTGTAAACGGATCAAAGTCCATAATCGGCGTGTTGCCGGTCGCCATCAGCACGATCATGGTCTCGCCTACTGCCCGACCAAACCCAATCATAATCGCAGAAAAAACACCTGGACTTGCGGTCGGTAACACCACCCGTAGGGCGGTTTGCCAGCGTGTCGCACCCAGGGCTAAGGAACCAGAGATGAGATGTTGTGGCACGTTGGAGAAGGCATCTTCACAAATGGTATAGATAATGGGGATAACAGCAAACCCCATTGCAAAACCCACAATGAGGGAGTTGCGTGGGTCATAGCGTACGCGGGTTGTGTCAAACAACCATTGCGGAAAATCGCCGCCAAAAAAAGAGGCTTCGATTGGGCCGTTCAGGACAATACAACCGTAGACGGTCAACATGATGACCGGCGTCAAAAACAGTAGCTCTACGCCCGGTTTGAGACGGCTGCGGACTGCAACAGGAATCCCCTGCCAAGCAAGGGATGCAATCAGAGTCACAAGCGGGAGGGCGATAAACATCAGGAGCAGAGTCGGGACCATGTCGGCTACGAGTGGGGCGAGCCACAGACCAGCAAAAAACCCCAACACGACGCTCGGCAGTGCTGCCATGACCTCGACCGACGGCTTGACGATATTGCGCAAGCGTGGATGCATGAATTGCGAAGTATACAGTGCAGCGCATAGACTTAGCGGGATGGCGAACAGCAGGGCGTAAAATGTGCCCTTCAAGGTGCCGTAGGCAAGCGGCATGAGACTGAATTTCGGTTCGAAATCGTCGGTTCCACTACTGGACTGCCACGTGTATCCCGGTGCGTTGTAGCCTTCGTACCAGATCTTTCCAAACAGGGCTGAAATGGTAATTTCAGGGTGCGAGTTGTCGACTGCCCAATGATACAACCCACCGTGTTGGTTAAGGGCAAGAATGCCGTCTGCGCGGGGCGCATAAGTAATGAACGTAATCGGGCTCTGAGCGCTATCGAGCGTGAGCAACGTTGTTTCGGTCGTGGCATACTGCATCCGAACCGAACCGTGAGCATCCGCGCTGACAAAACCTTTATTCCGAGGCGAGGCAGAAATAGCTGTCACCGCTGCCTGGTGCGATTGCAGTACGTGGATTTTACGAAAAGGCAACTCAGCTGGATTGTCTTGGTCTCGCACTTGGAACCAGACGCTCACGCCGCCCGCGTCGTCGCCCAGAACCAAAGAACGGTCGCCAATCAGCCAGGCCATTACGCGAATGGGCGTGTTCTCTTGACTACTGCCGAGAAAACGAGTTGCGACCTGAGGCTCTTCCCCGTCACTAATGTCCCAATGGATCACTTCGCCTGTCTTCAGTGCGGCAAATAAATTCCTTTGTTCAGCGTCCAGTGCTAACGCGGTCACGTCGGAGGTGAGAGCTGTAGAGAGATCAATCTTATATTCTTCGAATTCGGCCTCACCCAAAAGAGATTCTTGTGTACGTTGGGTCAGAAAGATAAGCGTGCGAGGGCCGACGAGAGCGGCCAGCGACATTATTTCCTCCTCTTCGTCCGTATACCTATACACCAGTGCGCTAATCGCCCGGCCTTCCCGGTCGAGGAAAATAGGCTCTCCTTCGGTAACTCGTGGCGTAGTAAGACGCTGCTTGCCTTCAAACGAGATAGGGAAAGAGATAACGAGAGGAATAATAACACCGTCTGCTGTCCCTATAGCAGCCGTATGGGTGAGGTTGTGATAGTACGCCGCAGTTGGACGGCGTCCCTGAAGAGCTTGGATCTCGTGGCGCTGCAGCAGCTGATTATCTGTTAAGGAAATAAAGTCTACTGTTCCGGCCTGTGTAATCGTGTACGCAACCTCCCGATACTCATCGATACCCAGAGCAAGAGGGGGGGGCGAGCCCCCCGTCGAACCATGCGAAACAAGGTCGCTGAGTGGAGTCGCAGGAGTCTCAAGTTTCGCTGTCGGTGCGCTCCAGAGAGGGAGGGTCTCCGCCACGAGAACAAAGAGCAAGGCTGCAATGCTCAAAATCACTGCAAAGCCACCGAATGTAATGATAATCGTCGCAGTCTTGTCGGCCAGCTTTTTGCGCTGCGCGCGGCGTGTGTCTTCGATCGTAGAGAGGCGGACGTCAACGCGCTGTGATACGGGGGGGCGGGTCATTATTTGTGGTGTTTCTTGTGTTCGAGAATAAGGCTTATTCCAAACTGGCACGATCAACGGCGGTCAGCGCAGCCGACATCGGATAGTAGCCGTCTTTGACCACGATCTCTTGGCCTTCTTTGCTCAAGACAAACTTGAGGAATTCCTGGACCAATGGATCAAGTGGTTTATTGGGTTCCTTGTTGACGTAGACGTACAGGAAACGGGCGAGGGGATATTTGCCGCTCAGAACGTTTTTGTATGTTGGCTCAACATAACGCATGCCTTTTGTAGCCAAGGAAACCGTCCGAACGCCGGAAGTCGTGTAACCGATACCACTATAGCCGACGCCATTCTTGTCTTCGCTAATGCCCTGTACGACCGAGGCTGATCCAGGTTGCTCCTTGACGGTGTCTTTGTAGTCGCCTCTGCACAGCGCCTTCTTCTTAAAGAAACCATACGTGCCCGAGGCCGAGTTGCGACCATACAGACTGATAGGCGCAGAAGCCCAGGCTCCTTTCAGGCCCATGTCGCCCCACGTGACTG
>CAZXFE010000109.1:0-11968 GCA_964639795.1 uncultured Enterobacteriaceae bacterium | reverse complement strand
AGGACGAGGAGTTGCGCAATATCCTCACCCGTATCGAAATTATGATCGCCCACTAAGAGAGGCTATTAGCCTCCCTCATCCGTTCCCCAACTTGGAAGGCTATAATCTAAGACCTGCTCAAACGTTCCTATCGAATGTTCTTCGGCGTCCGCACTCGACAGGGTGTGAACGCCGCGCCTTGTCCAAGCCGGTGCGACTCTATAGGAAGGGCAGTGCACAACTTTTCCCAAAGGAGGACAGTATGAAAGTCGGACTACTCTTGCCCAATCTCGGCCCACTGGCCACAGGCCCGGGCTCGGTGGATGTGATGACCTCCATTGCCCAAAAAGCGGAAGACCAGGGTTATGAATCGCTGTGGGTGGCGGACCACATTGTGATTCCGACTGAAATTAAGTCGCGCTATCCATACAACGACACGGGCGTCTTCCCCGCTGATCCCGAACATGGTTTCTTAGAGCCACTTTCAGCGCTTGGTTACTTGGCCGGAGTCACGAAGCGTGTGCGACTCGGTACCTGGGTCTTGGTTTTACCGCATCGCAATCCCATTGTAACTGCCAAGATGTTTTCCACGCTCGACGTATTGTCGCGTGGGCGTATTATGCTTGGGGCCGGTATCGGCTGGATGGAGGAGGAGATCAGTCTGCTCGGTGCGCCGTTTGAAAAACGTGGCCGACTGAGCGACGAGTATCTGCGCGCCATGCGCGAGCTCTGGACTAATCCTGACCCACAGTTTGACGGAGAATTCTGTCAGTTTAGCGGCATCAAATGTGAACCCAAGCCGGTGCAGAATCCGCTGCCGGTTTGGATAGGTGGCCATTCGGCACGGGCCATGCGGCGCGTGGCGGAGTTTGGGGATGGCTGGGTTGCTGTGGCAAAGAGCTATGAGGGATTCAAAGAGGGGCTGGGGATGCTGACCGCTGCAGCCGAGCAGGCAGGCCGAGATATGAAAAGTATCGAGATCATGGTTGCACCTTCGTATGCGACCTCGGTCGATGTCTTTATTGAAGAGACCAAAAAATATCAGGATCTTGGTTATACATCGTTCCTAGCTCCACTGCCGTTGTGGAGTCCCGAACTCGACGGCGCGTTGGGTTTTATGGACGATTTCGCCAAAAAGGCTAATCTTTAAAATGGGAAATACGTGCCGATGACCATGCACGCGCTTCATTGGGATGGACATACCCTGCGGGTACAGGCTGGCTATCCAATACCTCAGGCAACGAAGGACACAGCCGTCGTGCGCGTGCGCCTGGCCGGAGTGTGTTCGACGGATCTGCAAATTCTGAAAGGCTATATGGCCTTCGAGGGTGTACCTGGTCATGAGTTTGTTGGTGAGATTCATGCTGGGCCGAGTGAACTCATGGGCAAGCGTGTCGTAGGTGAAATCAATTTTGCCTGTGGTAAGTGTGAGCTCTGTTTGCGCGGCATGGCGCGACATTGCCCGACACGTCAAGTTATGGGCATTCTTGGCGCAGACGGGAGCTTTGCCGAATACCTGGCGGTGCCCGTCGCCAATCTTCATCCTGTCCCCGACTCGGTCTCTGATGAAGAAGCCGTTTTTACTGAGCCGCTCGCCGCCGCGTTTGAAATCTTGGAACAAATACATGTCAAGCCTGGAACACAAGCCGTAATCTTTGGCGATGGCAAGCTAGGTTTATTGTGCGCGTTTGTACTCCAGGAGAACGGAGCACGTGTGACCGTTGTCGGGCGACACGATAAGAAGCTTGAGCTCGTTCGGAAAGCAGGCGTCCAAGGCATACAGCTTTCTGACTGGCGCCCCCAGCAAGCGGATTTGGTTGTTGAAGCGACCGGCTCATCGACTGGATTGAAGGTGGCGATCGAGACGGTCCGTCCGCGGGCTACCCTCGTCCTCAAAAGCACGCTGGCTGAGGAACACGCCAATTCGCTGGCACCGTTGGTTATTAATGAGGTAACGGTGGTCGGCTCACGCTGCGGGCCGTTCCCGCCCGCTCTGCGAGCCTTGTCCCACAAACACGTCCCGGTTTCGTCTTTGATCGAGGCCGCCTATCCGCTTGCCGAGGGTGTTCAGGCTGTCAACCATGCCGCCCAGCGCGGCGCGCTGAAGGTCCTATTACGGAATACGTACTAAGCAAGATCGTTTTTAGAGCCGACATCCTCGTACCAAAGTTCGGTTTCCCTCCCTTAGCCGAGACGCTACACTAGCCTCAAAAGGGTTTCCGGAAGGAGGACTTTCGAATGGATAAAAGAACGTTGATCGGGATCGGATTGTTAATTGTTGTCATCGTGGTTTCTCTTGAGTGGTTGCGGGGCGGACCGTCTTTAGAGATACCTCCAGAAGTCCTACAACAAGATATCTTCATTGAGTCGGCAGGCGTAGGTGACGCGACGACCATGCTGGAGATGATAGAGCATGGCGTCGATATTAATGGCCATAATCCGGTGTTTGGTCATACGGCTCTGATCGTGGCGTCACGCTTCGGCCATTATGAAATTGTACAAACCCTGCTTGATCGTGGTGCTGAGGTCAATGCTGAAGATGACTACGGGTTCACCGCTCTGTATTGGGCCAAGAAAAATCATAAAGATAAAGTTGTTGAGATACTCGAATCCGCTGGGGGGACTTCGCCTGCGGTAGAAGGGGAAGGTGCGCGGCCACCAGTCAGCGATGTCTAGTCTCCGAGCAGTCGAGTTCGCCGATCCATTTTTCAGTCCGGGTTCAGTCCTGGGAGCCGGTGATGATTGACCTTTCCCCAGTGGTTAGATAGGAGGAAAACTCGGTCATCACGGCCAAAGCCAGGGGGAGCTCATCGTTTCTATGGGATGAATCCCGACGTGTATAGTATGAGGAGAAATATTATGGTAGCTGCGGTGTATTTGCTTGGTGGGTATCAAACCGATTTCGCGCGTAATTGGATGAAAGAAGGCAGTGGTCTTGTTGATATGATGAAAGAAGCTGTGTCTGAGGGCTTCACCGCAACCGGCATCGATCCACATGAAGTCGATGTTGCTCATGTTGGGAACTTTGCTGCGGAACTCTACTGCAAACAGGGTCACCTGGGGGCATTCTTAGCCGAAATCGAGCCGGCGTTATCCGGTATTCCGACCTCTCGACATGAAGCTGCGTGCGCGTCGGGCAGTGTCTCGATGCTCATGGCTTCGGCTGAAATTGAAGCCAGTCGTTATGATCTGGCCCTTGTTCTTGGGGTGGAACAGATGAAGACGGTTGCCCCTACAACGGGGGGTGATTTCCTCGGAACAGCAGCCTGGTACGATGAAGAAGCCAAGGGAATTGAGTTTGCGTTTCCCAAGTTATTTGGCCAACTTGGCGATGTGTATGAAGAGCGCTTTGGCTTAAAAGAGGAGCACTTGACCCGCATAGCGGAGGTGAATTTCTCCAACGCGCGTCGCAATCCCCTGGCGCAAACGCGAGGCTGGTTTACGGATGAGACCCAGAACCTGAGTTCGGGAAAATACACCAATCCGGTCGCCGGTCGTTTGCGCGTGCGCGATTGCTCCCAGGTGACCGATGGCGCGACTTCTATTTTCCTCGCGTCTGAGACTTTTGCACGCAAATATGCCGAGCGTCGGGGCGTGACGTTAGAGAGTCTATCCAAGATTCTGGGTTGGGGCCATCGCACCGCACCCATCAAATTTGACACCAAGATCGCCGAGAGCAAGGGCAATCCTTATGTGTTGCCGCATACCCGTCAGGCTATTCTGGATGCGTTCCAACGTGCTGGTCTGTCTGATGTCTGGGGAGTGCAGGGGATAGAAACACATGACTGCTTTACGACCTCAGAGTATATGGCTATCGATCATTTCGGCTTGACCAAGCCGGGTGAATCCTGGAAAGCGATTGAAGAAGGCGTGATCGAATTTGGTGGTAAGCTGCCGGTTAATGTGAGTGGTGGCCTCATTGGGTGCGGACATCCGGTTGGCGCTACGGGTGCCCGGCAGGCCTTAGACGCCTTTCGACAAGTCACGGAAACGGCTGGTGAGTATCAGATCGATGGCGCGAAAAAGATCGCAACCCTGAACATCGGTGGCTCAGGCACGACGAGCGTAGCCATGGTGATTGGATCGTAGCTTCAGCACACGACTGGCATCTTACCGCCCAATCGGATAGATGATGAGTCGCCGAAAGGGTTCGTCTCCCTCGCTTTGTGAGATCAATCCGAAACTCTTGACCAACTGATGTTGGAGCCGGCGTAGCCGGGCGCGTTGCGGGCCGAGTTCATGCTGTTCGTTCTGGGCAATAACGCGTTGGACGACTTCCTCTGCCTCGGTCAAGGCGGCCCGGTCTTCGGGAAACTCCTCGCTCAGATGGTCGCGGAGAAATTTTTCCATTTGAGCCGGGCTGTCGCTGCGCAAGGCGTAGAGCGGCGTCCCTCTTTCGACCAGTAGCCGGAGCGCCTTCGGTTGGCGTTTAGCTTGGCCTCTGACCGTGAGAATAACGTCCGCGTAGGTTGGTTGGCCGACCACGCGAGCCGGAACGTCGAGTGCGTGGATTGCCTGTTCCAGTCGTTGTCGATCAATGCCATACGGGTAAATGCGCAGTACCCGGCGTGACCTGGATTGCTGGCCACGCTGCTGTGTAGCTTTGGTATCTCCGGGAGCGGGGGCGGCTGCAGCATCAATTTGCTCAGCGTCAATGCTGCCATCTTCTTGGCGCGTTCTTATTTCTACACTCGCGCTCCATCCGCGGAGGAGGCCGTCAACCGCGGCGGCTACGTCTGGGTGTACGGCAAAACGGTGCCGGTTATGTATCTCGATCAAGATGTCGAAGGTGGGGGGCGCCTTACGCTCCTGGATGGTCTTTTGCGTTCGTCGCCGTCGGGCTTCGTCATCGCCCAGTGTGACGGACTGAATGCCGCCGATCAGGTCAGCTAGAATGGGGTTGAGGACCAGATTTTCTAGCGTACCACCATGGGCCGTGGCAATGAGTCGAACCCCCCGTTCAGCGATGGTGCGGGCCGCCTCGGCCTCAGCCTGTGTGCCGATTTCGTCAACAACGATGACTTCGGGCATGTGATTTTCGACCGCTTCGATCATGACCTGGTGTTGACGGTCGGGTGAGGGGACCTGCATACGGCGGGCGCGGCCAATCGCGGGGTGGGGAATATCCCCGTCTCCGGCAATTTCGTTTGAGGTGTCAACAATGATGACCCGTTTGCTGTCTGCGTCAGCCAGCACGCGCGCGGCCTCGCGTAACAGGGTGGTCTTGCCGACTCCGGGCGGGCCTAACAGTAGGATGCTTTTGTGTGGGTCGTGGACTAGGTCTTTGACAATGTCGACTGTTCCAAACACGGCGCGTCCTACGCGGCAAGTCAGGCCAATAATCCCGCCGGTACGGTTCCGTATTGCTGAGATACGATGCAAGGTGCGTGGAATACCGGCCCGATTGTCGTGGCTAAACGTTCCGACTCGCCCAACAGTAAAAGCCAACTCTTCCGGGCCGACCGTCTGGTCAGACAGATAGACTGTCTTGTTGACGTAGCGTGCTTCAGGCGGACGCCCTAGGTCAAGGATCACCTCTATGAGGTCGTGCAAATCGCCTACCTGAACAATCGCCGCACGAATAGTTGGTGGGAGAACGTCGAGCAGGAAATCAAGATCGTCCACAGTCGCGACTGTAGCCTGCGGAGAAGCAAGTTCCGACAGGAGCTCAGCGCCGGGCTCAACGGACATGTGTGTGGGCGGAGAGGTTACCGTTGTCGAAGTTGCCGTTGTCATGGGTTGTGTGTGCTTCCTCTTGAATCGGGTAGTTATGGTACCTATTCATCTTTCGAACTGCGACTCCCCTACACGCACCCAGAAGAGACTAGGAGGTTTGAGACCGGGCGACAGGGGGGACACTGCGTGTCGGGTACATGGCCGCTATTTCTGTCTGTCGCGTGAGCAGCACTTCGCGACGTTTTACTTTGAGGGTGGGGGTCAACTCATTCCGTTCTTGAGAGAGTGGTTCGGTAAGTAGGGTAAATTTACGTATCCGGGCATACAAGGGTAAAGTCTTATTGACTGCCTCGAAACGCTGACGAAATAGGGAGCGTATTGTAGGATGCTTCAGGAGGGCTTCCCCATCCAGGCTCAACCCACGCTTTTGCGCTGTCGCTTCAACTAAGGTCCGGTTTGGTACGAGCAGCACGGTCAAATACGGACGCTTGTCGCCAATGAGACAGGCTTCTTCAATGAGCGGATCCTGCCGAAAGAGTCCTTCTATGGGTTGCGGGGCAATATTCTCTCCTTCTGAGGTGATAATCAGGTCTTTTTTTCGATCAGTGATTTTGATGAAGCCTTTGGCGTCGATTTCTCCCACATCACCCGTATGCAACCATCCCTGGGCATCTATGGCCTGTGCTGTATCGTGTGGTTTGTTGTAATAGCCCTGCATCACATTTGGGCCACGAACGTAAATTTCACCATCTGGAGCGATGCGAACCGTGACTTGGGGCAGGACCGGGCCGACTGTCCCTACGCGGTTCTTGCCCGGTATATTGCAGGAGATAACCGGCCCCGCTTCGGTCATCCCATAACCTTCATAGACGGTAATTCCCGCGCCGAAGAAAAAACGAGCAATCTGTGCATTGAGGGGTGCGCCGCCAGACACTAAGAATCGAGTCCGTCCGCCGAGGACTTGGCGTAGTTTGTGGAAAACAAGACGATCCGCCAAGCAGTGTTGCAGCTTGAGTAGTGGCGGCAAGGGCGCCTCGCCAGTTGAACCTGCCGTACGTACGTGACCGGCTGCGTGCCCTACATCCAAAGCCCAGCTCAAAATCTGTTTCTTGCCAAACGGCGCGGTTTCTCTTTCACTGAAGACGCGACGGTATACCAGCTCTAATACCCGAGGCACGCAACAGAACAGGGTCGGACGGACTTCGCCCAGGTCTTTGGTTAGAGTGACTGTGCCGCCACCATAGGCAATACACGCTCCCGCCCGCAAAATAGTATACAGCCCGGCTGTGCGTTCAAAACTATGCGACAACGGCAAGAATGAGATGGTTTGGTCCTCTTCCGTAATGGATAAGATCTGTGCGGAGTCCTTGGCATTGGCTAGTATATTGGCATGGGTCAGCATGACGCCTTTGGGCAGGCCCGTTGTGCCGGAGGTATAAATGATGGTGGCTAGGTCTGGGTGCGAGACCGGCTGGGTCGTTCCTCCGGCCTGCTCTCCTTGTGCGAGTAAGCTTTTCAGGCTGAGAGACGGAAGATGACCAAGCCGTCCCTCTTGAGGAGAAGACGGATCGTCCGGCCCATGGTCAAGATTAATGACCTGGGAAAGTGTTGGAACCTGAGTGGCAATCTGCTCAATCTTTGTGCGTTGATCGTCTCCAGCAACCGCCAGAAATGTGACGCCGGCGTCCTTTAGAATATACGCCAAATCATTCGGTTGACTGGTGAGATAGAGCGGGACATCCACTCCACCCAGGTAGAGACAGGCCAGATCGATCAGCGGCCACTCGGGTCGATTGTCTGCAAGAATGGCCAGACGCTTGCCCGGCTGAAAACCGAGCGCGGCTAGCCCTTTCGCGGCGTAGACAATCTGCTCTCCAAATTGCTGCCACGTGATGTCTTCCCAACGACTTCCCCGTTTACGCTGAAATATGCGCTTCGAACCGTAGCGTCGTGTCCGTTCGAGAATCATGATAGCAAGTGAGGTATCGCTCATGGGGGTAGTTCGGTTGTTTCAAAGAATAGAGGGGGTAAGACGTAGGGTGTACGGGCACGGCATGCCGTGCCCGTATTCCTGCCCGAAGAGAATAGCCCTTCGAAGACAAGATTTACGCAGTTACCTGTTTCAGGAATTGGGCTAAGTCGCTATTAAAGTCCGCTGGTTTCTCTAACTGATAGAAATGCCCAACATCCTGAATGATTTTAATCTGCGCATTCGGGATATTATCTGCTAGGAATTGATTTGCTTCGACTGGTGTGGCTTGATCTTCTGCTCCGGCGAATATGATGGTGGGTTTCCTAATGTCTTTGAGCTGGTCGGTAATATTCCAATTAAAGACGCCGCTCGGGTCGGTAGCGTTAGCAAAAAAGACCTGCTCGGTGAAATTGTCTTTGACGCTGAAATTGGCCTTCACGAGGTCTAAGATTTCGGGCTTATCTTGTTTTGTTTTGGCCGAGACCGCTCCTTCCATAAGACCACCGAAAGCGCCACTCAGATCCTGTTTAAATGCCTTCATGGCTTCAGGCGGCATCCCTGCTCCTAGATTGGTGCCGCTACTGACGATAGCAGTCCCCAAGACCCGATCTGGAAAGTCAAGGTTGAACTGCATGGCGATCATACCACCAATCGAATTACCGACCAGAACAGCTTTTTCATTACCTGTCGCATCAAGAATGGCTACGACATCAGCCGCCATCTCTTCGATAGCATAGCCAGACTCAGGCTTATCCGAACGCCCGTGTCCCCGATGATCGACAGTAATACATTGATAATCCCGGGCAAACGCAAAGGTCTGAAAATACCAAATATAGCCATTGGTTGAAAATGGATGCAGAAAAACAAGGGGTGTTCCCGACCCATATTTTTCGTAATAGACATTGACTCCGTCTCGATTAACATGCGGCATAGCACCCTCCTTATGGTGTGATTACAGTGTCCTCCGTGTATCACACGTCCAACATCTTGACGAGGGTTTACGGGATTGTGAGAACGTGGGAAAGGTGGGTAGCCCGAACACAATCCCCCTTCTTTGTGATGGGAACGTCACGCATCAGATAAATCGAATCAATACAAAAGTTGATATTCCGATGGCTTAGCAGGTTGCGCTCTACAAAATAATGCAACCCTGCCCACAACTCGCGATTCACCCGGTTGACACCCAATAATGAGGCGCCGACACTACTACCCGAGCGTCGTCGAGAGGATAGAGCTCCGTATCCATCGATAGACCCACCCGAACCCTGGCTCGATCCATCACCAGATCCTGGGTAGCGGCTCGTGGAGCAATAAGGCGTCGTACGATAACGTTTCCTACCCGCTTCAGGTTCACCTCAGGCGACCGCAGCAAGGTCATTGGGTTTCGTTGTGCCACGGCAGTAGGGCTGCCGAGTACTACCTAACCCGTCGATGCAATCTCGGTTGCGGCTTCGCGTCTTGCGTGCGGGGTTGGCGGAGTCAGATGCTACAAGGAAAGCGGAGAGAGAACCTCAGATCTTGGCCGTCGATGTGCGCGTTAGCCTTAGTTCTGATCTTCCGGTGGGCGTGCTTGCCGTCCCCGGCGGCAGCCAAGCCGGATACCCTACACGTTGTGCAACTGAAGAGTGTGCTGCAGCAAGGGACACTCGCTCCGCCCTTCATCTTGCCGGCCGGAGAGGGACAACGTCTGGACAGGACGGGGATGCATCGATAAATCTGACGCCTACTCTTGAAGAAGACAGGATTTCGGCATATCCACAATCGAATTAGGAGATAAGGAGGACGAAAATGGAAATCACGACCGAGCGTGTTCATATTAATGTCGAGAATCAGACCATGGGCGGGTATTTAGTCCGACCCGCGGATTCCACTCCGCGTCCCGCCGTGATGGTGTATATGGAAATCTTTGGTGTCAATTCTCATATACAGGATGTCGCCCGGCGAGTGGCACAGGAGGGGTATGTTGCCCTAGCGCCCGACTTTTTTCACCGTACCGGGCCTGGCGTAGAATACGGCTATGACGAACAGGGCATGAATGACGGCATTAAATTGCTCAGTCAGCTCAAAGCGGATGAGATGATTGCTGATGCGCAGGCTGCGATTTCTTTTCTGAAACGGAAGAACTTCGTCATTGGCAATAAAATCGGTGTTATGGGGTTCTGTGTGGGTGGCCACATGACGTATCTGACTGCCTGTGAGACAGATGTGAAAGCAGCGGCCAGCTTTTATGGTGGGGGCATTGCTGCGGATCAAGGTTTTGGTGGTCAACCCTCTACTGTGGGGCGAACCGGTCAGATCGAGGGCCGAATCCTGTGTCTGTTTGGTGGAAAAGACGCGCACATTCCTGTGTCTGATGTCGATAAAGTCCGGAGCGCGCTTGAGACAAACAAGATCCGGCATGAAGTGATTGTGTATTCTGACGCCGACCATGGCTTTCACTGCGACCAGCGCGCTTCCTATAATGAACCGGCGTCAACAGACGCTTGGGAACGGGTGAAAAGTTTATTTGCGGAAGAGCTTGGTGCGTAAAATGTGCGTGATTAGTGTGGAATTGTGACCGTAAGGGCGCACGGCTGTGCGCCCTTATCTTTTTCAAGGTGCAAGATGGAGGAGACATTATGGGCAGCCTTGATGGAAAAGTTGCCATTGTGACAGGAGCGGGCCGTCTGCGTGGCATTGGTCGTAGCGCTGCCTTAGCCCTGGCCGAACTCGGCGCAGATATCGCTGTGACAGGAACCGGACGGGGCCCTGAACACTATCCAGCGGATGAAAAGGCTGCGGGTTGGCGCGACATCGAGAGTACGGCCGAGCAGGTGCGCGGGGTTGGGCGGCGTTGCTTAGCGCTTGTTGCCGATGTGACAGATCGTACGGCGGTGCAACAGACGGTGGAGGCGACACAGAAGGAATTTGGACGAATTGATATATTGATCAATAATTCTGCTTTTGCCCGCGGGCAGGATCGTGTCCCATTGACCGAGTTGACGGAAGATGTGTGGCGAAGAGTCCTGGAGATTAAGTTGACGGGCAGTTTTCTGATGACTCAGGCTGTAGTGCCGACTATGATTCAACACAGACAGGGGGGCAGTATCCTTAATATCTCGTCTATTGCTGGAAAAAAGGGCAACCCCAATATGGTTGCCTATTGTACGTCAAACTTCGGCATTCAGGGCTTCAGCCAAGCGTTGGCCATGGAATTGGCCCCCCACAATATTCGGGTTAACGCTGTTTGCCCTGGGATTATCGATACGTCAAGAATGGACGACCTGGGCCGGGGCGATACCTGGGATAAAACTATTAAGCAGCTGATACCCCTGAAACGGCCAGGCTCAGACAAAGAAATTGGGAAATTCCTGGCTTATTTGTGTACACCGGAAGCGTCTTATATCACGGGTCAGTCACTCAATATCGACGGTGGTATGGTCATGTGGTGACGTTTTACCTCTTGCAGAATCTCAGTCTTCAACCAATTTCACACTAATGGTATCTCGTCTTGCATCCACCTGATGGACGCTGAGGCGCACGGGCGTGCCAAGTGGCAGCGACTGTGCATTATTGAGTGGGACTACGAGCAAGGTGTCATCCAACTCGACAAAGAGTCGTCTGTGCTGCTCGCGCACGACTTGGCCACTGACGATCTGTCCTTTGTATGCTTCAAGAAATTTGAGTAACCAGAAACGCGTACTCTCGCGTTCGCAGCGACGTGCGTCGGTAGTCGCCGCTTGCGCGCTAGCAGCCACAATCTGCAGTTGTCCCTCATCAAACAACGGTTTCCCGTGTCGCAAATGATGCTTGAGCTGGTGGTGCATTTGCAGGTCGAGGTAGCGGCGCAAGGGTGAGGTCACCTGGGTATACAGGTCGAGGCCCAAAGCTGCATGTGCTTCCGGTGTGGTGCCGATCTGTGATTGATTCATGAGTCGTCGGGCGGCATGCACATAGACCCTCGGAGTGGGAAAACCTGCCTTGTCGGGCACAGTATCGTCTGGCGGGGGCTGGCTAATAAGCAGTGCAGGAATGTGCTGTTCATGACAATAGCGGGCAGCCGTTTCATTCGCCATGATCATGCACTCGCTGACGAGACCACGGGCAGGAGAGTCGCTATTCAGCAGCGTCGCGGTGATAGTCCCATCAACGACTTTGACTTTGACCTCAGCGCCGTTGATAATGATGGCCCCTTGGGCAACTCTTTGGGTGTTCCGTTTTCTGGCCAAACTGGCAAGCTGTTGTAGCGTGGCTCGATAGGGTGGTGCGCTCTCGTCTTTGAGAATCGCGTCAACCTCATCATATGTAAGACGCTGGGTGACGCGGATGATACTGCGCGTAATACGTTCTGGATGCAGTTGG
>CAZXFE010000108.1:0-12119 GCA_964639795.1 uncultured Enterobacteriaceae bacterium | reverse complement strand
GGTCGGCCCCCAATCCACTCGGGCTGAGTAGTGTGGTCAAGAAGCCTGCCCAGAATTTCAAAGACACACGAGGAGGCTTTCGCATCACAGCCAGGGCCGGTGATCTGACCCTGTCGGCTGCCCATTACTATACCTTCCTCGACACACCCGAAGTACGGATTGTGACCCCTCGAAGCGACCCACCGATTAACCTGGCCGAGTTCGACCAGGCGGTCAACGGCGGACAGACGGCACAGTATATTATGGATCATTTCCAGGCCAACGTGCTGTATCCGAAAATCGCAATCTCAGGACTGACCGCCTCTTTCCCAATCCCGAGTCTGTCTGCCATTATCCGGAGCGAGACCGCCGTTTTCTGGGATGAGCCGTTTTTTAAGAATTTCGGGCCAAACATTTTGCTCGGACCAGTTGAGACCGACGGCCAGATCACTCCCGGGTACAGACAAGTCGGAGTGGATCCGACGACGGGCTCACCCTTGTTGGCCTACGAAAACGATATCGCTCACTCCCACGTGGTCCGCTGGGTATTGGGCGTAGATGTGAACCGCTATATTCGCGTCCTCAATCCTCAGCAGTCCTTTATTATTAGTGCCCAGATGTTTGGCACACATATCGTCGACTTTAATAATACCTCGCTGGAGTCGGTTGGGCCGTACGACTTCGGTCATTTTTCGGTCCCGGTCAGCGATCCGAAGCGGCAGAACCGAACTTTGGTCAATATCGATCAGCACCAATTTGTGAATACGTTCAGCATCTCAACATCCTTCCGGTCCGGGGTGATCAAACCTCAGCTCGTCTATTTCTACGACTGGCAGGGATCCTGGTTGGTCCAGCCGGGCGTAACACTTACGCGAGATCCTTTCAGGCTGACGCTGCAGTATAACTACCTAGATGGGCAATATAATGGCATTGGCTTCTTGCGTGACCGGGATAATCTGATTGCCCAATTTGAGATGGTGTTCTAACAGTTTGGCAATGCCGACCCGATATGGGTCATTCTGAAGAGGCAGGCGACGAAGGATCTCTCCGTCTTGTACGTCTGAGAAAATCTTCACCTTCGCGTTGCGTCGGTTCAGAATGACAGACCTCTATACGCTATGACCGTAGCGCCGCGATAAGCGCATCCTCTGCCAGCGTCTGCTGTTCCCCAGTCGCGAGGTTTTTCAAGGTATAGGTTTGGCGTTTGACTTCGTCAGGCCCAATAATCAGGACATAGGGAATCTGCAGACTATCGGCCGCAGAGATCTGGCGGCCGAGCTTGCTCTGTTCCGGATAGACGTCAACCGTAATACCCGCCTGACGCAGGCGCGAGGCTAGCCCCACTACGGGCGGAAGTGGCGTATGCGACAAGATGCACAGCATTACTTGGGCGGCCAGTTCCAACGCGGGAAACAGGTCACGCTCTTCCATTAGGAGCAGAATACGTTCCAAACCAAGGGAAAAGCCGACCGCTGGAACCTGCTTGTTGCTAAACATACCGACCAGATTGTCGTAGCGTCCTCCGCCACCCAAGGAGCCACTAAAGTCTGTGGAGACGACTTCGAAGATTGGGCCAGTGTAATAGCTAAGTCCCCGTGCGAGCGCCGGAGCGAGACGGATCTTTGAGCCAGCCGGTGCGTGGCTAGTCAAGGACAACAGGGTTTCGAGGTCATCGAGCGCCTGTTGCGCCTCGGGCTGAGACAATTGACCTCGTAAAGATTCCAATATGCTGCCATTGTCTGCTAGTGCTGTGCTCGTGGTCATACCGAGCAAACGTTGGGCTGACTCTTGAACAATCCCGCGTTGAATAAGTTCTTCCTGAACGCCGTCAACGCCGATTTTGTCCAGCTTATCAATGGCGATGAGCGCCGGCCCTTCCAAGTTGGGGGCAATGGCTGCAGCTTCAATCATACTGCGCAGGAGGACACGATGGTTGAGGCCGATTGTAAAATTCGTAAAGCCTAAATCCAGCAAGGCATGACTGACCGCATTCATCACTTCCGCCTCCGCGAGCAGTGAAGTCGTGCCGGTCAAATCAACGTCGCACTGATAGAACTCACGGAAGCGGCCTTTAGCCGGCCGATCTGCCCGCCAGACGGGTTGAATCTGATAGCGTTTAAAAAAACGGGGCAAGCTGTTCCCATACTGGGCAACAACACGAGCCAACGGCACCGTCAAATCATAGCGCAGCCCAAGCTCGGCTAAGTCCCCAGCTTCAGTTGACTCTTTTTCGAGTGCGCGGCTGAGTTTGTCGCCTCGGTGGAGGAGTCGAAAGAGGAGTTGATCGCCTTCCTCCCCATACTTGCCTAAAAGGGTGGTAAGATTCTCGATGGCTGGAGTTTCGAGTGGAAGAAAGCCGTAATGTTGGAAAACGCTCTCGATCTTGGCCACAACGTAGCGGCGTTTGGCCACGGTCTCAGGCAAATAATCTCGCATGCCGCTGGGCGGCTTGGTACTCGGCATAAGGAGTCCTTATAGCAGCGGTGATCTATGAAGAAGTGTAGCTGTTTCCATAAAAACTGTCAGGGCAGGGAGTGTAGCGGCGTGCCGAGGAGAGCCGAAGCGGACTCTTGCAGAATTAGATCGATCCACAAGACATTCGTACACAATCATGACAATCGGTGATTTCACCTGGGGGTGTTGCTATGCCAACTTCCACCCGGCGATGAAGTGTCCGGGTGGAAGTTGACTTATCTCAGAAAGTACGATCCTGTACCACTCTCTTGCATTTCGATTTAGATCCGAGCCGCAGCCTGGAGGGCTTCGCGGCCCTTGTCCGATAAGGAGAGCTGACGCTCCCATATTCCTTGACTCTGGATCTGTCCCAGTCGTTCCAAACGACTGATCACCACTCCGAGAGTGGCTGCATTCGCATCTATTGCTACTCCCAGGGTGCGGAGTGTCTGTGGGCGTGTTTCGATCCGCCTGAGGACTTGGAGCCCAATCGCGTGGACTGAGGATGGAGGAGGTGCAAACTCGCTACTTTCTGCATAACCCTGCAACCGTTGCCTTCCTTGGGGAGTGAGTTTCAGCGTGAAAAAATCCGGGCCGGATTGGGCTCGACGCTGGACCAAGCCAGCCCCGACAAGCTCCTCGATTAAGCGGTTGCCCCGGGCGGCATCCATTTCGAGAAAATCGGTCAGCTCAACCATCTGGGTGTAACCTTGGTGAAGCAGATCTAAAATAGGCTCGTGATCTTCGTTAATATGACGGACTGCCGATTGACTGTCTTGTTGGTTGGCTTGCTGTGAGGTCACTAACGAGATTATCACGATCAACGGCAGGGTGACCGCCGTTCCAATAATAACTGTATGGGTTGGCCAAGCAGTTATTCCAGTCAGCTGCATGGCCTCATAGACGAGCATGACTATCATCCCTAGGAGCGCGCCCCAGAACGCTCCTGCTGCGGTCATACGCGACCAGCGGTGCCCGAGCAAGAAAATTAACGCAGCTGGGCCTAGCATGGCGCAGCTAATAGCAAGCAACAAATAAGGCCCGCCCGGGTAAAAACTCAACAGCCAAATGCCTCCTCCGGTTACCACGGTGATGATCCGGCTTATGCGTAAGACCTGCTCACTCGTTGCCTCGGGGCGTAGGAAACGCTGGTAGAGGTCGCGTACCACGGTCGAAGTAATCCCCAGGTGGGCGTTACTTGTGGTTGAGATGGTGGCAGCTAATGCTGCGATTAATCCGATCAGCGCTACTCCAGAGGGCAGGTCTCGCATCAACATGCCGTACGCACTCATGGGGTTCGCCCCTCCGAGAAAGGCATCTCGATACACACTGCCCGCATATAGCCCAAGCACGCCGAGGGCGCTGTGTACGACTAGGACGACCAAGAGCCCTCCAATGAGATACTGCCAGCGTGCGACAAATTCGGTGCGAGCGGCTGCGGCTCGCAACCAGTAGTAGTTTCCGCCCCACTGAATAAACATGCCGACGACAAGTGAGACGGTAATAATGCTCGGATAGCTCAGCTGTAACCAGGGAAAGGTACCGGCAGTTCCCTCGGTCAACGGGTCAGATGAAACAAACTGAGCCTGAAGCATGTCCCAGCCCCCAAAGGTCCACACACAGTAGCCGACCAGAGCTGGTAACAGGATGAAGCCCAAAACGACCTGTACGACATCGGTGAGGGTCAATGCCCATAATCCGCCGAGCAGCAGAAAGATCAAATGGCCGCCGAGTACGAGTGTGATCATCAGCCACAGTGGAGCTTCAAGAAAGCCGATCATAATCAGCGCCATAGCCATGATATTCATTGCCACCAAGCCGGTCACGCCGAGCAGCGTGGCCACGCTCACTACCAGGCGCGTACGGGCATCGAAGCGCATCTCCAGCCACTCTGGCAGGGTGTAAGCACCAGAGCGGCGGATATAGGGGCAAGCCAGCAGGCCGTAGATCCAGTAGCCAATGACCGCAGGAAGACTAATGCCCCACACCCAGCCAAAAAAGCCGTACTGAATGGTTAGGCCAGGGATAATGCTGGTCACACTGCCGGCGAAAGCGATGCCGCAAATCCCGGCAATGCCAGGGATGAGACTGACCTGACGACCAGCAAGCAGATAATCGGCATCCGTCGAAACCCACCGTTTTGCATACCAGCCCAGCGACCATAGAATGATAATCAAGATGAGGACGGCCAGGCTGGATATAAGCATGGAGTTTCTTGCTCCTCTTATGCGTCTTTTTCGTTCGGAGCAGGAACCTCCCGCAGCCGGGCGGTGGTGTCATTGTCGTACTCCAGGTGCAGCGCTCGGACAATCAGACCATGCATGCGCCACAGACCGCTCACCACGAATACTTCTAGGATCTCCGGATCAGACAGATGTTGCTGCAGTGCAGCAAAGGTAGAATCCTCAACCCGATTTAGGGATAAGATTTCATCCGTTGCTGCCATGGCGGCTCGTTCAACAGGCGAAAACGCCTCACTGGTTGTCCAGCCTTTAATGGCCGAGATTTTCTCTTCAGGCACGCCGACCATACGGGCGACCTTGCAGTGCTGGGAATACTCAAACTTTGAGTCTCCGACGATGGCCGTTCGTAAGATCACCAACTCGCGCAACTGCGGATGAAGTTTGCGTCCCGGCTGAAGCATAGGTACCAGCGTGTTATACGCCATCTCCATCAAATCCGGCACCAGGGCAAAGGTCGTCCAATAATCTCCCGGCGTGCCGGTCGCAGTGCCTGGCTCGGCAACAGGGTCGCGGTCGCCGAAAAACTCTTTGTACAGCTTTAAAACTTTCGGTGGTGCTTCCGCCTTTGAGACCTGAGATAAGCGTGTCATAGTGCCTCCTTTTCTTGAGTCCTGATACCGTAAGGAAACAGTAGCGCGCAAGGAGCGTTCCTTTACGGCAGATTCCTTTTATTGATAGGTTGCAACCCAGCTGGAGAGTGAATGGACTTTGATGATGTTCTAGAACAAGTCCACAAATAGTTGGCCCTGTCTACAGCTGGCTCACGGAGGGGTTTAACACTCTAGACTCGAAAAGAGCGAAAGCGCTGCTAGACGAGTTAGCGTAGTTAGTGATGGAAATCAGAATCGATCCGCATACCTTAGAGAGAGCTACGGATCGTGGCACTAACGAGGAAGAAATTAAAGATGTGATTAATATAGGAGAAGCGATCGCGGCAAAGCGCGGCCGCTTTGGAAAAGCCAAAGTCTATGATTTTAGGCGGACATAGAGAGGAAACTATTACGAGCAAGAAAGAGTAGAAGTCATATATACCATCGAACAGGATGTTGTTATCACTGTGACAGTCCATGTCTTCTACGGCGGATGGGAGAAGTGTGATGCAGATCCATTGTGATGGCGAGACCGATCTTTTGTACATGCGATTCGATGACCGCAAACAGCAGGTAATAAATAAGCGTTTATCTGAAGACATTGTTCTGAATGTGGGAGATGATGACAAAATCATTGGTATCGAGGTCCTTGATGCTTCCAAACGTGTTAACCTGTCTGGCCTCCCCCCTATCGAGTATGACGTTGTCTCCTCGGAAGCGAAATAGGACTTATTCACACGAATAGGATGTTGTTGATCAAGGTAAATCTCGACAAAGAGGAGGGGGAACCATGATTCAATATGTCTACGCTGGTGCGTCTCAACTCAAATCAAATGGAAACGCAGCACCTCCGAGTGGTTTGTGTCGCCAGGCCGCTGGGGAATCTGAGTGGCACGTGCTCGGTAATGGCCTGCCTGAGCGGGCGGAGATCCGGGCTATCCTTGTCCACCCAGACGATCCGCAGACTCTGTACGTCGGAACGCAGCATGGGCCGTACCGCAGTACAAATGGAGGCGAAAACTGGCAGCAGGTGGATCTTCCAGATGCGGGTATGGTGGTGTGGTCGTTGCTTTTTCGCCCCAAGGATCCGCAGGTCCTGTATTGTGGAACCGCGCCTGCTGCTATCTATCGTAGCGACAACGGTGGCGACAGCTGGAAGCGGCTGATCTTTGCTAAGCCAGCAGGCATGGTCGAGATGGGCTTTCCGTGTCGTACCATTCGTCTGGCCGCTGACCCCAACAATCCGGATGCTATTTATGCCGGCCTGGAGGTTGGTGGGGTCATTCGTAGCTTAGATGGAGGAGACACGTGGGACGACTGCACTACAGAACTGCTGCAACTTGCGGAAACCGATTATCTTAAGAGTCGTATTCTGAGTAAAACCGATGCCGAAGGCATGATGGACACGCATGCCTTAGTGTTGAGTGACGCTCAGCCTGGCAGTGTTTTCCTGGCAACGCGTATGGGTCTCTTCCAAAGCACGGATCAGGGCCAGACGTGGTCCGATCTGGAAATCTGGCGTTCTTCTCCATTAGCCTATGCGCGCGATATCAAGGTGGCTCCTAGTGATCCCCATACCCTGTATGCTGCCCTGAGTCCTGGGGCGCTTACGTTGAACGGCTCCGTGTATCGTAGCTCAGATCTAGGCAAAACCTGGCGGCGATTTGATCATGGTATCACTGCACGCAGCACGATGATGACCGTTGCGCTTAGCCCCGATGATCCGCAGCTGGTGTACTGCGGAACGCGAGAAGGGCAAGTGTTTGCCACGCAAGATGGCGGGGTGACCTGGGGCGAATATGCGCTGCCGGAAGGGTGTCAGAACGTCTACACCTTGGTCTGCGGGTAAAAAACCTGCTGCGCTTGGGAAAACGGTGTTCCTCGGTGGCTCGAAATCCTCATGTACTTTCTGTACACTCCGGTTTCTCGCCTCCTCGGGCCCCGTTCTCCCTGCGCGCGCGACGGTTTTTACGTGACCCCCAGTCGCTTTCCCCAGATTCCACTTCGTTTCATCCAGGCTACAAGTACTTGGAAATCCCCTTTGGGGAGGGATGCCGCATAGCGGCGGGGTGCGTTACGTATTGATAACTAACCATTTAAAAGTCTTGTAGAGTGAAACTCTGTGCGGTAAAACTGACACGAGTACGTTTCAGATTCGTAACACTGAATAAACGGAGGGAGTAAATATAATGGCCACCAACGGAAAATTCCCCTATAGCGGCGCGGTTGATGCGGACGGACACATCCTTGAGCCACCTGATCTGTGGGAAAAATATATCGATCCAAAATATAAAGACAAAGCGATTCGCCTGCGTACGAATGCGGATGGCTTAGAAGTCCTTGAACTCAACGGACTGCCCTCCAAGTATTCACAGCCTGGGCAGTTGGCCCAGTTCGGCGCGATGGGGAAAAAATCGCAGGCAGAAACTGCCCCCCACCCGGACCGCACCTACGTTGGCGAAGCCCCGTACGGCTCTATGTATCCGAAAGAGCGGCTTGAACGCATGGACCAAGAGGGCCTAGAGAAGGCTATTATCTACCCTAGCCTGGGATTGTTATGGGAGACAGAAGAGGTCGAGGGCTTCGATCTTCAAGCGGCGTACGCCCAGGCGTATAACCGCTGGGTCGTTGATTTTTGTTCTGACTCAAACGGACGGCTGATTCCGATTGCCCATATCTCGATGGGGGATGGGCATGTCGCGGCCCAAGAATTGGAGCGGGCAGTCAAGGCGGGAGCCAAAGGGGCTTTCTTCGTGCCGTTTACGCCAACCAATAAATCCCACGCTCATCCAGACTACGATCCGTTTTGGGCCAAAGCCCAAGAGTTGGATGTGCCGGTCGGCATCCACCCCAGTGGTGAACCACCGGCCAAGCGCGTCCACCAACGCTTCAAGGATATGCAGAAATGGGCCCTGTGGCATTTCAATGTGCATGGTGCTCAGGGGCCGCTGCAGGCATTCACTGCCATGTTCCAGTACGGCTTGTTCGAGCGTTTTCCCAAGATAAAAGTCGTGGTGCTTGAATCCGGCGCAGGCTGGGCCGGCTATCTGCTCAACCGGATGGACGCCGTGTTTGACAGCCCGCTGGGTGACACTGTGCGACTCAAAGAAAAACCGAGCTATTACTTCCAACGTAATTGCTGGATTTCTGGCGACCCTGACGAGAAGGCCTTCGGCCATGTCGTCGACTTTGTTGGTGCAGACAAATTCTTTTGGGCCTCAGACTTCCCGCACCCTGACCACCCGGACAACTATATGACGGAGCTGGCAGAACTCGTTGAGCCTATGTCAGACTCAACACGCAAAAAGGTCATCGGCGAGAACGCGGCGCAGGTGTATGGCGTGTAAGTGTGAGCTGTGCGGTTTCTTTGAATTGTGACTTTGTAGAAGCGCCCCATTGGGGCGCTTTTGCATTAAGGAAAATCCTATGAAACTCGAATATCTGTGTGACTATACCGCCAATTTCATCACCCCGATCAGCGTTGGTAAAGGACCGCTGGGTGAGCGAATTGTTGCCGATCTCACTGGCGGCCATTTCGAAGGCCCACGGATGAAAGGCAAGGTCCGAGCCAGTGGCGCTGACTGGGCTCTTGTTGGACCCGACGGCAATCTGCGTCTTGATGTGCGCGCAGTTTTTGAGAGCGTTGACGGTGCTTCAATTTACGTCACCTACCGTGCCCGCATGGAAGTGACCGACGGCATCCGGAAAGCGCTCGAAGGCGGGGGGGAAACAAATTTTAGCGATAATTATTTTATCTCACAGATTCAGTTTGAGACGGGTGACGAGCGCTATGCCTGGCTCAATAATTTGATGGCGGTCGGTGAGGGCAAGCTCAAGCCAAACGAAGTGACGTACCGCGTGTATGCGGTAGTTCCTGACTGAATGGAGAGGGGTCGCCGACTTATAACCGTTTGCTCTTGCGTGTGTCCCCTCAATGGTGAAGCGAAATCCGAACTAGGGGCGAGGCCACCTCGCCCCTACACATTCATCTCCCGCCAGCTCCTTCACCCACCTACTTCTTGCTGCAAATGCTCTGTCAGCATGTCGGCCGGCTATCGTAACAACTCTTTGGCTAATTCTTCCAGCTCCGCAATCACATCCGCTTCCTGAGACTTATTCAGCCAAACAACCGCGTGCTCGGCGCCGGCTTCTTCCAGCGCCTCGACATGGTCGCGCTTGCGCAACTGGCCTGGCTGACCAAAAGCGAGAATAGAGATTGATTTGGGATCTCGTCCCGCCTCGGTAGCCAACTCGTTCAAAGTATCTCGCCCCTGCCGAATCTCATCGGGCGAGATACTGACCGGCATCCAGCCATCGCCCCACTCAACCGTTCGTTTAAAAACATTCTTGGCTGAGCCGCCTAAAATCACAGGTGGGTGCGGCTTTTGGGCCGGCTTGGGAAAGCACTTTACAGCGGGAAAGTCATAATACTTACCGTGATACTCGGACTCGTCTGTCGTCCACAACTCTTTCATGGCCAGGATCGAATCGCGCGTTTGGGTCCAGCGGTGCGGGAAATCGCCGCCCATAATCTCGCATTCTTCTTTTTGCCAACCCGCACCAATGCCAAACAGAAAACGTCCGCCTGAGTAATGATCAAGCGTCGCGATCTCCTTGGCCAGCAACAGCGGGTTGCGCTCCGGTACCAGACAGATGCCCGTTCCGAGCTTGATCTTTGTCGTTGTAGCCGACGCCCGAGCAAGGGCAATAAACGGATCGGAGATGATACCGACTGTGCGCGGAATCGGCTGATCCGGGGCTGCTGGATAACCAACCGTAGTGTGGACTGGCAGAACCGGGTGCTCCGGTGCCCAAATAGAGGCAAAGCCCAAGTCTTCAGCCTTCTTTGCAATAATGGCTGGATCTGCTGACTCCCCGGATGTGAAAAAGAATACACCAATATCCATGTTTTCCCTCCTTCTTCTGAAATACTCACTCTTGTGTATCTGTCTTACTCCACTGCTCGCAAGATGTTCGGCTACTTACATTGGCAGACTCCCTAGTGGGTTTTGTATGGATTCTGGACGCAAGATGAAATGACATACCAGGTATGTCATTTCATCTGACTCAAGAGTACGGTGAGTCCAGAAGACTCGCATTTTTTTCAAATGCAATACAATCCACTCCTTCCCGACGTTCAAGAGAACCCATACCCTTACTATTCACACCTGCGTCGCCATGCCCCTGTGTACTGGATGGAATCTCTCCAGGCATGGGCGATCAGTCGTTACACCGATGTTGATTCCGCCATCCGCGACCCATACTCATTTTCTTCTTCTGGGTTTATTACGACCATCTTTGGCGATTTGAACCCGGTACCCGAAGTGCCGTGGATGCTTGATCTCGATCCACCCGAACACACCCGGCTGCGGAAGCTGGTTAACAAAGCATTTACACCACGACTGATTGGGAGTCTGAAGACCCACGTTCGGGAGATTGCCGGGTCGTTGATTAAGGAAATTCAGGGCCGTGGAGAATTCGACCTGGTGCACGACTTCTCGACGCCACTCCCCGTGATCGTGATTGCCGAACTCCTGGGTATTGAACCCCAGCGACGCGAGGACTTTAAACGCTGGTCAAACGATGTGGGTGAGTCAGCCAACCGGCCGACTGACGAGACGGAGCTCTTGCGCATTCGTACCAGCGTGAATGCCATGCGGACATACCTGCAAGAGATGATTGCCCAGCGCCGCACCGAGCCGCGTGAAGACCTTATTACTGCCCTGGTCCAGGCGGAAGAAGCACACCGAATCCTTTCTTCCGGAGAGATCTTCGCTCTGTGTGCACTACTCCTGTTAGCTGGCAACGAGACAACGACTAACCTGATTGGTAACGCCGTCCTCATCTTGCTGGATCGGCCACAGCTTCTTGTCCAGCTGCGAAATAACCAGTCCCTCATCCCACCATTTATTGAAGAAGTCCTACGCTTCGAAACGCCGATTCAGAACACTCTCAGACAAACAACGCGGGCTGTCGAAGTGGCCGGGACGACGATTCCTGTTGGTGCGCGAGTGTTACTCCTTAATGCCTCGGCCAATCGGGATGAGGCCCAATTTCTGCAGCCTGACCAATTTGACTTGACACGCAACCCGAACAGCCACCTGTCTTTTGGCTACGGTATTCACTACTGCCTTGGGGCCGAACTGGCTCGCCTTGAGGCCAGGGTCGCGTTAGAGACTCTCCTGTTCGAGTGCCCACTATTTACTCGTAAGACCAAAGAGCTCGAACGGATCAAGGTCCTCAACCTACGGGGGCCACAGGCACTGCCGTTAGTGTTTGAGACTTAAGAGAGTTGGTGGGGTGGCCTTTCTTTATTGACCCACCGTGTCTTCCTGCGGATAAAAGGCGATTACGCGTTCATCCCCATTAAGTCGGCGAAGTTCCGTGTGTAAAACCGATCCAACGTCTCTTCGTCCTGTCCTTCTAGAGTCCGACTGAACCTGCCGAGTGGGTCGCGTCCGCCCTCCGGGTGCGGATAGTCGCTGGAGAACATGTAGAGGCTCGGGTCGGACGTGTTGATAATGGCACCAACATCCTCGAACACAAACGGGGTAAACCTGATCTGATCGATAATTTGCTGGCTTGGCCTGCGCTGCATGTCTTTCAGCAGCGGTTCGCTCCGACTCCAGATTCCGGCCACGAGATCGAGTCGAGCCAGCATGGGCGGCACCCAGCCCGCCCCAAGTTCTATCACACCGCCGCGAAGAGCGGGAAAGCGCTCAAGCACACCGTCCAGCACCATGGTAGACAGGAACTGCTCGGGCAAATGATGCAGCCCCATCATATCTTTACTGCGGACGTTCTCGCCTCCGCCAAGCCAATCGTTGGGAACGGGACGGCCATTTTCGAGCCA
>CAZXFE010000107.1:0-12296 GCA_964639795.1 uncultured Enterobacteriaceae bacterium | reverse complement strand
CCTGACCCATGGCGTCAAACAGCGGGCGACAGCGATCAACAACCGCTGTCGGACCGGCGGGGCAGATCCACAATTTCGCGGCGGCTGCAGCCTCTGGACGACCAAAGACCGGAGATGCAATAAAATGAGTCCCGCGTGCCTGGTACAGCGGAGCCAATTCCTGTGTGACATCCGGCGAGACCGTGCTCATATCAATGTGGATGCCGTCCCGCTTGAGGCCGGCCAAGATGCCCTGCCTGCCAAGGCCGATGGCGCGCAGCGCTGCGTCATCGGCAATCATACTGACCACAACGTCGGATTGTTCGGCAAGCGCCCGTGGAGACGCCGCCCACTGGGCCCCGTGCTGAAGCAATACGTCGGCGCGAGAAGCAGTGCGGTTAAAGACGCTGAGTGAAAAACCGGCGTCAAGAAGATGTTGGGCCATGGGTAGCCCCATTCTTCCCAGTCCAATAAAGCCGACGGTGGTATTCATACAGCTGACCTCATACGGTGATCTAGAAAAGGCCGTAAGGCCACTCCTGTCTACCAGTGAGAGAAGTAAGACAAGTGAGAAATGACATACCCAATACTAATGCATGGCGTGCGGTTCGCGCAAAATGAATTCGGCTATTTCCGCATCAAACTGTTGCCCGTCTGCCGTTGTCATTTGATACGTGCCGCGCATGGAGCCAAAGGGTGTGGCGAGGGGACAGCCAGAAGTGTATTCGAACGACTGTCCCTGCGTGAGGCTGGGCTGTTCGCCAATCACACCCGGTCCTTTGACTTCCTCCACATGGCCGGTGGCATCGGTAATAATCCAGTGCCGACTGATGAGCTGGGCAACAACAGGACCCTCGTTTGTAATGCGAATGGTATACAGGAAGAACCACTGGCTCTGCTGGGGGGATGAGCGGGTCGGATCGTATGTGGTTTCGACGCTAATACGTATCCCTCGTGTGACTGTTTCGGAGGCTGGCACGCTATCTTCTCCTTATTTTCCGATGTCTTTGCCCCGATGTCTTTGCATTGCTGGGGTGCTCCAAATTTTCAAAAGCTTTCGCAAGTTTTTAGATGTTTTCGAAAGATTCCGTCACGTCGATAAATGCCGCTAAGAATGTCGAGAGTGTAGGACCGGCTCTCCAGCGCGTCAACTTAGCCCGCCTCTATTGCTGCTGCGATTGCGGCTGCCAGCCGCTTCCCTCCCTCATTCTCAATCGTTCCCGCAGGCCACTCGATAGCCAGACCTGAACCGTCAGCTGACTCTGAAAATTTGGGAATAATATGAAAGTGGACGTGCATGACGACCTGATGAGCTGCGGAGCCATTATTTTGCAAGATGTTAAATGCGGTTGCGCCAGTCGCCTTGAGCAGCGCACGACTAAGGAGCGGTAGGACGCGCCCAACGGCAGCCGCCGAGTCATCGGACAGCTGGTCGATAGTTTCGGCTGGTTCCTTTGGAATGACTAAGGTATGCCCTTTGCTGAGAGGACCAATATCAAGAAAGGCAAAGACCTTATCGTCTTCATATACTTTGTGGCAAGGAATTTCGCCGGTAATGATTTTTAAAAAAATTGTCTCTGCCATGCCACGAGATTAGCGCAGGAGAGCAAGCGCGGCTAGGGTTTCCCGTCGGCTACGAAGGGCTGTGGACAACCAGCCGGTTGCCCCCACAGATTGGACACGCGATTTGGACGTGTGGTTGCTTCAATTTTCTATGGCAACCCTGCGCCTGGGACCTCAACCTGAACAGTCTCAATAAAGGCCGCCGAATTCCCCTTGGCCAATTCCTCAACTGTTGTTGCGGCGGTGAGCATGAAGAGGGTGTGTCGGCCTTCTCCTCCTAGCATGCAGGCCACCGCGCGTTTGTTCGGAACCGGAATCCGCTGTGTAACTTCTCCACCGTCTTTGACTCGAATAAACTCACCCGTCACGAACGAACTCACCCAGACCGCTCCCTCGGCGTCGAGGCAAATACCGTCCGGTGTGGCTTCGCCCAGCTGGGCAAACATACGCCGGTCAAACAACGTACCGTCGTCGGCAATACAGAACGCAGATAAGCAGTTGGCAAACGTCTCGGCTACGATCATCGTTTTGCCGTCCGGACTAATGACCGTTCCGTTTGGGAATCCCAAATCATCGGCAGCCACACTGACCTGTCCTTCAGGCGTGACCAGCACAATGTTTGCGGGTTTGGCTTCTTCACCGCCCATCAGGTCGTAGCCGAAGCTGCCGATGTACGCCCGGCCCTGGGCATCCACGACCATGTCATTAATCTCGCCTTCGACCAGAGAAGATACATCGGCCACTTCTTTTAAGCCATCCGGGTCTTTGCGAAGCAGCTTTTTGTTGCGCATGGACACGATGAGCAGGCGTCCATCGGGCAAAAAGCCCAGTCCCGACGGACGCTCAGGGACCGTTGCGACCTGCTTGGTATTACCCTGCATGTCCACGGTCACTATCTTTTCGGCAAACATATCCGAAACCCACAGTTTGCCGTCGTGCCAACGCGGACCCTCCAGAAAGATAAAGCCGTCTGCAAGAACCTGAGGTGTGAGATCTGACATTATTTTCTCCTTTTTTTAACGTTGTGTGTCATTACTGAGCAAGAACGTTGAAAAAGAGCGCTGAACGCGAGCGAAAAATGTTTCAGTATTCCACCCTCTACCGGCCTCGGAAAGTTGGCTGGCGCTTATCCATAAACGCATTCACGCCTTCTTTATGATCTTCTGTCTGACCACAGCGCAGGTGTGTTTCCGCCTCACGGTCGAGCATAGTTCTAAAATCGACACCGCCCGACGCATTCACGTTGGCTTTCATATAGCGATAACTCACCAGCGGACCGGACGCGATGCGTTCGGCCAGGTCCAGGGATGCGCTCATGAGCTGGTCTTGCGGGAAAACACGATTGACCAAGCCGATCCGAAGCGCTTCGTCCGCAGTAATCATGTCCGGTAAAAAGAACAGTTCTTTGGCCTTGGCCTGTCCGACTAGGCGGGCGAGCTGCCAAGTGGTGCCATAATCGCCACCATATCCCACGCGTGCGTAGGCTGTTCCTAGTCGAGCTTGATCTGAGACAAAACGCAGGTCGCACGACAATGACAGTCCCAACCCGGCCCCGGCGGCTGGGCCGTTGATCACCGCAATCGTAACCTTGGGCATATGGTGCAACAGCCACGGCCAGGTGTGGCCTTCGCGCAGCTGATCGATCTGCTGCTCCAGGGTAGAATCCTTGCTGCCGATTTCTTCGCCTTTTTGCATGGCTGAGACATCACCGCCGGCGCAAAATCCCCGGCCTGCCCCCGTGAGGACAATAGCGCCAATATCGGGGTTTTCCGCCATTTCCCGGAGCGTAGCAACTGCCGTGCGACCCATGTCTCGCGTTAAGGCATTCAGTTTATCGGGGCGATTCAGAGTCAGGATACCGACGCGGTTCTTCACTTCAACATCAAGCTCTGCCATAATGAATCCTCCCTTTTAGGTTTTTGAAGCTTGCACTTTATCGTGTTTTGCGTAGAAAGGAAGGGACATTCCGGTGCCAAAGGAGACAGGCTTATGACCGCAACGGCAGATCCCCATCGTATCAGCAGCGCAGAGCAACTGCGTGAATTAGTTGGATCCCCAGGCGAACTCGTCCCTCACAAGTTATGGACAGAGCTGGATGAGGCCTGCATGGACTTTATCAAACGCTCACCGTTTTTGTTGCTGGCCACCGCAGACGTAGAGGGCAATCAGGATGTCTCCCCAAAAGGCGACGGTCCTGGATTTGTGGCCATTGAGGACGAAAAGACTCTGCTCATCCCTGATCGTTCGGGCAATAAGCTTATTTTTGGTTTGACCAATATTCTGGCCAATCCACATGTGGGCCTCATCTTTCTCCTGCCTGGTACGGCTGAAACGCTTCGCGTGAACGGCACGGCCGAACTCACCACTGACCCGGAAATTCTAGAACGTCTATCCGCACGCGGAAAACCTGCAGTAGTTGTTATTCGGGTGAACATTAAAGAAGTGTTCTACCACTGTGCCAAGGCGTTTATTCGTGCCCAACTATGGAAGCCTGACACCTGGTCCGATCGACTAAAGATTTCGTTTGGTAAGATCTTGGCAGCCAAAATGGGCGGCGACAGTAAAATGGCTGAGCAGATCGACGAGTTTGTGGAGCAGGATTATAGGACGAATTTGTAAATCCGGGATAACGGTATCACGGTCTGGTTGGGGTGAAACATTCCAGCAGAGTGAGGGAACGTAACACGGCAGAACACACAAGAATGCTTCGCCCCTACCATCTTTTTCACGGCTAAAGCAGCTCCAAACCTTTCCGCTCCCACCCCATCGCTACAATCCGGCCTAGCCCGGACTCAGTAATATACAACGTCTTCAACTCCAACCCGCCGAAAGCGATGTTGGTGACCACTTTGTCTTCACTGGGAATCAAATCAATTTGTTTGCCGTTTGGATCAAAGACAATAATCCCACCCCCTAGGACACCACAAACGAGAACATAGCCTTCTTCATCTAAACAAAACCCATCAGGGTGATAGCCATCCGGCAGTTTGCAGAACGGCTGGCGTTCGCCGAGTTCGCCTGGAGCGAGAATAGGAAAGGCACACAGTCCAGATGCAAAGGTTTCTGCCACAAGCAGCGTTTTGCCGTCTGGGGTGAGACCAATGCCGTTGGGGTGCTGAAGGTCTGTTGCTACACGCTGAATGTGGGTGCCGTTCGGGCTGGCGTAATAGACACTGCCCTTGCGCTTGGTTGGCTCGTTAAGTGACTCGTGGATTGCCGGATCGCGATGAACGGGATCGGTAAAGTAAAAATTTCCTTCTGCATTAAATACTAAATCGTTCGGGGCACTGAGTTGAGCGCCTTCACACGACGTGTATATCCGTTCAACAGTGCCCTGACCATTGATATTGACGCGTTCGATAGCCCCGGTCTCGTAACCCGACGCCGGACCGACGGGTAACCCTCTACGCCAGGCTAAGCCGCCGTTGTTGGTAGCGTATAGCGCCCCATCCGGTCCTCGTGCGGCCCCGTTTGGACCACCACCTGGCTTGGCGAAGACTGACAGCGTACCATCTGGAGCAATCTTGCGGACCCGCCCGCCTCTGATTTCGACAAAATATACACTGCCGTCCGGATAGCAAACGGGTCCCTCGGGAAACTCCAAGCCGCTAGCGATAACGGTTGTATCCACGTGCAACCTCTCCCCTCTCAAGAGAGGGGAGATAACCTTTATGCCGCCTGCTGCACTTTTTGTTTGAGCAATTTGCCTACAATCTGGTCGATCACTTGGTCGGCCAGAACACTGACCTCATCCTGCAGCTTGGGCTGAATCGGATGTGGGACGAGAATAGGCTCGTACCGGGCCATGCCTAGTGCCGAGCATTGAGCGTGGGCAGCACTCAGGAATTCTGTTGTTGCGATATTTACCGTCGGGATCCCTTTTTCTTCCAGCGCGACGACATCGTGCGAACTGCACGATATGCACGCTCCTCAATCGCTGAGTGCTTCGATGACGGCGTCACATTTTTCCTGGAGTTCGTGCTGAATAGCGTCAGCCGCGGGCCGACCTGGTGTTAATTTCGTGCGTCGTAAGACCTCTTTGACGCCGTACTGTTCGCGCAAGATTTCCTCAAGGCGGTCGAGGAAGAAAACGCCCTTTGCTTTGTTAATATCCAATAAGCCTATGGTCTTATCTGACAGCGTATCTAGGCGGACTGCAAAGGCTTTGTTCTGTTGTTCCGGTTGCGAAGTAGGATCAAGTAATAAGGTTCCCATGCGTTTCTCCTTTCTTATTGACGAATCTCCTTGGTAGTAATTGTACTGCCGGAGCTACCCCGGACCAAGCCTGGAACAACGGCAGAAAAACGTCCTGCGGTTCCGCCTGCTACAAAAACAAGGATGCTCTCTGGAGCAGGAAACTTTGCATAGAGCGTATCATCAGTTGCAGGTGGAGTCTGTACGTTGATACCGGCCAGCATACTAATGCCAGCGCCTTCTCCGCCGTTGACTCCGGGCCGCAGCTCGCGCAAGGGGCGGCGAATCTTCTCAAACAAGAACTGACGCAAATCGTTCTTTGACCAGCCGTCTTGGGCAAAGGTCTTGGCGTGCTCTGGGCCAACAATGAGCGCCGTATCTGAGAACACTGGGAAATTTTTGTGATTCCACACCGAGGCCATAGTCCAGCCCAGCGAGAGGGCTAGTTGTTCTGCGGTGCGACTGGCATGGTCGCTCATCTGAAAAGGAGAATGGCCGCCAAACAAGGTGACAGTGCTTTGCTCTGCTTGAAACCCTTTTTCCACATGCAACGGTTCCCACGGAGTCTGCTCCTCAGCCTCACCAACACAGAAGGTAAACTGGGCCGGATGCCCAAGGGTAGCTTTGCAGATCTGTTGCGGCTTGGCTCCGCCAATATTGAGAATAATCAGGCGCAATGACCTGCCGATTGTTGCATTTGCCCGAAACCCATGTCCGAGGGCATTATGCCCGCAATTTACCCCGATCGTGTGGCGGATCGGACCATTGATAATCGTCAGTGGGGTTGCGGAGAATGTTGTCACATTGATGGCATGGGCGGCGAACTGGTCTTCACACAGTGCTTCCACTGCGGCAACCACAACCGGAAAATATGACGCTTGGCAGCCGGCCATAACGGCATTGATGGCGACCTTTTCAACAGTAGCCGGACCATAGTTGGGTCCAACTGTTCCCAAGACCTGCCGTGGGTCACGGTCCACACTCGCGAGCATACGTGTGACCCGCTCCTCGGTTGGGGGAACAACCGGCAGGCCGTCGGTGAGCCCGCTCGTAAAAAGGATCTCGTACGGATCGTCCTCTTGAATATTGATACGTTGCGAGTGCAGCAACGAAGACTCTGGCATGACTTCTCTCCTGTTCCTAAACCCTTGCACTCTTGGGATTTGGCTGTCAACCGTTTAGCTGCAAACATTTGTTTGAGTGCGAACACTTACGTCCGAAACCTGCCAGTGAGAATATCCTCCAGACTGTACTGCTCCTGAAACATGTGAAGGGCGGTATCGAATTCAGCATCGTCTTGGCCATCAAGCAGACTGCCTTTTGATTCTTGGTTCAACAAGGCCAGGGATTTCCGCCATTTCTCGAGCTGTCTGGGGGCGAGGGGGAGAGCAGTGGTGTAGTGCAGACTGCAATCTTCGTTCAGGAAGATCATCGCGAGATTGTCCTGCTGTACGAGCTTGTGCAGGATGGCGCTATCGCTTGCCTGACACGGATTGAGATAGAAAACGCCGTCCTTACTAGCGCCGAAAGGCGGGTGGAGTTGATAGCCAATCGCGACGACGCCGGTCTTGTGTGGGCTTTGCCACGTTGTGAGTGCGAGGGTGAGCGGCAAAGGCGCTTCGAGAAATAATTCCAGACCTTCCACCCGGGTTACAACGGCCAACTCCTGCGTACCCTCACGATCAATAAAGCGGATGGAATAGAGTGGCTCTTCCACCAAGAGTAGCCAACCCTCTCTATCAATGACAACGCCGGTCTTTTTCATACTGTTTACTCCTCACCTGCGCTCCTTTACTTAGGCTTGACCGCACGAGCGTATCTATCATACATGCATACATGGCATATTCGATGCCGGGACTCCTACGCGAAGGGAGTATTCACTAGCCGTCACAAAGGGGGGGCCATGGCGAGACCGGTCCGTTACAAGATTGTAGGTTTGCTGTTCTCCGGAACAGTCATTAACTATATCGATCGCGTCAATATCGCCGTTGCGGCGCCGGTTATCATGGCCACTGCCGGCTGGAGTAAGAGTGAGTTGGGCACGATCTTTTCTGCCTTCTTGGTTGGCTACGCTGTCCTCCAGTTGCCGGGCGGCCTGGTTGCCGACCGGTGGAGCGCGCGTAAGGTGCTGGCCTTTGCTTTTTTCGGCTTTTCGCTCTTCACGGCGCTCACTCCTCAGGCCGTCTCGGTTTTTTGGCTGCTTCTCAGTACCCGCTTTCTGGTCGGCATGTTTGAGTCGGTGACATTCCCAGCTCTCACAGCGCTCAACGCGCACTGGATTCCGCGCGCGGAGTTTGGCCGGGCCCAGACCCTGAGTGTGTCCGGGGTGACTGTCGGTCAAATGGTTGCCTACCCACTTACCGGGTGGATTATTCTCAACTTCTCATGGCAAATCGTTTTCTATTTTAATGCCCTGCTCGGCCTTATCTGGGCCGTGGTTTGGCTGCGGTTTGCCACGGACACACCCTCGGAACATCCTCAGATCAGCGAAGAGGAGCGCACCTATATTGAAGCGAACTTGACACCAAAGCCTGCCGTTTCGCTCCCGCTGCGGACCGTCTTTGCCAATACGTCTCTGCTCATCGTGACATTTTCCTATATGTGTTTTGCCTATGTGCTGTGGATGTTTCTGTTTTGGTTTCCGAGCTATTTGGTCGAGGCGCGGGGCATGTCTATTGGGGAGATGTCCACAGTCGGCGTCTTTATGCATGCTGGGGCATTTGTGGGTATCGTAGGGTCTGGTGCATTATCAGACTGGCTTTTGCGCAACGGCTGGAGCCCCCAATTTGCGCGCGTCCGCTTTGGCGGATTTGGACTGGCCTTAGCGTTGCCATGTTTGGTCATGGCAGCCCTGGCGCCTTCAGCCGCAGTCTGTGTAGTTTTCCTAGTGCTCTTTTATGGGCTTTTCAGTATCGGCATAGGTATCTTTACGACCATAGCGATAGAGTTTAACCCGCATCAAGCTGGTGCGATCTTTGGCATGATGAACACGCTCGGTACGTTCGCTGGGATTCTTGGTCCGTGGTCGGCCGGCCAGCTGATTGAGAAGAGTGGCGGAGACTGGACCCTGCCGCTCTTTGTGGCTGCCGGGGTCGGCGCAGTGAGCGCTATTATTCTATTCCTCGTCAAAATTAAGAAAGTAGAACTAGAGAACGTTATCCCAGCAGTTGCGGCGGAAAGCGCCGCAGGCTCATAAACTTCCAGGAGGATGATATGGCAAAGCGACAGAAGCTGTCTGATGCGGATATTCAAGCAAAATTAAGTGACATCCCCAGCTGGGCGATAGCCGATAGGAAACTCCACAGGGAGTATAAATTCAGAGATTTTGTGCAGGCTTTTGGTTTCATGACGAGTGTAGCCCTGGTGGCCGAATCTATGAATCATCATCCCGAGTGGTTCAACGTCTACAGTACGGTCAACGTTGACCTGGCAACACATGATGCCGGAGGAATCACCGAACTTGACTTCACCCTGGCTGGGAAGATGGAAGAGCTGGCCGAGGCAGGCAGTTGAAAAACTCCCCTTGACTCAAGCAGATCCTCCACACAGGATGTTACAACGTAGGTGAGAGAAATTCAGGAGAGAAGCATAAACCTATAGACGTATAAGGAGGAGTGTATGGCAACGGCGATGATGTGTACGGGACTACTCGGTCTTTTAGTATTTGGGCTGGGCTTTGCAGTCTCCATGACACGAGCGAAAACGGAAACGATTATTGGGACAAATTCCGATCCTACTGACCGTCTGTATAAAATGGTTCGTGCGCACGGCAATGCAACCGAGTACGCGCCTATACTCGCCGTCCTCATGGTCGTGGTTGCAATGGCGGGTGAGCCTGCGACATGGGTTGTCTGGATGATGATAGCGGTAACTGCCTTTCGCTATGTGCATGCCGCCGGCATGATTGCATTTCCCACCCTGGACAAGCCGAATCCATTACGTTTTATCGGCTCCGTGGGGACCTATGTCGGCGGTCTTGCCTTGTGTGTGGCGCTGTTTTTAGCTGGATAGCCTGAGCGAACGAACGTGAATTTCCAGAAGGCCACTCGCCTGCCAGTCCTTCGTTAAATAACGCCCTCTTCTTCCAGCTCTTGCAGATTTTCTGCGGAGAGACCCAACAAGTCATGGTACACTTCGCTATTGTGTTGGCCGAGTAAGGGCGCAGGGGTCACGTTGACTGGCGAATCGTCGAGCTGCACCGGGCAGCCGGGCATCGTAATGGACCCCCGAGTCGGGTGCTCGATGGTTGCCACCATACCGCGTTCCCGAAGCTGCGGGTGAGTCAGGATATCTTGTGAATCAAAGACCGCCCCGCAGGGCACCCCTGCCTTCCCAAACCGCTCCATGACCACAAACTTGGGATGCTGTGTTGTCCAGGCTTTAATGAGGTCATACACCTCGTCAAAACGTTTGTTCCGCTCAGACATACTCGTATAGCGCGGGTCGTCAATCAGATCCTCGCGGCCAATTGTACGTAATATGTTTTCCCACATACGTGGTGTGGTTGCCATCAAGTAGACGTAGTCATTCGGACCGCCTGGAGCGCAGGGATAGGTATCTGTTGGCGCTGCATGGCTGAGGCGGTTACCGTTGCGTTGGACGACCGCGTCGGTCTGGATATGATGCCGCAGAGGCACGCGCATATAATTGACTACGGCATCTTGCATGGAAACTTCAACGTGCTGGCCCTGGCCGGTTTTCCCGCGCTGTAACAGCGCCGCGAGAATACCTACCGCACAGTGGATGCCCGTGCCCGTATCCCCGATCGTTGGACCGGGTTTGAGCGGCGGCGAATCCGCTAAACCGGTGATGCTAAGCGCTCCGCCGGTGGATTGTGCGATGGAGTTGAAACTTTTATAGCCGCTCCACGGTCCGAAAGTACCAAAGCCTTTAATCGTGGCATAGATAATCCGTGGGTCGATTTGCCGGAGGGAATCATAGCCCAGTCCCAGACCTTCCATAGTGCCGGGAGAGAAGTTTTCGAGTACCACATCAACGTGCGGGACGAGTGAGCGGAAGAGGTCACGACCGCGTTCGGCTTTAAGATTGAGCGACACACTGCGCTTATTGGCATTCAGTAGAATAAACAAATGAGAATCGAGCCCAGGGTCGTTTGTCAGAAACTTTCGTGCCGCTTCTCCCTTCTTTGGAGGCTCGACTTTTATCACGTCCGCACCAAGGAATGCTAGTAATTCCGTACACGACGGACCAGCCTCAAAATGCGACAAATCGAGAATACGCACGTGGTCGAGTGCGAGCATAGACCTTCTCCTTCTTTGTTAGTGTATTGCACTCTACCATCCGGGCAAAGTCTCTGCCAACCTTGTCAAATGGGAGGAGGGAGAGGATAATCGGCTTCTGAGCTGTTGAGCAAAGGAGGGATGAGTCATGCCAAACCAGAAAAAATATGATCGAGCTACGCAGGATGTTGGAAACATTATCGGTATGGAACACGTCAATGTGACGGTACCGGACCAGTCTATCGCTTCGACATTCTATATCTCTGGCCTCGGGTTTACCCGTGACCCGTATATGATGGTCGGACCAGGCAATATGTGGGTGAATGTTGGCCAGCAGCAGTTTCACCTCCCGGCGAATGACCCGCAAGTCTTTCGAGGCCACATCGGGGTCGTGGTTCCAGACTTGGAGATGTTGCAGACCCGGCTTGGGCGGGTGCAAAAGCGGCTCGCCAATACAGCCTTTCGTTGGTCGGCCAAAAGGGGTCATGTCGCCGTGACGTGTCCCTGGGGCAATCAGTTGCGCTGTTATGCGCCGAGTCCACAGTTCGGTAATATGACCCTTGGCCTGCCGTATATCGAGATGCCTGTCGAGCCACGGACTGCAGGTGGGATTTGTCAGTTCTATAAGGAAGTAATGCAGACGCCGGGCACAGTTATCCAAGAGAAAGGCACGGCGATCGCCCAAGTCGAAGTCGGTCGTTCTCAGACCTTACGTTTTCGAGAAACCGCTCGGTCCATTCCCGCCTATGATGGGCATCATATTGCCGTATACATTACTAACTTTTCTGCTCCGCATAAATTTCTGAAACGTCATAAATTGATCACTCAAGAGAGCGACGATCATCAGTACCGCTTTCAGGCCATCGTGCATCCCAAAACCGGGCAAGTGTTATGCGAGCTTGAGCACGAAGTGCGCAGCCTGTTCCACCCCATGTATGAGCGGGAATTAGTCAATCGCAACGCGGATCAGAGTATCTTTGCGTATAGGAAAGGCCAGGATATGTTTGCGGCCTGACTGCCTTCACCTCTAATACCCGCCGCGCTTGTCCACCACATTGTCCATGGGCTCCGCGCGTAAATATTGGCTGAGTATTGGGCGAAACAGGGCTACTGAATGTTCCCAATAGTTGGAGCGTATGCCGGAATAATGTGGAGTCAAAATGACGTTTGGGAGATAGAATAGCTCACTGTCTAGCTCTGGTGGCTCAGGGTCGGTGACATCCAGCCCTGCGCCGCCAATGCGGTCTTCTTTGAGGGCGTCGATTAAGGCCGTTTCCTGGATAATCGCTCCGCGTCCGACATTAATAATAAAAGCCGTTG
>CAZXFE010000106.1:0-12323 GCA_964639795.1 uncultured Enterobacteriaceae bacterium | reverse complement strand
GATGCCGCTTCCCAATGGGAGGCACGCCTTCCAGAGAACACACGAAGGAGGACACAGCACATGGCAGCAGTAGACGGCGGAACGCTCATTGGCCGTATTTTAAAAGAACAGAACGTCGAATATATGTTCGCAGTCAATGGCGGACACACCTTTCCGATACTGGCCACTCTCAGAGACAACGGCATCAAACTCATACACATGCGCCATGAACAGGCAACTGCCTATGCGGCAGACGGGTATGCGCGCGTGACCGGTAAGCCCGGCATCTGCTGTGTCACCGCAGGCTGCGGCCTGACCAACGCGGTGACCGGCCTGTGTGTGGCCGGTCTGACAAATAGTGCGGTGGTGTGTCTGTCCGGACAGCATCCTACGACGGAAGATCTTATTGGATCGTTCCAGGAAGCCTATGGGTCAGAAGTGGTGAGTTCTTTCTCTAAATTTACCAAACGTGTCCTGGACTGGTCAACGATTGAAATTGACTTACGCCAGGCATTTCGCGAAGCCACCTCAGCACCCCAGGGTGTGTCGCTGCTCGAAATTCCGACTAATATCCTCTACCAACAGGAGGACGCAGGCAAACAGCGTAAAGGCGCGAAAGTCTATGGTCCAGACGAGCTGCGCTGCCAGGGAGACCCGCGTCAAATAGAGCGCGCGGTCGAAATGATCTTCCAGTCCCAAAAGCCGATCATCGCCGGTGGCGACGGTATTTTCTGGTCACACGCCGAGAATGAGCTCAAAGAATTCGCCGAACTGACCAGCACCCCGGTCTATTGCCGCCGCGCCGGCCAGGGAGCTGTGGATGAGGATCACCAACTGGCCGTTCGTGGCCCGTGGAAAAAGCCGTTCACGGGCGAAGCCGACGTGGTTATGGCCATAGGCTTCAGGTTCTGGAGCGGCGAAAAATTCGGCCAGCCGCCCACCTGGAGCGACAAGGCAACCTATATTCAGGTTGATGCCACGTCGCAGCGCGTGGGCTGGCATGTCCCGGCAGAAGTCGGCATTGTCGGCGATCCGAAGCTCGTCTTGCGCCAAATGATCGATAAGGTCAAAGAGATGAAGCTCGACTTTAGCGCCAAACGTGAAAGCCCCTGGCTCAAAAAGATCGTTGAAGTGCGTGAGAACTACCAGCAACTGATTGCGGAACGGGAGCAAAAAAACCACGGCGCGACCCCGATCCATCCCGATCGTTTGGCCAAAGACCTCACGTCGGTCATCGATAAAGACGCCACGCTGATTATCGACAGCTTCACCCTGAGTGGTTACACCAGCCAGTGGTTCACCGCGCATGAGCCAGGCCAGATTGTAGACGCCGGCCCCCTCGCCCCGGTCGGACACGGCGTGGGCATGGGCATCGGCGTGCAGCTGGGTCGTCCGGGCAAACAAGTCATCGTAGTCAGCGGTGACGGCGGCCTGGGCATCGGCGGCATGGATATGGAAACCGCGGCCAAATACGACATCCCGATTGTCACCCTGCTCTGGAACAATAGTTCCTGGGGGCCGACTTTTGAATCTATGCCGCTGCTCAAAGGTCGCACCGATCCGTTCGACATGGTGAAGGACATTCGGTACGACAAGGTGTTCGAGCCTATGGGGGTATACACCGAGCATGTCGAGCAACCAGACCAAATTGTTCCAGCGCTGGAACGGGCGCTCAAGTCAGGCAAGGCCTCGTTGATCAACGTGTTGGGTGATAAGAGCGTTGGCCATCCCTCTCTGGGCGGCAACCTGCTGGGCTCAACGCAGCTATAATCATGCCTTCCTAGACAGCATTCTCTTTTAAGAAAAAAGGGCAGGCGATTTGCCTGCCCTTTTTGACACCTCCAGCTCATTAGACACATCGAGACATATCGCGCCTATCTGTCCCTCTTCGCCTCGCCCTTCCGCATCACTATCTCGATCTCATCAAACGGAGACAAGCCACGGCTCCGGGCATGGCAGTCCCAACCTTCAAATTGACGTAAATGTGCAAATACTGCACGGATTAGGCCCGGTTTTATAACGATTTCCCACTCCTTCAACCACTCGTCCCCCTCAAAATCTTCGTCGTCCCAGGCTTCGGTTGGAATCTGCGTACTCAGCGAGAAACGCAGATTGAACGTGTGTTCCTCATTTTCCGCCATAAAGACCCCTATTCCAGGCCTAGCCGGGCAAGGTCATCTAGATATGCTGTTGCCGGAACCATACCGATTTGGCGCGTTTTGCCGCCAATAAGAACGGTTGGGACCGCGCTCACGAAATAGGTATCCGCCGCATCCGCACACTGCTCACGAACCTGGTCTTGGAACGCCTTATCCTCGATATCCCGCAAAAACCGGGTCATATCGAGTCCGCTACTGCGGGCAACCGTGACAAAGGTCTCTTTCTCAATCAAACTCTTATTCTCTATGAAGAAAGACCGGTATAATTCCGTGTGAAAACGCAGGAAGAGTCCCTCACCCTGCTGCTGAGCCGCAGCACCCGCTTCCAGGCCGGGCATACTCCAGCGTGGGAAATCATCGTGCGGCCACATGGTATAAGTAAGGCCATCCGGCTCAGCAAGCGCAGACGCCTTGCGCCACGCGTTTTCGACATAACTGTCTTGAAAGCGAAACGGAGCCGACTCGAATTGAGGCCGGAGCGCAAAGGGGCGCCACTGTATAGACACACGGTCTCCAAAGCGTTCCTTGATTTTTCGCAGCCGCTCCGCGGCCGGGTAGCACCACGGTCACAAATAATCTGAGAATTCAATGATTTCGATAGGCGCTTGCATACTCTTCCTCCCGTATGAGATGACGTTTGTCACGCTCTTCTAAGAATGCCCAACAAACCTGCTTCTAGCAAGATGAGTTAGATGTCAGCACCCTTGGCCTCCCCTCTGGATTCTCGTTTACACGAGAATGACCGGCCGTCTTGTGAGTGGCTCTCTATACTCCGCGCCTGCTACCAATTCCAGTTCTCTTGCATTTTCTCAAGGACGGCAGTACCAACAGACATACAACTGATTACAACCACGAGTCAGGAGGCCTGAATATGAAAGTCGTCGATGGAGATGCCCATTTTATCGAACCCCTCGATATGTTCACCCGCTATGTCGATCCCGCCTACCGGGACCGGGCCATGCGGGTTGAAACCGATTCCATAAACGGGGACAAGAAGTTACTGGTCGATGGGAAACCCATGCAGATCTTCGACGTTGAAGCCTTTCTGGGCGCCGTCGTCGGTTACGGCCAAAAAGAGCAAGGCCAGGAACTGGGCAGCTTTGACCGGTACCACTACTATAGTGCCGAGTGGGAAGACATGGGCCAGCGCATTAAGTTTTTAGATGACGAGAAGATCGAATCTCAAGTCATCTACCCGACGCTCGGCCTGTTTTGGGAAGGCGAGGTTAACGATCCGAAGCTAGCCGATGCGCACTGCCGGGCCTATAACACCTGGACGTTTGAGCTGTGTGCCGCACACAAGAATCGACTCTATCCCGCTGCGCATATCTCGCTGCGCGACCCCCAATTGGCCGTACGTGAGATGGAGCGTATCGCCAAACTCGGTGGCCGGACAATATTCGTAGCAGCCGCACCGATTGACGGCAAAAGCTTTGGGCTACCGGAGTACGACCCGGTCTGGGCCGCTGCACAGGACCTTGACCTCAGTATCGGCCTACACCTGGTTGGACATCCCAACTACACAGGCAGTGAGTGGTTTCGCGGCCGTGATCCAGGTTTCATGTATGTCACCATGAGCATCATCCAGGATCCTCGTCAGGCCGTCACCGCGATGATGTACGACGGGGTTTTTGAGCGCTTTCCGCAGCTCCGCGTCGGGACGATTGAATCCATGGTCGGCTGGGTGGGTGAATGGCTGGAACGGATTGATTACCGCTATAAATATATGGGCCATACCTCACAGATGAAACGCCCGGCAAGCGAATACTTTGCGCGTAATATCTGGGTCAATGGTGATCCGGAAGAAAAGATGTTTCCGCTCATGGTCCAGTTTGTTGGCGACGATCGCTTCTTTATCGGCTCCGACTACCCACACGCAGAGGGATTTGTTGACCCGGTGCAAAAAGCACGCGAGGTGCTCGCCTCTTTACCCGCTTCCTCCGTCGATAAAATTTTGGGAGAAAACGCCGCAAAGTTCTACGGCGTTTAGTGGTTTGTCAATGCGGATTCGATGCATGTCATTCTGACCGAGAGCGTACCGGAAGCGAAAAATATCTCAGATGCACAGGACAAAGATATGCTTCGTCGTATAGCTCCTCAGAATGACAGTAGTCAGTACGCTACGTTCTTGCGAAAAACGGATAAACTCTGATAAGGGAGGCGGCTAGCCCCACCCGGTCAGCCCTGCAGAATGCGCAGCACCTCGTCGTGGATACGGCCGTTTGATATCACCGCATCGCCCGAATAGATCGACGGGCTTCCGGCGAAATCGGAAAACCGGCCACCTGCTTCGGTCACAATAATCTTGCTTGCGGCCACATCCCAGGGCTTGATCTCAGGCTCTAAGGCCACCTCGGCTAGCCCTTGCATTACCAGGCTATGCCCTAGGGCATCCCCGAAACCACGTTGACGAGCAGACCCATCCACCAATCGTAAGAACGGCTGCCAACACGGCCGGGTTTTCAAATCATGCAGCCCACCGTGAACCAGCATGGCATCTCCTAGCTGCGCAATATCCGAGACATGCACGCGTTTGCCAATGGCAAACGCTCCCTGCCCTTTTTGCGCGTACAGCAGCTCGTCGATCGCCGGAGCATACATTACGCCGGCAGTAATCTCGTCGTCTTCTTCTAAGGCAATCAGCGTCGCAAAGAACGGAATGCCTCGAATAAAATTCTTGGTGCCATCAATCGGATCAATAATCCAGCGAGTGGAGCTGTTACCTGGCTGCTCGCCAAACTCTTCGCCCAGAACGCCATGGTCGGGAAACTCTGCGCGCAGTATCTCGACAATGCGAGTTTCGCACTCCCGGTCGGCTTTGAGTTCAACACTCAGGTTGGTCTTGAAATACTGGAGGGCGATTTCTCCAGCGGCTTTTGCTGCCTGGATAGCGGTTTGAAGAGTGTGGTCCATCACATCCGCCTTTTTCTGGCGAATGGGATTGGGGCACGTGGCTTAGTACCTATCCGAAAAACCATGCGCGCCCGGTCCTGTCATTCTGAGCGTAGCGAAGAATCTCTCCCTTTGTCGCGGAACGGAACTGGCAATAGCATTGGCGGCTACAACAGTCCCCGAATCGCGCCACCATCAATCTGCAGGCTCACGCCAGTGATATAGCTGGCTGCCTCTGAGGCAAGAAAGACAATGCCGCTTGCCATTTCGGATGGATCCCCGATGCGTCCCAGGGGAACTTCTCTCGCACTGGCTTCCAGCGTTTGCTGCAAAGTTTTTCCGGTTCTCTCCGCCCGCGCGGCAAGCCCACCCTTGAGTCGATCGGTCAGAATACGGCCGGGTAAGACCGTGTTGATCGTGATGTTGTGCTTGCCGATCTCACGCGACAGCGTTTTTGCCATACCGATCACGGCCGGGCGCACACCGTTGGACAGGATGAGTCCGTCTATCGGCTCTTTGACCGACATGGACATCACGCTGACGATGCGCCCCCAGCCCTGCTTTTCCATATACGGCAGCACTTTCCGAATGAGCCGGACCGTACTAAGGAAATTAAGCGAAAAAGCATTTTCCCAGGCCGCGTCGTCCATTTCGCCAAAACCGCCCATCGGCGGACCACCCGTATTCGGCACCAGCACATGTACGGTCCCGAATTTCGTTATTGTCTCATCGACCAGCTTCTCAGTCGCATCGGCTTGTGACAGATCTCCGGCAACCGGCAGCACCTCAGCCCCGGTTTCGCTCCGAATCTCCCCGGCGGTTTTTTCCAGCAACTCCGGGTTGCGGGCGCAAATCACAACGTTGGCCCCTTCTTGGGCGAACGCGAGCGCGGTCGCTCTGCCTATGCCTTTGCTCGCACCGCCGACGATGACGACTTTATCCGTGAGACCAAGATGCATATATCTATCTCCTCAATTCGTAAGCGCCGCACACGCCGCTACCCAAAGTCCGGAAAGGTTCACCAAGCCTACAGATAGCCCTTTTTCTCGTAGAAACCGCGTACCGCAGACTCGAAGCCTGCCGGGTTATCGCCCATGACCGAATGGCCGGCCTTCTCGACTAAGGCAAATTCAGAACCGGGAATATTTTCTTGCAAGTCTCGCGCTCCATCCAACGAGAACACATCGCTATCTCCCCCTCTGACCAACAAGGTCGGACACTGAATCTTCTTCACCGCAACCGACAGCTCGTCTTGCATCTGTTTGAGATCAACCTTGCCATGGCCATCGCTAAAATAGGTGTCATACTTCCACGTCCATTTCCCGCTTGGCAGCTGCTTCAGGTTATATATCACAGTGTATTTACGGACGATTTCAAGGGACCGACGCGGATTAAACTTATGAATAACGGCCGCGGCCTCATCCAGCGAGTCAAATTCGCGATAATTCTTCATAAAATCTCGGATATGCTTCACACCTTTCGGTTCAACACGCGGCCCGACATCAACCACCACCAGAGCCTCAACCTTGTCAGGATAATTCGCGGTAAATGCGAGAGAGTTTGCGCCGCCCATCGACATACCTGTCAAGAAAAATCGGTCCAGGCCCAACTCGTCAGTGAACGCATTGGCGTCTTTGACCATGCTTGCTCGTGAGTAGTCCTTATCCGGAGCCCAATCCGTGTCTCCGTGGCCGCGTTGGTCAAAGGCCATGACGTGGAAATGCTCAGACATAGCCGCGGCAAACAAATCCCAGGTATGACACGTTTGTCCCACCCCGTGCAGCAACACCAAAGACGGCTTTTCCGAACTGCCCCAATCCAGATAGTGAAACTTCAGGCCATTTGCTTGTACATATTTATCAGTGAAATGCCTTGCGTCTTGGTTTGATTCTTGGGCCGTCATGCATCGTCCTCCTTTTACAGCGCTATCCCCGCCGCTGTTGCGAGGGCCAGCATAGAGGAAAACCCGCGTTGGGGAAAGATGTTTTCCGCCTTTAGCTTTACCCTGGTGGGCGGTGGTATTCATATATCAGCGAATCCGCCAGCTCGACGAGCGAAACAATCAGCGAAGTGAGCCGGCGTTGTATAGTCGCCCGGAGACTTCATTACCGGGCGGTGGTAGGAGGCAGCCCTTCCCTAAACTCTTAGCGCTACGTCATCGCCCAACCCAGACTACCAACCCTAATTCCGCAACACCTAATCCCCCTCCAGCAACGAGCGCACAGCCTCAGGCGTCAGTTCTCCCAAATCGGACAAGACCAATTTGGCCTGGCTGAAGTCGTTGTGTAGCGTATATTCGTTTGGAACAGCAATGCAGGCAATCCCCGCCTTAGCAGCGGCCGTCACACCGCGATACGTATCTTCAATAACAACACAGTGCTCCCGTGCCAATCCTAGTCGTTGTGCTGCGGCTAGGAACGCGTCTGGTTCAGGCTTGGCCCGATCATAATCTTCGCGCGCAACAGTCTGTGGAAAGAACCGGGTGATGCCAAAACGGTTGAGTACAAAGTCCAAATGCTTTCGATTACTATTGGTCGCCACTGTCAGCTCAAAATAGTCAGACAGGCGGGTAAGGGTCTCTTCCACATGCGGCATGAGGGTCACTTCGGTTTCCAGCAAATTGAGAAAGATGGGCGAGCGCAGCTTGCGCAACTCATTGGGATCGACTGGCAGACTATGCTTTTCCACAATGTATTCCGGTCCAGTCCCTTTAGCGATCCACTCCTCCTCGTATTCGCGCTGAGTCACAATCACTCCATACGGCTTAAGCACTTCACTATACGCCCGGTAATACAGCCCCTCAGAGTCAATCAAGACACCATCAAGATCAAATATTACGCCAGCCTTCGTCATGCGTATACTCACTTTCTTCGAACGAATTTCGCCGGCCTACATTTAGTGCCATGAATTTTTATAGTACACTGCACGCTTATGAAACCCCTAAAGCCCGCGCCTGCCCAACGCATCCCAGCTAATGATCTAGCTGACGGTCCTGCCGCAGCCTGGATGTCCATCTTCCGGGATCTGGGTTTTCCAGCCTACCCAGTCCGGGTTGAGGACGACACGGTCTGTATCATGGCTCCGGCAGAAGACTGCGAACGTTTACTCGAAGAGGATGTTCGTGAGCGGTTGATTGCACACGGCAAAGCATTGGGATACCGGTTTATTACACTCGACATCGGGCATTTCGTGGATTGATGCTACTCTACTCGTCACCGAGCGAGGCCCGTGTTGGCCTGCATACGGTCCTCTTTTATGGAGGAGTTCTTGTTATTTGAAATAGACAAGAACTCCTCCATAAAACTAGGGAAAGGCCCTTGACCCTTTCAGCACCCAAGCGATATGAGGAAACAGATCGGGGTGTGGCGCAGCCTGGTAGCGCACTCGCTTGGGGTGCGAGAGGTCGGCCGTTCGAATCGGCTCACCCCGACCATTCAAAAAAGGAGGCGATTATAAGCCACTCATGAACCAGTCGTAGATACCGTTGGTCATCGCTGGACATGATCGCCTTTCCTTTTTTTCGGCTTTCTGGTGAAATATTGTTATGGTTATCCTGGTGTCGAACGACGACGGTATACAGTCCGAGGGCATCCGTCGCCTTGAAGAGGCGCTGTCTCGCATAGCCGAGGTGTACACCGTCGCGCCAGACCGGGAACAGAGTGCGGTGAGCCATTCTCTTACGCTGCACCGCCCGTTGCGTATCGAAGAGATTGCACCACGACGATTCGCGGTCAATGGAACACCAACCGATTGTGTCAATCTTGCGCTCAAGGGGTTTCTGCCTGTCCGTCCCGACTTGGTGGTATCTGGCATCAACAAAGGCCCCAATATGGGCGACGATATCACATATTCTGGTACGGTTGCGGCTGCCTTAGAAGGCGTATTATTAGGCATCCCAGCCTTCGCGGTTTCGCTCGTTACATTCACCGCGCCTTACCATTTCCAAACAGCTGCCACATTTTCGGCAATGCTTGCGTCTGAGATTCTGAAACCCAAATTTCCGGCAAACAGCTTACTGAACGTCAATGTCCCAAACCTGCCTGGCGAACAGATCAAAGGCTACCGTTTTACCCGACAGGGAAAACGGCGCTACGGGGAAAGCATAGACATGCGAACCGATCCACGCGGGAAAAAATATTACTGGATCAGCGGGGATAACTTGGGTTTTGATAACATTGAAGGCTCGGACTGCGTGGCCGTTCACCACGGGTATATCTCAGTCACTCCTGTAATCACAGATTTAACCCATCAACGTGTACTCACAGAACTGCAAGACGTTCAGCTCCCGTGGCACTAGCATATACACAAGCCCGAGAACGCATGGTCCAAGACCAGCTGGCAGCCCGGGGCATTACGGATGCCCGTGTGCTGGCAGTCATGGGCCGAGTGCCACGCCATGCTTTTGTTGAAGATTACTTGAGAGACCAAGCGTACGAAGATTATCCGCTCCCCATCGGGGAGAACCAAACCATCTCTCAGCCCTATATGATTGCCATAATGGCCCAGGTTCTACAGCTTGAGCAGACGGAGCGCATTCTTGAGATCGGCACTGGATCCGGTTATTTCAGCGCCATTCTTGCCGAGCTGGGTGCACTGGTCTACTCAGTCGAACGTCTGAAATCGCTTGCCTCACACGCCCAAGCGACCCTGCAAACCCTAGGTTATCGCAATGTTTTTATCGACGTTGGCGATGGCAGCCTGGGTTGGCCGGATCACGCTCCGTTTGACGCCGTTGTTATCGGCTCAGCCGCACCTTGTCTGCCTCGGCCTTTGCTCTCGCAACTCATACAAGGCGGACGCCTTGTGCTGCCTGTGGGTGAAGAAGAACTACAAACCTTGGTCAAGGTCAGCAAGGAACCCTCCGGCCTGCGTGAAGAATATTTCGGTGAATGTCGCTTTGTAAAACTCCGCGGCCAGTACGGCTGGGAGCACTGACCATAACCATGCCGCCTATCTACCTCGATTATAACGCCACAACTCCCATACGGCCGGAAGTATTAGATGCCATGTTGCCCTGCTTACAAACGCATTTTGGGAATCCCTCCAGCCTGCACCAGGTTGGCCGCCGAGCCAAGCAGGCTCTGGAGGAGGCACGTGAGCAGGTGGCTGGCCTGATTCATGCCAACCCGGCTGAAGTCCTGTTCACTAGCGGTGGTACGGAAAGCAATAATCTTGCTTTGCGGGGTATTTCTGAGGGCATGCTGCAGACACCCGAATGTAAGAACGCACACGTCATCACAACCGGCATCGAACATTCATCCGTATTGGAAACGGCCACAGTCCTGGGCAGCCAGGAAGGCACGCTCACCACGCTTCCGGTCGATGCCGAAGGCCGGCTCAGTCCAAGTGATCTTGAAGCAGCCCTCAGACCCGACACCGCAGTGGTCAGCATCGGTCTGGCCAATCATGAGATCGGCACCCTGCAACCGATTCGAGAACTCAGCCGCATCACACACGCCCACGGCGTGCCGCTGCATGTGGACGCCGTTCAGGCGGCGGGTAAGCTACCGCTTGATGTCGATCAGCTCGGTGTGGACGCGTTGTCCCTCTCGGCGCATAAAATCTATGGCCCAAAAGGCATAGGCGCGCTGTATATACGCACCGGCACGGCATTACATCCGGTTCTTCGCGGTGGGCCCCAGGAACGAGAAAAGCGCCCGGGCACAGAGAACGTTGCCGCGGCCGTCGGCTTTGGGACGGCCGCCAGCTTGGCTGGCCAAGATATTGAAACGCATGCCGCCCGGCTGATACATCTCATAGATTTACTGTGGCACGGCATCCAGAGGCATATCCCTGACGTGGTCCGCCACACGCCCATGCAGACCTGCCTACCCAATACCCTGAACGTTGGGTTTATTGGGGCATCAGGTGAGGGCTTGATGATGGGACTTGATCTGGCCGATATTGCCGTCTCCACAGGGTCTGCCTGCGCTTCGGGTTCAGTCGAACCATCCCACGTCCTCCAGGCGCTGGGCTGTGACAAAGCTGGAGCCAAAAGTGCGATTCGGTTCAGTGCGGGTATCCATACCACTGAGGAAGAGATAGCCCAGGTTCTTGAAGTCTTGCCGCAGATTGTCGAGCGAGTGCGTCGAGCAGCCAAGTAAAGGCGAAGCATTTTGAATGAATGTGAGACATGCCACTTTCGTACGCAGACAAATACTTCGCCCCTGCGACAGTACCGTACAAAAACAAATACTTCGGCCACGACAGCAGCCGACAATTTTGCTAGATTTTGACATATGGTAAACCCGATGCACAAAAACCGAGGCAAACGCGTGCTTGCCGCCCTCAGCGGCGGGGTCGATAGCGCGGTCGCGACCGCGCTACTGGTTGAGGCAGGCTATGATGTGATTGCCATCTCCATGCTGCTGGCGGGTTCAGCCGAAGGTCATGAAGGCAGTTGCTGCTCGATTGATGACTTTCAGGACGCGCGCCGGGTTGCCGAACAGCTCGATATTCCCTACTACGTACTCAACCTAAAAGATGCCTTTCAGACCCGCGTTATTGATGTGTTTACGCATGAATATCAGCACGGACGCACCCCAAATCCGTGCCTCTTATGCAATCGAGACCTCAAGTTTGATGTGCTATGGCAGCGTGCGCGTGAACTGGATGCCGAATTTATTGCAACCGGTCATTACGCCCAGATCGCCTGGGATGACGGTGCACAGAAAGCCCAACTCCTACGCGGGGTCGATCCGTACAAAGACCAGTCGTATTTCTTATTTACTTTGAGCCAGCCGCAGCTTATGCGAACGCTCTTTCCCGTTGGACATCTGACCAAAGAGCAGGTTCGTGAAAAAGCACGCGCACTGGATCTGCGGGTGGCAGAAAAACCGGAAAGTCAGGATATCTGTTTTGTTCCGGACGGGAATTATGCCCGCTTCCTAGAGCAGCGTTTAGATGCCGGACAAATGACGCCGGGTGAAGTGGTTGATCAGGCCGGCCAGGTTCTCGGCACCCACGGGGGCATCCACCGCTTCACGGTTGGTCAACGTCGCGGCCTTGGACTCGGTGGGCTTGCCGAACCTCGTTATGTGACCCAGATTGACGCACCGTCCGGCCGCGTGACTGTCGGGACTCAGGACCAGCTCAAAATGCGAGGTCTGCGTGCTAAAGAAATCAGTTGGGTATCCGGCGAGCAGCCGGCTGAAGTCCGCGTGAGCGTTAAAATTCGATATCGACACACACCGATTGCAGCCACGGTCGTCAGCCGATCGAACGCGGCAGCCGACGTTTGGTTTCAAGACAAACATCCAGCTATCACCCCTGGCCAGGCCGTTGTTTTTTACG
>CAZXFE010000105.1:0-12372 GCA_964639795.1 uncultured Enterobacteriaceae bacterium | reverse complement strand
GCCGGAGGCGGGACTTGAACCCGCACGAAGCTATGCTTCATGGGATTTTAAGTCCAAAATCATCAGTGAGACTCAACGTCACTCAATGTTACTGAGCGCTACAAGTTCTACTTTTTGTTGCCCTTTTTGGCTATCGCGTACTTCCCGTATCAGCCCGTAGTGCTTGGTAACATCGCTTATCACACGCGCATAGCTACCCGGGTAGCTACCCGATTTCACTCGCCAGGCCGAAGCCAGAGCCCTGTCCCCGTTCATCACGCGCCAACGCGTTGGCAGATTCCCTCAGAGCGGCCGCTACAGCACTCCCGGTCATAAAATTCACTGCTCAGCCGGCACTCGATGTGGGAGGAGACGACGTACTGCGGATTCTGTCGTTTGCATCACGCTGCTATCACCTCACCGCCGTTTGTCTTTGTTCTCCGGATCTGCCACAAGGAAGCAGATAATAACGGCCCCCGAAAATAGTCCACGGCATCACCAACGAGCTGGCCGGCCACCTCAGAGAAGGGAAAAACAGTGTTCGAACAGACCTTCAAGAATATCGATGATGTCCTCTGGAAAGAGGCCGGGTGTACGACTGAGCTCGACTACACCGAGCAGACATCGTGGATACTCTTCCTCAAATATCTCGATGACCTGCCGCCTATGATGTTCATCAAAAAATCACCCAACAGCCACGGATTTGTAAACCCGCGTGACATTGAGCAGATGTGGCGGGATCAGTTTGACTGGATCTATCGTGAGTATGACTATGCCGTGTTTACCATGACTGTACACCCTGATGTGGGTGGTCGCCCACAAGTGCTCCTGATGCACGAACGCCTGAGTGAACACTTCAACACCCATGCCGGAGTAAGCTGGGCCACGTTTTCCGAGATTGCTGACGACTTCTCGCGTCGGCAGCCACGACCATAGAGCGATGGAGGAAGCATGCAATTTGTAAAGCTTGGCAACACGGGGATGACCGTGTCACGTATCTGTCTCGGCTGTATGAGCTACGGCGGTGGACCGCAGCCCGAATGGGCAATGCCACGCGATTGGGCGCTTAATCAAAGTGATGCACGTGAGCATTTCGTCGTATCTCTCGAAGCCGGGGTCAATTTTTTCGACACAGCTGACGTGTATTCGATTGGCCTGAGTGAGGAGATTACCGGACACTGGCTAGGGGAACTTGTCTCACGCGATGACATTGTTGTGGCCACCAAAGCTTGGGGCAAGATGGGGCCAGGCCCTAACCGTGGCGGGCTGAGTCGCAAGCACATTATTGAGGCCTGCGAGAATTCTCTGCGCCGTCTCAAGATGGACTACATCGATCTGTACCAAATTCACCGGTGGGATTTTGCTACTCCTATTGAGGAAACTCTTGAAGCGTTGGATTCCCTCGTCCGTAGCGGCAAGGTACGCTATCTGGGCGCCAGTAGCATGGCGGCCTGGCAGTTTTCCAAGGCCCTCTATCTTGCCAACGAGCAGGGCTGGCACCGTTTTGTGACTATGCAGAACCATTACAATCTGATCTACCGTGAGGAAGAGCGCGAAATGAACCCGTTGTGTATCGACCAAGGCGTGGCACTGATTCCGTGGAGCCCGCTCGCGAGAGGTTTCTTCGCGGGCAACCGCCAGCCGGATAGTGGCAGAGGAATGACAAAGCGCGCGGAGACGGATGCATTTGCTCATAACAATTATTTTCGTGAGAACGATTTCGTTGTTGCTGCGATGGTGGAAAGGGTGGCCGAACGGCGTGGGCTGACACCGACCCAGATCGCCTGTGCATGGGTACTGCAAGCCCCTGGTGTGACAGCGCCAATAATTGGAGCCACTAAGATACATCATCTGGAAGAACTCTTTGCCTCTGTAGATATAAAGCTGAGCGATGAGGAAGTTGCGATGCTCGAAGCACCGTATCAGCCCCATCCCATTCTTGGGCATACGCAGCCGAGTCCGGCCAAGATGGTGTGATGATGCAACTTTTCCCTCAGGCAGTTTCCCTCTTTCCGCGGGAGACGGGCAGGGGGAGGGTCTTGGTGAGTCTGTGCCCACTACAAACCGGCAGGGAAACACCGCTGCAGTCTGCTTGTTCAGGTCATCTTGGGTAAGACATACTGTGTAATCACCTGGTGTTCGCCCTTGCGAAAGTCAAGCGTCCACTCACCATCCTTCTGACGTATTCTAAGGTGCCGGTAGGACCGCCCGTTTCTCTGTGTTTCAGGCATCCGGTCCAAGAGAGGCGCAAGTTCATGGGCGGGAAACAATACTATTCGATCAGGGGATCCACACCCGAACCCGGCGTACCCCGCAGTTGTTACTTCCAGGAACTCACGCTGATGCGTATGAAAGGCAAACCAATATCCCTGGTTACCGGGATCCTTACGCTGATACGTTCGAGAGACGGCACACACGAGACGAGTGTCGCCATCAGGTGACCGATAGGTGACCCGGTATCGCAGCGCTGGCTCGCCTCGCCGTCAGCCCAGTAGTTGTCGGATGGCTTTGCCGCTCGCAGCGTTTGCTACCCAGCCGAAGGTTCCTGCTTCGAGCATTTCGTGAGCCGCCTGTAGGGTGGCGCCGATGGCATGATTGGCCAGCGCGCCGCCGAGACTGATACGTCTCACCCCCAGCTGGGCATACTGCGCCATCGAGACATTTGGCATGAGTGCAAAGAGGACGTTCAACGGCTTGTCTACCTCGTCCAGTACTGCTTTGACCTGCTCCGCGCCAGCTAGACCAGGCGCGTATACGACGTCTGCGCCTGCTGCGGCATAGGCGTTGAGCCGGGCAATGGAGTCGTTCAAGTCTTGCACACCGCGAATGAGATTTTCCGCCCGTGCGGTCAGAGTAAATTTGAAGTCGAGCCTGGTGAGTGCCTCTGCGCAGGCCTGGATGCGCTCGACCCCCAGACTGAGGGGGTAAATGTCGCGGCCGGAGTAGTCTTCGATCGAAGCACCCACAACGCCCGTCTCGGTTAGGCGCAATAGATTTGCGGCGGCCTGGTCGGGAGCATCAGCAAATCCCTGCTCGAAGTCGACGCTGATGGGAACCGTTGTTACTGTCGCGGTCTGCCGGCAGTGATCGAGTTTTTCTTCCAGGCTGACCTGGCCGTCGAGCCGACCGAGCGATTGCGCAAACCCGGCGCTTGTCGTGGCCAACGCTTTGAACTCTAAACGTTCCAACAAGACCGCTGAACCCATATCCCAGAAGTTGGGCATGACGAAGGTGCCCTCCTCGTGCAGGCGGGCGAATGTCTGCGCTTTGTCTGCTTGAGTGGTCATGCTTGATCTGCCTCCCACGAACGTACATTATGAAACCGCTCGCCCACAAGGGTCGCAAGCATAGAGCGAAAAAAGCCGTGATCGATTAGCGGAGAAAATGACGGTAGAGCAGATCGCCGAAGCCCAACGCCATGCGTCCGAATGGAAACCGAAGCCGGAGTAAAACCCGTCCACCGAACAAACCATATCCACGTTCTCCGCAGATTTGTAACGTCCTTACGACCCTGGCACTAGGACGCTAAACTCCGCCTCGCTCAAGATGCGATGGGAGAGGAATGACTATGAATCCTTCCAACATGAAAATCGGCGCACTAGCGCCAACGTGGACTGGCTCCCTAGCGGGGCAAACGCCGACGATGCAACAGTCCCTGGCGTTTGGCCGGCACGCCGAATCCGTCGGGCTCGACAGTATCTGGACGACTGACCATCTGTATTGGGAGGCCTTTGCCGACTTCCGTGCAGTGGGGATAGAGTTGCCTGCAGAATGGGAGGGGATCAAAAGTGGGCAGTGGGAGTGTTGGACGTTTGCAGCGGCACTTGCGACGCAAACGTCTAAGATTCAGATCGGGACTTTAGTTTCAAATACGACCTTCCGGAATCCAGCTTTACTTGCGCGCACCGCAGATAATGTAATCGCCCTGAGTAACGGCCGGCTCATTCTGGGCTTGGGAGCCGGGGATTTCACGTCCGAGCATCTCGCCTATGGCTTCGACTTTGAGCGAAATGTCAGCGGTTTTGAAGAGGCGCTCCAGATTGTCTTGCCGCTCCTCAAAGGCGAACGGTTTTCTTATACAGGAGAACAGCACAGGGTTGAGGACGCGCAACTCCTCCCGCGTTCCGAGGATGGGATGCCTCCGATTCTGATTGGCACGTTGAAGGGCAAACCGCGGATGTCGCGCCTCACAGCGCAATATGCTGATATGTGGAATTGTATGATCGCGTTTAACGATTGCGCGATCGGGACATTTCTCGGCGCCTGGGAACCGATCCGCTTGGCCTGCGAACGACACGGGCGCGATCCACGGACGCTCTCGCGAGGGGCGACGGTCGCCGTCAATTTCACAGATGGGCCGTATGAGATCATTCCCACCTCCGTCCCATTCTCCGGGTCGATCCCGCAAATCGCTGATCGGTTTGCCGAGTACGCGGACCAAGAGGCCGAGCATGTGTCTGTGATTCCTCACCCGTGGAACGAGGAGGGGCTCGATAAACTCGCCGAAGTAGTGGCATATTTACGCCGGTAACGGGAGGTCTATGTTCTTATCGTCTTGGAGCTACGTATCACTACGTGTTCGGTTGCGGATAGTGTGCGGATTGAGCGCGATCCTGCATAGCTAAGTCCGTTAAGTCATGGATTTTCCACAACTGGTGGAGAATTCGTACTCAGTAGGTCGTCGGTTCGACTCCGATTGGTGGCTTCCTCTAACCCCCTAGCAAAGAGCAAGACCGGCCAATACGCTACGGCATTCGCCGCATAGTCCAGCATCTGCCCCACGACTTCTCGACGGATTCGTGTATCAGTACTCCGCTTCACTTCGACGAGAGTCGGGACGCCCTCTTGATCCACCAAGAGGTGGTCGAGCGACCACCGTGTACCGGAATCTACCGCATCAGGAATGCCCGCTTCACGTAGAACAACAAGCCAGCGTCTCGGATTATCTGGGTCTACCTGATCGCCAGCAAGGATCTGCGGATACCGCTCAATCATTGTCTGGAGTAAATCCTCAGACTCAAAGGTCGAGCTAGTTAGTTCCACTAATTCCCCGTCTTTGTGAATCGCAAAAATCCCCGATGCCATTATGGGCCCTCCGTCTAAGAAAAAGGGAGACTCACGTAGAGCATCAGCGCCAATACCCACAGCGCGGGTGCCATTTTAGGTGGTCCGGTAAACATTTCAGAACCCTCCCTCAGAAGGCGCTGGGACCCGACCATCCTTATGTCGCTATGAGCCTGAACAACTCACATGCCCTGTGCTCACCAACCGTTTCCTGGTGCATCATCCCAGTGCTCTTTGATGAGACGATCTGTTTCCTTGCTAACAAGAGAAGGCTCATTCCATTCGTGAGTAAATATGCGCTGCTCCAGACGTCGCTGATTTCGTCGTAACTGCTGAAACATCTCGTCCTGTTGCGCCTAATTTCGTCGAACGGCCTCGAGTTGCTGATTCACCTCGTCCTCGCGTAAAAGGCGGAGCATCTTCTGGGCCTTGGCATCGCCTTGGTTGGCGGCCTTGCGGAACCAGAAACCTGCTTGTTGGTTATCCTGCGCCACGCCTTGGCCCTTGACGTACATGACACCGAGATTGTTCTGGGCAGTGGCATCGCCTTGGTCGGCAGCCTTGCGGTACCAGAAGTGCGCTTGTTGGTAATCCCGCACCACGCCTCGGCCCGTGCCGTACATGTTACCGAGATTGTACTGGGCCCCGGCATACCCCTGGTCGGCAGCCTTGCGGTACCAGAAGTGCGCTCGTTTGTAATTCCGCACGACGCCTCGTCCCCTCGTGTACATGACACCGAGACTGGTCTGGGCATTTGCATCGCCTTGGTCGGCCCTGGACAACGTCTTCCCCAACGTGCCGGGGGTCGGGCCGGGGACGATCAGTAATGTTTTTCCAGCCGTTCCGGTGACGGAGTAGTCACTATTTGGTCACCGGCGTCTTCTCCAAGATTGCCAAAACTTTGTAAGGTATTGAAATGGAAAGTGTCCCCGACGGGATTTGAACCCGTGTCGCCGGCGTGAAAGGCCGGTGTCCTGGGCCAAGCTAGACGACGGGGACGTAGAGAATTATAAAAATTGGATGAGCCGACCGGGATTCGAACCCGGGACCCTCTGCTTAAAAGGCAGATGCTCTACCGACTGAGCTATCGGCTCAGCTCGGCTGCACCATACCTGATGCAATCAAAGAACTCAAACCCCACCGCTACGACTCAAAAATACACTGTGAACAAGGGAGTAGGGGTGTGGTGGGGAGGTTCTTATTGAGGAATCGGGCAGGGTGCAGTCACCATTATCCTAGCCTGCTTCCGCAAACGAAAGTACTATGAAGCGCCTCAAGAGCGCGAGGCGTTGACTTGTTTGCCCTTCGTGGTAGCGTTCGGACATGACAACCGTCCGCTCACGTTTTGCTCCAAGTCCGACTGGCTATTTGCACATTGGCGGCGCCCGCACAGCACTCTTTGCCATTCTTGCTGCACGGCAGCAGGGCGGCACGTTTATACTCCGTATTGACGATACTGACCGACAACGATCTACCAAAGAATTCCACGACGATATTCTCGCCTCTCTGAGCTGGCTCGGCCTGGATTGGGACGAAGGGCCATACTATCAGAGTGAACGATTTGGCTTGTACAAAGAAACCAGCGAACGATTTCTCAGCGAAGGGAAGGGCTATCGCTGCTTTTGTAGAACTGAGGAACTCGATGCGAAACGGACGGCTGCGCGGGCTGCCGGGCGCAGCCCCGCCTACGATGGTACCTGCCGGGACTATCACCCTGATCCCGGTGACTCTCGTCCGTTCACGGTACGTTTCAGAAGTCCGAACGAAGGAGAGACGGTTGTTGACGATGTGTTGAAAGGGCGGGTAACGTTTCAGAACCAAGAACTGGACGATCTCATTCTTGTCCGCTCTGACGGCTCCCCGACGTATAACTTTTGCTCGGTTTTTGATGATGCTGATCTGTACGTCTCGCATATCATCCGTGGGGATGATCATCTGACCAATACCCCACGCCAGGTCCAACTTTTTCAAGCAATGGGTGCCACGCTTCCCAGGTTTGCTCATCTGCCTCTCATTCTGGGCGAGGACCGTGCGCCGCTTAGCAAACGACACGGCGCGACGGCGGTACGCGCGTACCGGGAAGACGGATATTTGCCTGACGCGTTGATGAATTTTCTTGCCCGGCTGGGCTGGGCGCATGGCGATCAAGAAATATTCTCGTGGCAGGAGTTAGCGGAAAAGTTCAAACTCGAAGATGTGGGTAAATCTGCAGGAGTGTTTAACTCGGGAAAAATGCAGTGGTTGAACGCCCACTATCTCAATGAACGAGATCCGCACAAACTTGCGCAAGAAGTGAAGCCGTTTTTGCCGCAAAACGAGGCGCTGTTGCCGGACGATAACTGGTTAGCACGGATGGTGACGACCCTTCAGCCTCGGGCGAAAACGCTGGTTGAGTTGGGCGAGCAGTCTGCTTTTTATTTGAGCGACAGCATTACCCCCGAAGAGAAAGCCGCCAAGAAATTTCTGAAAGAGTCCTCGCTTTCTTTGCTGTCGCGCTTGCGGGAACGCCTGGGCGGCTTGGCTGCCTGGGATGAGCCGGTGTTGCACAGAGCCTTCAGCGCGTTTATGGAAGATGAGCAGGTGAAGTTGGGGAAAATTGCACAACCGGTCCGTGTGGCACTCACCGGGAAGACGGCGAGTCCTGGAATTTTTGAAGTGATGGAGGTATTGGGGAAGGAACGATGTCTTACTCGGATTGATCGTGTGTTGACGGAGCCGTCGGTGGCGTCTGAATCTTGACTTCCTGTAGTCGCTTATCTACTTTGAAAAGTACTGAGGTGTAGGCCAATTGGTAAGCCACCTGACTCTGGATCAGGCTATTGTAGGTTCGAGTCCTACCACCTCAGCTCTCCCCTCCGGTCCCATCGTCTAGCGGTTAGGACGCCGGCCTCTCACGTCGGTAACACGGGTTCGATTCCCGTTGGGACCATGTTCTTGATCACAGTATTTCTTGCGGTTTTTATCTGCTGAAAATCCAGGGCTTGATTCTGGGTTTTCCGACTTCCTATAATGGCGATAAGGGGTGGTGGGCAACTCTCAACATAACCCGTCTGGACTTTGGCGCGAATAAGGAGCTCTCTATGTCAACGGAGCAAAATGTCTTTGATAAGATTATCAAAGAGGACCGAGATAATAGGGAGAGCAAACATTGGAGCGGAACTTTCATTGAGTACTTGGAAAAGCTCAGGCGGGATCCGTCCGTGGTGAAACATGCACACGCGCGGACCTATGACGCGATTATACGCGAGGGGGTGTCCGATATTAACGACACGGATGACCCGCGTGTGAAGCGCCTGTTCAAAGATGAGTCGCTCAAAGTGTTTAATTTTTTCAAGGATGAATTCTTCGGCATTGAAGAGCCTTTGTCACAGATCGTACGCTACTTCCAATCCGCATCTATGAGGGGGGAAGAAAGCCGGCAAGTTCTCTATCTCATGGGACCGGTCGGAGCCGGAAAAAGCTCTTTGGTTGAAAAAATGCAACGCGGACTTGAGGGCCTTGATCCGATCTATGTGATTGACGGCTCCCCCATGTATGAGGAACCCTTGCTCCTCATTCCACGTCACTTGCGCAAAGAGTTCGAGAAGATGCTCGACGTGCGTATTGAGGGGGATCTGTGTCCCGTCACGCGCTGGCGTCTACGCGAGGAATTGAAGAATTGCTACGAAGACATGCCGGTAACAACTGTCGGTTTCTCAAAGCGTAATCGGCGCGGCATCGGGGTGGTTCCCCCGGTTGATCCGAATAACCAAGACACGTCGGTTCTGGTTGGTTCTGAAGATATTTCTAAGCTGGATCGATACTCGGAAGGTGACCCGCGGGTGCTCGAACTCAATGGCGCGTTTAATGTGGGCAATAGGGGTATGGTCGAGTTTATCGAGGTCTTTAAGAATGAGACCGAATACCTACATGCCATGATTACTGCTACGCAGGAAAAATTCGTGCCTGCACCAGGCCGGCATGGCACAGTATTCGTGGACACCGTGATTGTTGCTCACTCGAACGAAGCCGAGTGGCAGAAGTTTAAGGCCGATCACACCAATGAAGCGATTCTGGATCGTATCGTCGTGGTCAAAGTGCCGTATAACCTACGACTCTCTGAAGAAGTCAAGATTTACCTCAAAATGCTGCATAATTCAGATTTCCGAGCTAGTGTGGCTCCGCATACGCTTGAGGTTGCTGCCATGTTTGCGATTCTGTCTCGCTTAGAACCTACACCCAAATGCGACCTGATGACCAAGCTACACCTCTACAACGGTGAGGAAGTCGTTGAAAAGGGGCGCACCAAGAAGATCACGGTCAAAGAATTGCGTGAGGATGCCAAAAGGGAAGGCATGTCTGGCATCTCTACCCGCTTCATTATGAAAGCCCTCGACAACGCGCTGTCGGATGGCGGATCGTCTATTAATCCGATCAACGTGCGCGAGGCTCTCATCCGCATGGTCAAAGAAATGGAAGTTGCCGATGATACGCGTAAGCAGTATCTGGAATTCCTGCAAGACACGATACACAAGGAATATCTCGAGATTCTTGAGATAGAGATCACCAAGGCTTTTGTCTATTCTTACCAGGAACAGGCCGAGTCCCTCTTCCAGAACTACTTGGATCATGCCGAAGCCTATGTGAACCAGACGAAAGTCAAAGATCAAAATACGAATGAAGAGTTGCAGCCGGACGAGGGTTTCCTGAAGTCCATTGAAGAGCAAATTGCCATTATCGGCACGGCTGCAGACGGTTTCCGTCAAGAGGTGATCGCCTATCTGTGGGCGTCGTCACGACGAGGATCTCGGATATCCTACGAGAGCTACGAGCCGCTCAAAGATGCTATCGAAAAGAAGCTTATGAGCTCCGTGCGTGATATCAGTCGGATCATTACCAAGGCGCGCACGCGGGATGAAGAGCAGCAAGAGAAGCACACTTCTATGGTGCAGCGGCTCATTGAGCTGGGTTACCCAGAGGATAGTATTGATGTGATCTTGAAGTACGCGGCCAATCATCTGTGGAAAGATTAAATACAGGGATTCGGTGTCTTTCGGGGCTTGGCCACTGAGCACCTGTTGAGGCGGTGAATGTATGAAACCGACGATCAACGCAATCTTTCGTCCTTACTCCTCGTCTGACGCGTTGCGCTCCGACCGCAGCGCGGGTGACCGGCAACGTCACGGTCAGAAAGTCCGGGAAGCGGTGCGTGAGAACATTGCCGACCTGATTGCCGAAGAGTCCATTATCGGTAAGAACAAGGACAAGGTCATCAAAGTCCCTATCCGGGGTGTCAAAGAATACCGCTTTATCTATGGCGAGAATTCGTCTGGTGTCGGGCAGGGGGACGGAGAATCGCAAGAAGGCCAAGTCATCGGCAAGGCTGATGGGGAGGGCCAGGGCCAGGACAAAGCGGGTAATCAGCCTGGGGACGACTATTATGAGACCGATGTGACCCTAGAAGAGTTGGTCGAAATCATGTTCGAGGATCTCGAACTGCCGGATATGGAACGCAAGATCTTGCGCGAGGTGATGTCCGAGCGGGTCAGTAAGCGCAAAGGTTTTCGACGGGCTGGGATTCGGATTCGGCTTGATAAAAAGCGGACGGTCAAATCTCGCATAAAACGCCGCTTGGCAGCTGCCAAATACGGTTGCCAGGGCGGTAATGATTCAGACGAAGATCAGCGTTTCCCCTTTCGTAAAAAAGATCTCATCTACCGCCATATGGTCGAAGATGTCCGGCCGGAATCGAATGCGGCCGTGTTGTGTATCATGGATACCTCGGGGTCTATGGATACCATGAAGAAGTATCTGGCACGCAGCTTTTTCTTCTTGCTGTACCAATTTGTACGCACCAAATACCGCAATGTGGAGATTGCCTTTATTGCCCATCACACGGAGGGCAAAGAGGTCACTGAGGAGGAGTTTTTCTATAAAGGGGAGTCCGGCGGGACATTCATCTCCTCCGGATATAATAAGGCGTTGGACATCATCCAGGAACGTTATCACCCATCTTTGTGGAATCTGTATGCTTTTCACTGTTCAGACGGAGATAATTTCGATTCTGACAATCCGGCGACTCTCAAAGCCGCCAAGGAATTGTGTGAGATCTGCAACCTTTTTGGTTATGGCGAGATTAAACCGCTTGGGTCGCGTTATTACGAAAGTTCCATGCTGAACGTGTTCCGCCGTTTGGAGGTCGAAAACTTCCAAACAGTATCGATCGAACGTAAAGAGGATATCTGGCCGAGTTTTAAAGCCTTTATGTCCAAGGAGCGGACCCCGTCGGCAACCGAGACGCGTGAGGCGGCCGAGTAGCGCTGCGCAGGGTCAAGAGGAGCAGGGATGGCTGATTGGGACATCGAAGACCTGGAAGGCTGGGAAGAGAAAATTCGCGTTAAAGTCGAAGAGTTCGGCTTATCCTGCTTCGACCAGGAGTTTGAGGTCTGCGATCATAATCAGATGCTGGGCTATATGGCCTATTCCGGCATGCCGTCCCATTATCCGCATTGGTCCTACGGCAAAAGCTTCGAGAAGCTCAAAACCATGTACGACTACGGTGTCTCCGGTCTGCCGTATGAGATGGTCATTAACTCGGATCCATCTCTCGCCTATCTTATGACGGATAACTCATTGTGTCTTCAGGTTCTAACTATCGCGCATGTGTACGGGCACAATGACTTCTTTAAGAATAATTTTACGTTTCAGACTACCAATCCGGAGCATGCGCTCAGCCGATTTAAGATCCACGCCGACCGGGTACGCAGTTATCTCGAAGATCCCTCTATCGGCGTTGACAAAGTCGAGGCCATCCTCGACGCAGCGCATGCGCTCTCGATGCAGTGCCGGCGGAACCTAGCGATCAAGAAACTTTCCCTCAAAGAACAACGCGAACGCAAGATCCAGGCGGCGCGTCCTGCCGTGGACTCCTTTGAAGACCTGCACCAACAGGAAGAGTACAAAGCCCCGGATCTCAATAAAATTCCGGTTTCTCCTGAAGCCGATCTGCTACTGTTCATCCGTGACTATAACCGTAAGCTGAGTGATTGGGAGCGCGATCTACTCACCATCGTGCATGAGGCGTTGGAATATTTTCTTCCTCAGATGGAGACGAAGATCATGAACGAGGGCTGGGCGAGCTTCTGGCACCGCGAAATCATGCATAGTCTCGATCTGCCCCAAGAGCTACACTTGGAGTTCCTGGTTCGGCATAACCAAGTCGTCCGACCATTCCCGACGGGGTTGAATCCGTATTATCTCGGCCTCAAGGTGTGGGATGATATTAAACGCCGGCACGATGATCCAACACCGGAAGAGATAGAGAAGTATGGCAAGCCTACCGAGACTGGA
>CAZXFE010000104.1:0-12431 GCA_964639795.1 uncultured Enterobacteriaceae bacterium | reverse complement strand
TGCAACTGCTTCTCACGCTCCAGATCTAGCATGGGAGGAACGCCACGCTCTTGCTCGTGTATAACGGCCAGATACTCACTTGCGCCAAGTTCTTCATGCGTTTCTCCTAACAACACGATGATATCGCTTGGGTGCTTAAACCATTGGGTGACATGCTGAGTGACATCTTCAAGAATACCGACCATAGCAATCGTCGGCGTCGGGGGAATCGCGCACCCATCCGTTTCATTATAGAAGCTCACATTGCCACTGACTACAGCAAGATCCAGAGCCTCACACGCGTCACGTATACCGTCAATCGCCTGAGTAAACTGCCACATAACCTCGGGTTTCTCAGGATTTCCAAAATTCAGACAATCGGACAGGGCGATAGGCTTGGCGCCGCTCACAGCAAGATTGCGCGCACTCTCTACCACGGCAATAGCTGCTCCACGGTAGGGATCGAGCGCACAGTAGCGACTATTGCAATCAACGCTTATCCCGATACCTTTATCTGACCCCTTGAGCCGAATAATGGCGGCATCGGACCCCGGCTGAACAACCGTATTGCCGCCAACGAGGTAATCGTATTGCCGATAGACCCATTCTTTGCAGGCAAGATTGGGAGCCGTTAGCAGCCGGGTGAGGACTCCCGCAGAGTCTGCAGGCAAGGGGAGGGCTGTCAGGTCAAGCTGCTGCCGCTGAACTAAATCGGCAGGCCGCTCCGCAGGCCGTTCATAGTCTGGGGCGCCTGAGGTAAGGGCTGGCACGGGAATGCGAACGACCTCTTCCCCGTGCCATATCGTCCGGAACAGCCCGTCATCCGTCACCTCGCCGATCGCTACTGCCTGTAGATCCCATTTGTCAAATATGGCTTTGACTGCATCTTCACAGCCTTCTTTGGCCACAATAAGCATGCGTTCTTGTGACTCGGAGAGCAGGAGTTCGTAGGGCGTAATCCCTTCCTCTCGGGTTGGAACATGATCGAGGTTCAACACAATACCTGCTCCTCCTCGGTCAGCCATTTCGACAGAAGAGCTGGTGAGCCCTGCCGCACCCATATCCTGGATCCCGACAATAAGATCTTGCTGCATCAGCTCTAAGCAGGCTTCGATCAAAATATTTTCGGTGAATGGGTCACCTACCTGAACGGCCGGGCGGAGTTCCTCGGAGCGCTCGTCAAACTCTCGTGAGGCAAGCAGGCTGGCGCCGTGTATGCCGTCTCGGCCGGTGCGTGAGCCGACATAGATAACTGGATTACCGACACCGGCCGCCCGGGCGCGAAAAATCCGATCCGTCCGGGCAATCCCGAGCGTAAAGGCATTCACGAGAATGTTGCTATTGTAGCCGGAGTTGAAGTAGACTTCGCCGCCCACCGTGGGCACGCCGACGCTGTTGCCATAACCGCCAATGCCCGCCACAATGCCTTTGACAAGCTGCGATGTGCGGGCATGATCAATAGCGCCAAAGCGTAAGGAGTTGAGCGAGGCGACGGGCCGTGCTCCCATCGTAAAGACATCCCGCAAAATCCCACCGACGCCGGTTGCTGCCCCGTGGTAAGGCTCAATGAAAGACGGATGGTTATGGCTTTCGATTTTAAACACCGCAGCTAGTCCGTCGTCGAGGTCAATGATACCTGCATTTTCCCCCGGACCCTGTAGGATTGCCGGACCGGTAGTAGGTAAACGGCGCAGGAAACGCCGCGAGCTTTTATAGCTACAATGCTCCGACCACATGACCGAGAATACGCCTAGTTCTTCGAAGGTTGGACTACGTCCCAGGGTTTGGACAATCTGGTTGTACTCGTCGGTTGACAGGCCGTGATCGTGAGCAAGTTGGAGGTCGACCGTGGCGACTGTAGCTGAATGTACCATAACGTTAGGTAAAGATTGAGGTAAACAGCTTACGTCCGTCTTCGCCCCCCAGTAGGGCTTCGACGGCATGTTCGGGATGCGGCATAAGGCCGACGACATTCCCGTTTTGATTCGCCACGCCGGCGATATTGTGCAATGTACCGTTCGGGTTGGCTGCGCTCTCTGTTTCGCCCGCTTTGCTCACATAGCGGAAAACAATCTGATCGTTGTCTGTGAGCGATTGCACGGTAGCATTATCCGCGACATAACGGCCTTCGCCGTGCTTAATAGGAAGGGAGAGACACTCACCCGTGGAACATGCGGAGGTAAAACGTGTCCGCGTGGTTTCTACCCGGATCGATACCCACTCGCAGATAAATGATAAGGAACGGTTGCGAACTAACGCGCCAGGTAGGAGGCCACTCTCACACAGGATCTGAAACCCATTACACACCCCTAGAACAGGTCTACCCGCATTGGCGAAATCGACCACGCTGTGCATGATCGGAGAGAACCGTGCTAATGCCCCGCTGCGTAGGTAGTCGCCATAAGAAAACCCGCCAGGCAGCACAATGGCTTCGACACCCTGCAAGTCTTGATCTTTATGCCACAAGAGGACGGTCTCTTGCCCCAGAACGGCCCCAAGACAATACAGTGCGTCTCGATCATCATTTGAGCCTGGGAATGTCACAATGCCCCACTTCACGTGGCTCTACTCCTCGACAATCTCAAAGCGAAAGTCTTCGATCACTAAATTTGCCAACAGACGTTGGCACATCTCCTCGACTCGTTGCTCGGCTTGTTGGTACGACAGCCCCGTGAGTTGGACCTCCAAATACTTCCCCATACGAACCTCGCCGACCTCTGTATACGCAAGCGCATGCAGGGACTGAGCAATGGCTTTGCCCTGTGGGTCGAGGATGGCTTTTCTCGGCGTGACGTAGATTTTTGCCAGCATCAGTTTTCCTCCGGGCTACCAAACACACGCTGAAAAATTGAGCCAGTATGCCGGAGGGCGTGGCGCGCATCAAAAAGTTGATTGATCTCTGATGTACTTAAGAGTCTAGTGATATCCGGGTCACGGCGGACCTCGGCAGCAAAGGAGGCATTCTTCTCCCATACCTGCATGGCATTGCGTTGAACCCAGCTGTAGGCGTCTTCCCGAGAAATTCCTTTTCGGACCAAGGCTAATAAAAGGTGCTCAGAATAGATGGCTTCGCCTAAAATAGCCATATTTGTTTGCATCCGTTTAGGATGCACGACAAGCCGATCCAGGATCGTCGTTAATCGAGTCAGCATAAAGTCCAGGAGTGTGGTCGCGTCCGGTCCAATGACGCGCTCGACCGAAGAATGGCTGATGTCTCGCTCATGCCACAGCGCAACATTCTCCAGAGCCGAGAGTGCATACCCGCGCAGCAGCCGGGCGAGCCCGCTCACATTCTCTAGCTGCCAGGGATTGCGCTTGTGGGGCATGGCGGAAGAGCCCTTTTGGCCTGGGGTAAAAGGTTCCTGGACTTCAAACACTTCTGTCCGTTGGAGATGACGGACTTCTGTAGCAATCCGATCTAGAGAGCTGCCAATGACAGCCAGGGTCGCAAAAAATGTCGCATGACGATCGCGGGGAATAACCTGTGTAGAAATCGTTTCTGGCACCAACCCTAACCGCTCACAGATAAATATTTCGACTGCTGGATCAATATTCGCAAACGTGCCGACTGCACCGGATATTTTCCCTACAGCAATCTCTTTTCGCCCTTGGCTGAGACGCGCCCGGCCGCGCTCAATTTCCGCAAACCAGTGGGCGACTTTGAGGCCAAAGGTAATGGGCTCGGCATGCACTCCGTGGCTGCGCCCGATCATGACCGTGTCCCGATGCTCTCGTGCACGGCGCTTAAGAACGTCAAGCAAAGCGTCCAGATCGAGGAGAATTACATCTGTAGCTTCACACAGTTGAAGGGCAAATCCGGTATCAATGACATCGGACGACGTAAGCCCAAGATGGAGAAAACGGCCTTCTTTTCCAACGCTTTCCGCCACCGACGTGACAAAGGCAACCACATCATGCTTGACCTCGGCTTCTATCTCCTGCATCCGAGAAAAATTGATCCGAGCCCGCTGTCTCAGCTGAGGAACCACCTCTGCTGGGATTTCGCCGCGTTGTGCCAATGCCTCACAAGCCAGCAGTTCGACTTCAAGCCACTTGGCAAGCTTGTTGTTCTCTGACCAGACGCGAGCGAGTACCGGGCGGGTGTAGCGTTCGATCATGAGCGCAGTGCTATCAGAACTTCGACTGCCACCAAAGAGGGGGTTACTTGTTCGGCCGGACCTGAAGAAAGACAGAAACTGCTTAGTATTTCCCTAACATCAAGAATTCTAAACAGGGAGAGAAAGGGTGTTGCAATCACACCAGAGGACGGATAAATCAATATCTCCCTACCAAGATAACACTGGGACAGGAAAACGGGGCGGCGTACCCAAGTGGCTAAGGGAGAGGTCTGCAAAACCTTCATTCACCGGTTCGAGTCCGGTCGCCGCCTCTTACCCTCCCCCCCTTTTGCCAGTATCTGCTGTCTTTGGTCCAAAGCACACCCCTCGTTCTGAATTCTGGATGAAATTGAGTAAATAATGAACATCTTCGGATGGAGATTGAAGCTGAAGCTGTTCGACTCTTGTCCGTATATTGCCGCGCTTCCCGAACAGCGTAGAGAACGCCTTCCTAAGGGCTGAAATCCGCTCCTGGCTAAATCCGGCTCGACGGAGACCGATTGTGTTGAGACCACGCACGGTGTGCGTCCCATCCATGATACAAAACGGCGGTACGTCACGGCTCGTCCGGGACAACCCTCGGAGGAGTGCCAACGTGCCGATTCGCACAAACTGGTGAACTACACAGTTGCCTGAGACAAAGGCGTGGTCTTCCACGTGTACATACCCGGCAAGTAGCGCCCCGCCAGCGATGATGGTGTGGTGCCCGATCGTGCAGTTGTGGGCGACATGGGCATGCTGCATCAGATAATTATCATTCCCAATAATCGTCGCGCTGCCAGCTTTGGTGCCGCGGTGGATTTGGCTCTGTTCCCGGATGATATTGCGGTGGCCGATCTTGAGAAAGCTCTGCTCGCCCTTGTACGTGAAATCCTGGGGAGTATGGCCGATCACCGCGCCCATGTGAATTTCATTGTCTTCTCCAATATCAGTCCAACCGGTCAGGACTGCATGGGCGAGAATACGCGTTCTACGTCCAATGCGAACGGTTCCATCAATTACCACGTAAGGGCCGATTTCGACGCTCGGATCAACCTCAGCCTGACGGCCAATGATGGCTGTGGGATGGATAGGCATGTGCGAATGGCGATCCCGAAAAGCGACTCTTATGAAGGCTCGGTCGATTCGTCGTCAGAATAACTCATTTGCCCTGCTTTCTCACCAAGGATGCGGTACGTATCACTGGCCCAAGCGCCAAGGTCGAGCGTGCGACAGTGAGCTGAGCAGAAAGGACGGTAGGGGTTATCCTTCCACGGGGCTTTTTTCCGGCAAATTGGACACTTTCCGATGCGCATAGAAGCCCATAGTCGGGAAAGAGGGAAAGCGGGCGACCGGATTTGAACCGGCGACGTCCAGCTTGGGAAGCTGGCATTCTACCACTGAATTACGCCCGCTCTGGATTCTGCTCTGTTCTTACTCTTAAGGATGTTTAGGGAAAGGCTGGGGTATTGTCAAGAAGAAAAACCCCGGCCTCGTCCTACTCTCCCACAGCATTTCACTGCAGTACCATCGGCGCTGGAGGGCTTAACGGCCGTGTTCGGGATGGGAACGGGTGTGGCCCCTCCGCCATTGAGACCGGGGAAATTTTCTGAGAACTTTAATAGCTAGCCTGTCGCATGCTGTCAAGCCTATACCTTGACTCGATTAGGACAGACTCTTAAGATCGTGCGCCTCGCCATGAGAAATGCCATGAGAAAACAGATCTCTACTATTTTTGAAGCCAGCATCGCTGCAAAACAACAATTTTTGCAAACGCATTCCGATGCTTTGATAAAAGCGACTGAAGCGGTTCTCAAAAGTATTAGAACGGGTGGGAAGATTTTACTGTTTGGCAATGGTGGCAGCGCGGCTGATGCCCAACATATTGCCGCAGAGTTTGTGAATCGCTACCTGATCGAGCGGCCGCCGCTGCCTGCCCTTGCACTCACGACCGATACGTCTGCCTTGACTTCTATTACCAATGACAGATGCCCTGACGATGTATTTGCGAAGCAAATACAGGCGCTTGGGAGACCGGTAGATATCGCTATTGCGATATCTACCAGCGGCAACTCACCGAATATTCTTCGGGCCCTTAAGGTGTGTAGAGAATTGGGTATCTCTACGATCGGCCTAACAGGTGGGAGCGGGGGAGAAATGGCGGCGTGCGTTGACCTCTGCCTGTGTGTATCCGCAACAAGGGTGACCCCCCGCATTCAGGAGACTCATATTCTGATCGGCCATGTGATCTGTGAGCTGGTCGACGGTATACTGTACGGAGAAGGGCTTGCATAGCCGTGGCCGTTCGTAAATATGCCGTGTAGTGCCTGGGGAGCAAGATGAAATTTCCCCCGATTGATCCACGTCGAGCTGTGACCTATCCCCTCAAGCAACGCAGCAGTAAAGTTGCCGCTCAAGGCGTTGGGAGTCGATGGAGGACCGGGGGGAGTTTGAGCGACTTCTTGCGTTCTCTGCCCGACATTTTGGCTGCGGCAGACATGGGCGAGATTGTCCGACGGATTGCGACGGCCGTCCAAGCTGGGCGGCCGGTGGTGCTGGGTATGGGTGCACATCCGCTCAAAGTCGGGCTTTCTCCACTTATAATTGATCTACTGGAGCGCAACATAATCTCTGCTATTGCTATGAATGGAGCTGGAATTATTCATGATTTTGAGCTTGCCTATCAAGGGGCGACCTCGGAGGACGTTGCGGCCAGTTTAGATACCGGCCAGTTTGGTATGGCCCGGGAAACTGGAGAAATCCTGAATGCTGCGATCCGAACAGGAGTCCTAGAAAAAGGACTCGGTATTGGCCGCGCAGTCGGGGAACGCATCCAGGCAGAGCAATTTCCGCATGCTTCTCTGAGTGTGCTCGGCGCCTGCGCTCGTCTCGATGTACCGGCCTGTGTCCATGTCGCGATTGGAACGGATATTATTCATATGCATCCGCAGGCCGATGGCGCTGCGATCGGCCAAGGCAGTCTCCGAGATTTTCACCTCCTGACATCCGTTGTCGCCCAACTGGAGGGAGGGGTTTTTATCAACCTTGGCTCAGCCGTCATTATCCCGGAAGTTTTCCTAAAAGCCCTGTCTCTGGCGAGGAATCTGGGTCCTACCGTCAAGGCATTTACCACAGTCGACTTGGACTTCATTCGGCACTACCGGCCGACGGTCAACGTCGTGCATCGTCCCACCCAACAAGGCGGCCGCGGCTTTCAATTGACCGGGCATCACGAAATTCTTTTTCCGCTCTTGTGTGCGGCTGTCCTGGAAGTGCTGGAAGCGCCGGAAGAGATTGGAAGAACTTGAAGGAGCTCGACGTTCGCTGCCTTGTCCGATAGATGGAGGGAGATGTGAGGAGGTGCAGAGACATGCAGGGCTGGCGGAGGTTGTGTACAATCGAGACGCGCTGTAGCCCGCACTTGTGGGTTGTCCTGCCATGAAGTTCATATTGTCTTTGTTGCCCACGATTTCGGCTACGCTCGCGGGTCGTAAAAAATTACGACCCATCGGATAGCACTCGGATCGATGGCAAGCGATATTTCAGGAGGTCGTTGAGCTTGTGCAATTTGCCGAGGAGCTGGGGTTTGATGCCGTGACCTTCCCTGAACACGATCTGCACAGTGAAGGGTTCGAGGTGGGCGTTCCACCGGGTTTTCCTGTGTATGTGGCGCTCTCTCCATACCAAACGTATTTAACGGCCCTATTGGATACGTTTTGCGTGGCTTGGATTCGCTCCGCTTGGCTGCCATGACGGCGTGGTTGGGTCGACTAACGTACGGTCCTCATTCGTCGGCTTTGCCAGGGGCTATCAGCAGCGCTGGCTGAATCAAATGGCGCAGAAAGTGAACATCTCCGAAACCACAAGTGATCAGTCAACGTTGGATGAGACAAATCAGCGGGCTTTCTGAGGAAGTCTATCGCATCCTCAGGCTGGCGTAATCTCACGAACCCCACCGTTTTCGGGGCGAATCTTATGAATATCCGTCTCCTTACGAGACGGGTAGCCCCTGGGAAAGTCGATAGCCAGGGCAATATACAGCAACTGGCGGTGGTACCCAAACCGTACCCTGCTTTGTTGCAGGCGTTTTCCGTGAGTGAATCTATAATCCGCCGGTGTACCAGAGAAGGCATCACTCCCATGATCATCCTGTCGCGACATGAACAGCTCCGACATCCGGTTCCTATATATGCCGAAGAAGCGGGTCGACCCGGACGATGGATCCCGCGGGTCGAATATCGGTGTCCTGCGCCAACTCTATTTTGCGGATAACGCCCGGGCCGGCGTACGTCTCGCGGAGAACGGTATAGTTGCTGTAGGATACAAGAATCTCTGGGGCCATTTTGGTTTTTGGGAGGCTTTCCGATTCCCAGAAGATGAATTCGAATATCCGAGTAGGGGAAAACGTCTTCCTCCTGATGATTATGGACAGTTGAGCGCATGATGCGCGCAAACTACCTCTACGCAGGTTCGGTTGATGATGTGATGAGAGGAATAGGCGCATTAGTCGATGCGGCCAATCCAGAATGGTTTGCTTGGTTATTTGACCAAGGGTTGCTACGTCAGGCAGAATTGAGGGAACAACATGAAATCTTTGGGATATACGCCCTGCCCTGTTACCGCTAAGGATAATTGGGGGGCGTGTTTCGGATGAGATCTCTGGTCTCACTACCAGGTTGAGCCTGAGAAGAAGACCTGCACGAACACAGCGAACGAGAGCCTGGCATGACACAATTCCAATACCAAGCGACAACGCCGGACGGGAAGACCATTGAAGGGGTCATGGAGGCGGGGGAAGAGCGTGTCGTTGTCGCTTGGTTGCAGGAGCAGGGCTATTTGCCCCTCGAAGTTGCTCTACCTGGGGCCCCGCAGTCCAAGACCACACGGACACGGCTGTCTTTTCCGACTCTGCCGTGGAGTGGTCGGGTCACTCAACGTGACTTGCTCTTACTGACGCGTGAATTGGCAACGTTGATTTCGGCTGGTCTGCCACTCGATCGTGCATTGTCTGTGCTCGCCGGGCTTGCTGCAAAAGCCGAGCTCAGGAAGGTAATAGAGGAAATCCTCACAGCGGTGCAGCAGGGGAAATCGCTTGCGGAAGCATTAGCCGAGTATCCTCAAATATTTCCACCACTGTATATTAATATGGTGAAAGCGGGTGAAGTGGGCGGGTTTCTAGAGACCGTCCTGCAGCGCTTAGCAGAATATCTTGAACAGGCGCAAGAGGTGCAAGAAGAAGTTAAGTCGGCCATGGCCTACCCGGCTATCTTAGTATTCGTCGGGGCAGGTGCCATTTTTTTCATGTTCGTCCTTATCTTGCCTCGTTTTGCCGGGCTGTTCGCCGATAGTGGCCAAGCACTCCCAGCCTCAACGCAGTTGATGCTGGTGATAAGTGGTGTCTTGCGGTCCCATTGGTGGCTTTTGCTTCTTCTTAGCGTAGGGAGTTGGTTGGGCTGGCGCCATTACGTGGCGACACCACACGGACGTCTAGCGTGGGATGGCTGGTGCCTCCGTATTATTCTGCTGGGCCCGTTGTTGCAGAAACGGGAGGTGGGACGTTTTGCCCGAACGCTGAGTACGCTACTCAAGAGTGGCGTGCCCCTCCTGCAGGGGTTGGAGGTCGTCGAAGCCGTTGTCGGCAACCGGGTTATCCGTCATGCCGTCACAGATGTGCGTGCCGGTATTCGGGAGGGGCAGGGCATGGCCGACCCTCTTGGGCGGACGGGTGCATTTCCGACCTTGGCTCTTCAGATGATCGCAGTGGGTGAGGAGACGGGACGGCTGGATGAAATGCTCGAGCAAGTTGCCGATTACTTTGAGAAAGAGACACGCCAGCAGATTCGCCGTATGACATCGCTTGTCGAACCGGTCCTGTTGCTGACTATGGGATTGGTTATCGGCTTTGTCGTGGTTTCTATGCTCGTCGGCATCTTTAGTATGAACGAGATGGCATTTTAAGACAGAGAGAGGATAGGCCCATGACACACAAGAAAAAGTCTGCCGGTCGCCAAGCCGGCTTTACGTTAATCGAACTCTTAGTCGTCATGGTGATTATGGGCTTGCTTGCTATGCTCGTTGGTCCAAATCTGCTTAGTCAAGTTGATAAAGCCAAACCGAAGATTGCACGTACACAAATCGTGAACTATGCCACCGCCGTTGAGATGTTCAAATTAGATGTCGGCCGCTATCCAACAGAAGACGAAGGACTTGAAGCCCTCCGCCAAGACCCCTCTGGTGTGAAGAGATGGGATGGTCCGTATGTCAAGAAAAAGATTCCCGAAGATCCCTGGGACAAGGCCTATGTCTATCGCGCTGCCGGCCGGGATTTTGAGATCCTGTCGTATGGGGCTGATGGGGCAGAAGGAGGCTCCGGCCTGGATGCCGACATTCTCAGCTCTGAATAAGGGGTTCTTGGGTGGATCTGACCGCGACCGTGCATCGTCTCTCTAAGATCGACTATCTTGACGGCGTCGGCATTGCTGTTGGGGTGCGAGAGGTAAGTTTCGTTCATAGTACGAAGCGCTACTTCCGGGTTGCTCTCCACAAGGTCCGGACTGTACCATTGCCGGAAGATCGCGAAGGCCGCCTCTCGGTTTTGGGCAATGCGTTGGCAGATTTTCTCGCTGCCATTGAAACGATTCCGGACCAAATTGTTCTGTGCTTGCCTCGCAAGGATGCCAGCGTGAGCCGGCTGCTCGTGCCGGAAACCGCACGGAGTTCATTGGAACAGGTAATCCGTTACGAAGTAGAGCGACTTTTACCCTTCCGCGAGGATGATATTTATTACGATTATGTGACTACTGAAGTTGGGGGTGAAGAAAAACGGCTTGGCATCGTAATTTTTTGTTTTCCTCGCGAAGGTGTTGACCCAGTCGTTGATGTATTAACCGCGGCCAACGTGCAGCCACAGATCGTCACTCTGAGTAGTGCAGCCCAGGCGACAACGCTACTCGCGTGTTCCCCCGTTTCCGAAGCGCAGCAGGTCCTTGTTACTCGAGAGAACGGGTACCTCGAACTGAGTTTCCTCGACAAACACCAACTGGTTGCAAGCCAGACCGTGCCGATTAGTCGGGTGGCGGAACTGGCTGCGTTTACTGATATCCTTACGCAAAGTATTGCGCGGAACTTTCCGGGTAGTGCTCCGGATGCCACGCCGATATTTAGCTGGGATGATAATAGTTCTTTCCCTCTCCCGGTAGACGCCGAACGTGACCTGAAAGGCTTAGCCAAGGAACAGTTTGTGTTGGGAGAAGAATCCTTAGAACCCTTCTCTACGGTCACCTGTTCCGCCTTGGGAGCTGCGTTACAAGCCGTTGGCAAGAGAGGGCAGATTAATGTTCTGCCGGCGGACCGGCGCGCGCATCGAGAAAAACGTCTCTCTGCGCTGACCCTCGTTTTGGTTGGATGTATTCTCTTGCTTGGGATCGTGTGGGCGGCAGAAATTGTCATCCAAGACCGTCGGACCTTGCATGCGTTAACCGAACAGATCAACACTCTTGATCCTCAGGTCCGGCGCGTTCAGGACAAAGAGGCGGAAGCCCAGCGCTATCACGAGCAGCTCCAAACGCTTCGTACGGCTACGCGTATCCGCCTGACCCCTTTGCTGAACGAGTTGTCGGGTCTGATCCCTAAAGAGGTTTATCTGACGACGTTTCGCTTCAAGAAGAATGGAGAGGTGGAGCTGAAGGGCATCGCGAAAGAGGGTTCCGCCTCTGATTTAGTGGGGATCCTTGAGGCGTCTGCCTGTCTGCAGAATGTGGCCCCCAAAGCACCGTTTACCAAAACGGCACGGGGAGAAACCTTTACCCTGGGGGCACGGGTGAACCCATGCGGTTAGGGACAGTGTGGGCCGTATGGCAGCGGCTCTCAGCCCGCGAGCGCAGGTTAGCGGGTGTTGCCGTGGGTACGCTCTTATTGGTCGGTATTCGGTATGGCATTATTGGGCCGTATCTGTCGTACACGACGCGACTTGAAGTGACGATAGAGCGCGATCTGCGACGCGTTGCAAAAATGCAGCGTCGACAGGCCCGCAATGATCAGGTCCAAGAACGTGTTCAGACATTGGGAAAACGTTTCAGAGTAGCCCAACAGCAGCTCGTTCCGGGCGAAACACCGACGCTCGCCGCAGGGAATCTCCAGGCGCATATCCAGACACTCGCGGACCAAAGCGGACTCCAAATCGTCACAACCCAGGTAATGCGAGAGGACACGCTTGGATCGTATCGGAAAATTGCGGTGAAGCTGACCTTTCGCGGCGACACACCTGCTATTGCGAATTTTCTTTCAGGGGTTGAGTATGGTAAATGGCTTCTCTTTGTGGAGCGATTAGACGTCCGTAGCGCCGGTCGCCATGGT
>CAZXFE010000103.1:0-12596 GCA_964639795.1 uncultured Enterobacteriaceae bacterium | reverse complement strand
GCACGTTTCCGTATTCTCAGGAGCAAGTCATGAAAGACTTTCTGGGTGTGCCAGAAGAGGAAGTCTATAAGATGGTGGTTGGTAATGCGGCGAGTCTGTATGGTTTGAGCGTGTAAGACGGCCCCCCCAAGGGCGCCGCCTATTGAGCCCCGACAAGGAATGGAGAGAGGAGAACCAATGGCGGAATCAGTACAATCAGCGGAGCCTGGCATCTTTGAAATTATGTATTCAACCCGTGCTATGCGGCGGCTCAAACCGGACCCTATTCCGGAAGAGACGCTCAAGAAAATTGTGGACGCGGGCATTCGCGCACCGAGCGGCGGCAATATGCAGGACTGGGCGTTCATCCTGGTGCGGGATACTGAACGGAAACGTTTTATCCGCGACTACTATTGGAATACGTGGCAGAAGATCATGGGTGAGCGTGGCATCCCCGACGGTATGCCACCATCTCAGCAACGTATGCTGGGTGCGGCTGCACACTTAGCGGCGCATTTGGATGATGCGCCTGTCCTGTTATTAGCGTGTGCCAAAAAAGAATACACGCCCTTGGCCGAGATGAAGAATGAGCGCGCCAACGCAGCGGTGATCCACGGCACGATCTATCCCGCAGTCCAAAATATTCTACTCGCCTGCCGCGCCTTGGGAGTCGGGGCGACGCTTACGACGATACACTGTCTCTTTGAGGAAGAGCTGAAGAAAAAATTTAACATTCCCGACGACATGGAAGTCTCAGCGCTTATTCCTATGGGGTATCCGCAAGGCAATTTTGGACCGGTCTCACGTGCGCCGGTTGAAGAGGTTATACACTGGGATATGTGGGACAACAAACAAGGCTAACGCACCGAGTGGAGGAAAAGGAGGGTCTGATGAGTGCTGCTGAAAATAAAAAGCTAATCCAAGATGTCTTTACTGCTTGGGCTGGCGGGGACGGCATGGCATTTTTCAATACCTTAGCCGAAGATGTCCAGTGGACGGTGATTGGCACCAGCCCTGTCTCGCGCACCTACACTAGCCGCCAGGCATTCGTGGACGGGGCGGCCAAGCCGCTGACTGCCAAACTGGCTGGGCCGATTCAGCCGACGGTGGTGAATATCATTGCCGAAGGGGACAACGTCGTTCTTCAGTGGGAAGGCAAAGCCACGACCAAAGCGGGCAGACCCTACAACAACAGTTATTGTTGGGTGATGCGGGTCGCGGACGGAAAGGTCAGGGAAGGCACGGCCTATATCGATACCGAGCTGGTAGCTGATTTGTGGCAGTCGTAATCCGGGTAGCGCGTGCGTCTCCGTGCCCGCTCGGAGCCAGGCACGGAGACCTGGCCGACTCTGTCAGGGGCCAGGTGTTTATGCCCAAATCGCATCGTCATCCAGCATTGGAATGCCGAAAGCCGTCTTGCCCAAAAGCTCCAAGGCCTGGTCTGTACCAACGGGGTGGAATAGGGCGGCTCGTACATCCCGGTAGTACCGCTCCAAAGGAAAGCGCTTAAAATACGAGGCTCCACCAACGGCTCGTAAGGCAAGGTCTACTACCCGTACAGCATTCTCCATCGCAACCGTGCGTGCCGTCACGCTCTTGTGCGCCCACGTCTGGGGTTCTTCAATGTCGGCCTCGGCGGCAGCCTTCCACAGCATAGCGCGTGCGGTCTCGATCAGCATGTCCATCTCGCCGACTTTGTTATACACGCTGGGCAGATGACTCATGGGTTTGTTGAGGGGGAAGCGTGGCCGCTCACGCATGAACTCGACCACAAAGTCTCGCGCTGCGACAGCGATGCCAACATACGGCGCGGCAATGGTAAACGGCGCTCTTAGAAAAAGGTTGGTGATACCGCCACGAGTAAAGGCCGGTCGTAGAAGCGTGACCGCTGACGCCGGCACAAAAACATTCGTGAGCTCGGTACCCCGCGACGCAGTAGCGCGCATGCCCATTGTGTACCAGTCATCCTTGAATGTGAGGCCGGGCGTGTCGGGTGGAATGAGGAAGGAGACAATAGTTTCGCCCTCAGGACCTTCTTGCCACAGTGCTTCGCTGAAATAACGATCCAGGGCAATGCTCTGCGTACTGAAGATTTTGCGTCCACTGACCCGCCAGCCGCCATCAACCCGCTCGGCAGTAGCGCGGGGACGCAAGACTGGGATGGCGTTATCGGGCTCGGACGCCGAACCACCGCAGATCAACCGTTCAGCAGCGATTTGGCGGAGTATATCCGCGCGTTTGGAATCTTGAAACTTACGCCAGAGGTCGATCAAAAGGCCGACGGCATTAAAGTGCATATTAATAGCCAGCGCGGTCGGACCACAGCCCTGGCCAAGGCGTTCCTGCGCTTTGATCCGTTCCAGCAGGCTGGCGCCGTTCCCGCCCAGCTCTTCGGGGATGGTCATGATCGTGTAGCCGCTGTTCTTGAGGCGGACGTAATTTTCATGCGGAAAAGACCCATCTTCATCATGCTGCGCTGCACGCTGGGCAAAGTCATCGGCCAGGGTTGCAGCAAGATCGATAAATCGTTGCTCGCGTGGTGTATGGAACTGATGCATCACTATCTCCATTATCCGCTTGTATGTGGCGGTCTTAGCGAATCTGCTGGCTCAGTGTCAAACTCTATAAACTCTCTCAGCCTCGGTCCCAGCTTTGTCATATGTGACAGCCTCTTGCATTCTGACTGGTTCTCACGGAAAAGATCTACACAGCAGTTTAGTTGGATAGGAAAGAAGAGGAGGGATTATGAAACTCTACCGCTCGACCATGTTTGTTCCGGGCAATCGGCCCGACTGGATAGACAAGGCCCCAAAGTACGGTCCTGATGCGCTGATGTTAGATCTTGAAGACGCCGTTCCGATTGCTGAAAAGGTTACAGCGCGGCAAACCGTACGCACTGGCATTGAAGGCTTACGCGGCCGGGGGGTGGGCGTCTTTGTCCGCCTTAACGGTGTGGACACCGGCCTGACGGGCGAAGATGTCGAGGCTGTTGTCACCGAAGGGCTCGACGCCGTCGCTGTGCCCAAGCTGGAGAAGGTTGAGGAAGTGCTCAAGGTTGACGCTTGGCTGGAGCTATTTGAGCACAAAGCCGGACTCCCGATCGGCTCGATTGAAATCATGGTTTTGCCCGAAACCGCACGTGGCATTATGGATGCGTACAAGCTTGCCACAGCATGTCCGCGCGTAGGCAACCTCATTGGCGGCGTCGGCGCCAGGTCTGGAGATGTGACCAAGGCCATAGGCTATAAGTGGACGCGCCAGGGCCTGGAGACGCTATACCTGGCCTCGCATATTTTATTAGCCGCCCGCGCCGCCGGGATTGAATATCCGATCGGCGGCGGTTCGCTAGAGGTCGGTGATATCGAGCTGGTGCGTTCGCAAATCCAGCGTGGGCGGGAAGTTGGTTTTCGCGGTTGCCTGCTGATTCATCCTTCTGCCGTACCGATTGCGAACGAGATTTTTTCACCATCGCCTGAAGAAATCGAATGGAACAAAGGTATTATGCAAGCCATGGCCGACGCCGAGAAAGCAGGCAAGGCTGCCGTAACGTACGACGGCATGATGATCGACTACGCCCACGTCCGTAACGCGCTTGAGCTTTTGCAACAAGCCGAGTCGTTTGGCATTGAGGTCGGTGAGTATGCCGATGTAAAGGCGTTATAGAGGGGGATGGGACGCGAATAAGATAAAAAATTACATGGAACATGCTATCCGCGTCCCAACTCCTCCCTTACTGGATTCCCGTTTCCACGGGAATGACATTCCTTATCGTGTCATTCCTGCGAAAGCAGGTATCCAGGGGTGTGGGGTCAGGCGGAATATTATGAGTGCATCCCTGAGAAAAAGATAAACGTGCGATTTGCAGGAAGCGTGCAGAGAGACGGGAAGGTCTAGCCCATAGGAATACCTATCCTTGATGTTATGACCCAAGGGTATACACGTAAAGAAGCGTTCGAGATGATGGCAGATTTGGTGGAAACACTGGCCGATAAACGCGGATTTTCTGTTATCGTCGATCCAGGAAAGAGCGGAACCTTTGAAGTGAGCTCTTCAGACACACGAACTATAGCCAGCTTACTCCTTCAGCGTCAGCGGGAATTGAGCGGCCTTTCGATAGCGAAAGCGGCGAAACGCCTTGGCGTCGGCTCCAGAAATTCTTATGCACGCGACGAACAAGGGGCCTCGGTTCCGACAAAGATTTTGTATTAGCTGAAAGCCAAGTTAACACAAACGTATAGGCTGCTTCATTTCATCTTATTCCGGCAGCCTTGCAGCGCATCTAAGATTCTACGCACGCGCAAAATACGATCGTGCCCTCCCCAACGCTATGAGGGGAAAGTAGTGGCGGTACATATTATAGTTGATCATAAAGCCGCGCTGGAGTTCGGTCCCCTGCATAAAGCGTTTTTTCATTTCTTGAACCTCCATATTTGTTCGTACGCCTGTGCCGTATCCGGGAAAACCAGTGCCGGTGTAATAGAGCTCATCCCAAGTGCCGTCTTGTTGAGTACGTAGGAGATAGTCAAGGCCTTTACGAATGGGGGCATCAAATGCGTGTCCGTCTATGGAGAGTAACGCTAGGAGTGCCCAGGCGGTCTGGGAGGCCGTACTCGGACCTTTGCCGCGTAAACGGTCGTCCATATACGAGGCGCAGGTCTCACCCCAACCGTCGTCTTCGTTCTGATGATCCGCAATCCACTGCCCGGCTTTGTGGACATAGGCCGCGCTCATATCTTCGCCAATAGCTTTGAGGGCCGGCAGGACCGCGGCTGTGCCATAGATGTGATTGACGCCCCAGCGGCCAAACCAACTGCCTTCTGGCTCTTGGTCTGCCAGAACGTAGGCTAGGGCACGGGCCATAGCGGGATGCGATTTGTCATAGCCTAGTACACCAAAGGCTTCGAGCACGTGAGCAGTGACATCGACGCTGGGAGGATCGAGCGCTTCGCCGAAGTCGCAGAACGGAATTTTGGTCAATAGGTCCTTGTCATTGTTTTTGTCAAACGCCCCCCAGCCGCCGTTGTCTGACTGCATCGCCAGCACCCAGGCCTTGGCGCGCTCAATCGGCTCATCAAATCGTGTATCGCGCTTGTCCCCAGGACTCTCCCCTCGCAAATGCGCCAGGACGATCAAGGCCACTGCTGTATCGTCGATGTCTGGATAAGCGGCATTCTCTCGCTCAAACGCCCAGCCGCCAGGATTTGCGGTCGGAACTTTTATCTGCCAGTCGCCTCCGGTCCTGACTTCTTTATCCAAGATCCACTGTAGCGCGTGCTGCATGGGCTCTGACTGTTGGACCTGAAAGCCACAATCAACCATGGCCAGCATGGATAAAAGTGTATCCCAGATGGGTGATTCACTGGCTTGAATATGCAAACTCCCGTCGCGTTCGTACGACCAGTGGTCGTCGATCGCGGAGAGACCTTTGGCCACGACAGGATGGGAGAGCGGATAGCCTTCAATATTGAGTGCCATTAGGCTGTAAATCCACGGTGGCTGAATCCCGCCCCACGCTCCGTCTGCGTCCTGGTGCCGAATGATCCATTCCAGACATTGCCGAACTGCGCCTTCGCGACCCGGTGTGAGACCGAGTTTTTGATACCAATGCAAGAATGCATTTGCCGCAAAAAAGAACACCGGCCAGAAACCCGGACGTGACGGTAGGTCATAATTCATTCGCTCCCGGCCATCCGGAAAGAGTTCGTCTAATCGGCATTCTGGAGGTAGCGGGCGGACGACGTGCCGAGTTGACAGAATGGTCAGTGGCAGAATCGTCGCCCGTGCCCAGGAGGCAAAATTATAGATGCTGAACGGGAACCACTTGGGAAAGAATACCACTTCGGGCGGAAGATTTGGGGTTTTCTCCCACGGCCATTCACCGATCAGGGCGAGCCAGTAGCGCGTGAAAACGCGGATCTCACTGAGGCCTCCATGGGCAAAGATCCATTCGCAGGCTTTGTGCAGGCGGTCGTCGTCTGGAGCATACCCGTTTGCGCGTAAGGCAGCGTAACATTCAACGGTTGTATTAATGTCACCGTCTGGCGCGTCGTAATAGATTTCCCACGAGCCGTCTTCGCGTTGCGCATTGAGCAGCGTCTGAATAATCTTCGGCTTGTGCGGATGTTCATAGCTCAGGAAATGCATGGCCAGCAGCCACTGCGCTTCCATGCAGCAGTTGGACTGCAGCATGCCGACCCAGTAGCCTTCTTCGGCCTGCTCCCGGTACAGCCAGGCTGTAGCGGCGTTAATGCCTTCGTCCAAACTTAGTGTTGTGTCCTGTGCGGCTATCGTGCCTGACATAATCGGATCATTCCCTCTCATCCCCCTGGGGTGACAGTTGCGGCGCAGATTATTGCATAGGGATGAGAAGGCTTCTAGCTGGCCGCATTGCCCCTAAACCACGATCAGGGATAGCATGCTGGACGGTCAACGCAAAAAGGGGAGGCCATTATGGGGACACAAGACGCAGCGGGAACATTTGAGCCGTATAGATTCCAGACGCGCAATATTAACGAGGGCGAGAACAAAGCCCATACCAAAGAGGGCGCCCAAGCCTTGGGCTTTCGGGGATCGATTGTGGGAGGTGCGCTGGTGTACGGGCAGATGATACGCCCGCTGATTCAACACTACGGTGAGCAGTGGCTCGGCTGCCATTGGTTTGATCTGCGTTTCAAATTTCCCGCTTATGATGATGACTGGGTCACGTCTTCCGTCACACCGGATACGGACAGTGACCAACCGCACGCTTTTTCAGTCAGGGCGACAAACGAAGCCGGACAGGAACTGATTGTCATGCAAACCCACATTCCTGATACACCTCCTGGGGTGGACGCTTTGGCAGGACTCGAACCGATAGAATGGGAAGGTGACCGTGTACAAGGTAGTTGGGAGCGGATGGAACTCAACAAACCGTTTCGGCGCTTCCGCTGGAAGCTGAGCCTATCGCAGCAGTTGAGCTATTGTGAGCGGACGCGGGAGGATGTGGCCATCTTTCGTGAGGGAAAGACCCCGCCGGTGCATCCTGGTCTGGTCATGGCGCACGGTAGCTTTGCCGTCCAGCATCAATTCGTTATGCCGTTTTGGATACATACCGGTAGTATGATCCTGACACGTGGGATCATTCGGGTGGGAGATGAGGTGGAGCTGCTCTGTGTGCCGATTGAAAAATGGAAGCGTAAAGACAATGAATGGGTAAAGTTTTACCAAGTCTATGTGGTGAACGGTCAGCCCTTGGTTGAGGTCTGGAAGTCGTCGATTATTACATTCGTGCCGCGCAGTCTGCCTGCATAAAAAGACACTGTCAGCCCCGAGCTGGTCCTAAAATCTTACCCATTCCAGACGAAATCGCCACGATCGTCAGCCGGGAAGTTAATGCCCGGACAAATCCGATCAAAGCGGCTTCGATGGCCGGCTATATGAAAACAAACATGCCATTCTACGGGGTATACAAGCCCGGTCGCGAAGGGATCGCCGCTTTTGTTGTCGCACGACTTGCTACCACAACCCGAAGCGATTACGAGTCTACGGTGAAAACACTGTGGGTTTTGCCACAGCGAGAAGGAAAGTATTTTGCCATTACGGGCGCACGTTTGTATACGAAGTTCATAACGCCACAGTCCCTACCGCTGTATAAAAAACTGATCCATGAAGGTGTCTGGTGGGACTTTGTTGATGAGGTGGCGACACAGTGCTAGTGGGCACTATGTTACGCAAACATCGCAGAGCCGTGAGCAGTCAGATGGACGCGTGGATTGATGCCGAGGATCTCTGGGGTCGGCGCAGCGGTGGGAACTAAAGCTTATCAACCTTGCCTCGACGGGAGATCGTGTGTTCACGGTAGAAACGTGGGATTTGAAGACACACACCACTGAAGGGGTACTGTACGCGGTGGACTAGGGCGCTCCAAAGGAATGGCGAACTACGATGAGTGAACCAACGGCATACATCGTGTGTCGGTGTGGCCAGTGTCGGGTGACCTTGGGTGATCCCAACATTCGCTACCGTCTCAACTGCCTGTGTTGCGATTGTCGGCAGCGACTCTTGATCTTTGCCGCCAGCAGCGAGGAGTACACGCTTCCCGCGCCCCTTATGCACTATGAGCGTGGAGTGGACCTGGTCTATTTTACGAACGCCCTGATCGTTGCAGACGACGCACGTCAGTTGCTAAGTTTTGAGCGCCTCCGAGAGGATGCGGAAAACGTGACCGCGTGGTCACGTTGCTGTAGCACTTATCTATGTGGTGTTCACCCGAACTACGAAGGCGGGTCAATTTCCGTTGCGACCGATGGTAGTGGGTTGTCGATCGCTCCCGCGATGGCCCCTCAATTTTACCTATTTGCGAGCGATTTTCCTGCCGATAAGTACAAGAGGTTGCCAAAACTCGCATTACCACCAGTTTTCAACGCTTATGAAGAGATGGAGGGGAAGGCGATGGTCGCTTTCAACACCGCGGTCCGAACATCGGTCCCAGAAGAATACGAGGTTGCTCCGTACACTACATTCGAGCAACTCAGTGCTGAGCAACCCATCCGTTTTAACAACGCCTGTTATGACCAGAGTCGCCGGCAGGGGGATTCACCTTTTAACTGACTTACAGGGCTTTTCTCACGGACGGGCTTCGTCATTGTCTGTTGCAATGAGGCGCGATTGAGGCGTGGTTGTACCTATGGACCTGAGACGGTCGCGTCTTATCAGTGCTTCTCACAGCCCGACGATGACAAAAACAGTGAGAGTTTTTGCGACCTTCTTTCCAAGGAAAGAAGGCGCAGCGTTCAGTAAAAAGGCTGCGCGCGGGTGCACCCAGGTTATATGGGTTACAATAGTTCCTTAGCCAAAGTTTCCATTTCGGTAACGATATCCTCGGTAGCGTCGGCGTTAAGCCAGATTGTGGTCCGGTTTGCGCCAGCCTTCTCCAGTGCCGATACGTCATCTGCCGTACGCCACTGGCCGGTCATGCCGAAAACGGTGAGGTCAAGGCTGTTCATATCCCGCCCAGCTCCGTCACAGGCTTGTTTCAACTTGTCCATGCCAGCCTCAAACGCTGATATATCGGGAACGAGTGGCGCCCAACCATCCCCCCATTCTGCAACACGACGATAGACGTAAGGCGAAGTAATGCCACCAAGCAACACGGGTGGCCCTTCTTTGCGCGCCGGTTTGGGATAGCAATGGACAGGAGAAAAATCTATATACTTGCCACTGTATTCCGACTCACCATCCTGCCAGAGTGCCCGCATGGATGCGATGAAATCTTTGGTTTGACCCCAGCGATGAGCAAAATCCCCTCCGAGCATCTCGCACTCTGCCTCATTCCAACCAGCGCCGATACCGAACAGAAAGCGACCGTGGACAGCATCGTCTAGCGTAGCAATCTGTTGGGCAGAGATAATGGGATTCCGCTCCGGCACGAGGTAAACGCCTGTACCAAGTTTTAGGGTGGTCGTGACCGCTCCTGCCCTGGCCAAGGCCATCAGCGGATCGGGAATGTGCGACAGGAAATATCGAACGCTCTCCGCGTTATCAGCTGTTAAGCCAGGGTATTCCTTCTCACCATCGACCGGCAAAATAGGGTGGTCTGGTACCCAGTATGACTCAAAGCCTAACTCTTCAGCTCGCTTGGCAACAACAGCCGGATCGGCACCCGAGGACGGCATCGGGGAGAACACTCCAATATCCATAGGTAAGCTCCTTTGTACGTAGATATAATCGCATGCAACTAACACTGTCTGTGAGCGAAGGAAAGGGTGGAGGTCGCATGATGGTCAGAATCCATCATCTCCGTGGCTAGTCACGATGCGACTACTACTCCGCATTCCTATCCTTTCCCCTGTGACAGTCCCGCGAATTTTCACAACAGGTAATAGGCGGAAAATCGTGTGGGCCTGTCGCAATAACGCCCGCCGACCAACCGTGCGGGTTTAATCTGGTTCTCCGAAGGAATCGGAATCTCCAGATGCCGTATATCCCTCATCTACAAGAAAACAACACAAGAAAGGGATTCTTTGAACCATGGCAGTTTGACGGTGTACTAGCAAAGCTGCGTGACTATATCCGACCTCCAATCACCTTTGCCTACTATACCGGCTGGCGACTCCAGCATGAGATTCTACTTGTGGCGCTTGGTGGGCATATCGACGAAACAAGATGGGCGGCTGGGTCTCAACCTGCCACCCCTCCTGAGTGATTTTGACGGCACGCCAGTGCTTATCCGACAGGTCGTAGTAGATTGCGCCATCATGCCAGGCCACGCGGTTGTGGAGCGGAGAGCACTTGCCCTCGAAGATGGCACGGCCTTCAAACGCACCGAGTCCAGCTTTAATCGCTTCGCTATTCGGTGCCTTCTTGTACGCTCGGTAAAAGCGTTGGGCGAGATAGAGCCGGACCTTCTTACTTTTGCACGGCCTCACCTCACGATGGCCTCCGAACTGAAGGGCTACATAGGGCGTTTCCAGCTCATCGTGGAAGAGGGTGAGATCATCGACGAGGTCGAGTATCCGGTCAGCCGCGCCGCGTTTGGGCGCTTCCTCAGGCGTCTGGGCAAGCCCCGCGTCGTCCGGCTCCCCATGAGTTGTGTGCAGTGTTCGGTGCGCGTTATTTCGTCACGACTCGCCATCCTAATTCACCTCCCAGACTATTTCTCTATGCGCGTGAGCGTTTAACTTCTTCCTGGCCGGCTGGGCAGTTGAGCCCGACGCCGGACTTCTCTGTCCGCTAACCATTGGACCACGTCGTCTTCGTAGAAACGCACGAGCCGTCCAATGTGCTGTTGTGGGCAGCCTTGCAAAGTCCAAGAGCGAACGGCGGCGGGAGTGCAATTAAGACGCTCCGCCAGTTGGCGATGATTGAGCCGCTGTTTTTCGGATGTGCGCATGAGTAATCCTCCTTCTCACAGCCAAACGACGGCAAAAACAACGGCAATTTGAGCCGATGCTCTCAGGCTGGCCTCTGACGCAGTTTGGCGGCCACTCCTCCCCGGGCGGTTTCCGTTGGCCTGTCCGATGCGCGGCCTCCATTTGTTTCGCCGGCTTACACTACACAGGGCCTACAGTGTCCCGCAGGTCTTTCTTGGTTGCGCCTCCGTCTCCTTCGTAATATAGCGGTACACAGGGAAGGGCAGCCCTGAACAAGAAGGCGGCTCTTCTGGGATCAAGCACTTGCGACGTAGCAAGCTGTGGCGGCTGCCGAAACTTAGGCTAATGACATCCTGTGCCATCTTGCCACCCATGATATTTGTGCGGTGTTCCACTAGCAGGACAAGGCGCATGTCCGGAACGACACTACGGAACGGAAGGGAAAGGAGGGTGACATATGAAATATCGTATAGCAGGGCAACGGGCTTTATTGGGAGCATAGCTGTGCCTGCTAACGGCCCCGACTGCGGCTGATGAACCCGAGGTCAACCAACTCGTGGTGAAGGATTTAGCCGGGCTCGCCGACAAGGAGGGGATGATGCTTACTGTAGAATATGCACCGGGCGATTCGAACAGCAAGCATAGGCATAATGCGCATACCTTTGTCTATGTCCTAGAAGGGTCCATCGTCATGCAGGTCGAGGGGGGGCAAGCGGTAACCCTTGGGCCAGGTCAAACTTTCTATGAAACACCCGATGACATCCATACTGTTTCGAAGAACGCGAGTGACTCCCAGCCAGCCAAGTTCCTTGTATTTTTTGTGAAAGAGAAAGGCGCCCCGCCCCTTATTCCAGTGCAGTAAAAGGGAGTGTCGGACAGCTGAGCGCTTGAGATTTTGGACGGCCGCTTCTGGAGAACTGCTTGCGCCCAGTCACTGTTCATATCAGAAGTCCAGGGGGAAATGGGCTCTAGACCATAGCGATGGAGGGAGCAAAGATGCGTATCAAAGGAATCGAGCCTGAGACCGCCCACGAAAGCGTGAAGCCGGTCTTTCAGCACAGTCTCGAGCTTTTCGGGCGGGTGATTACACCCAACCTCGTAATGGCCCATCGGCCCGAAATTCTGCTTTCGAGCGCCCAATTAGGGCAGGCCATCGGCATTTCGACCAGCGTCGAAGGTCGCCTCAAGACGATGGTGTCGGTGCGCGCTGCTCAAATGGTAGGCTGCCCTTTCTGAGTCGATATAAACTCTGCCGTTGGCAGAGACGCTGGGATCACAGACGATCAGTTGGAGGAGCTGGCGTCCTTCGAAACGAGCCAGTATTTCGACCACCGAGAAAAGGCGGTGCTCCGCTATGCTGAAGGCATGACACATACACCGGCTGATGTTTCCGACACCGTGTTCGAAGAGATACAAGCCTTGTTCAGCCCGGAACAGATCATTGAGCTGACGGCAGCGGTTGCGCTAGAGAATTTTCGTGCGCGGTTTAACTGTGCCTTAAAGATTGGAAGCGATCATCTCTGCATGTTGCCGCTGGACCATCCAGTGCGCCGGGCACTCAAACGGTGAGCAAATTTTGAACAGAGCAAGTGAATGTGCCTCATTGATAGACGCCAGCTCGGGTCGTCTAAGCTCCTAGCAGCTATCCCGGTGACCGTGTTCGTCGTGTAGCGTTTACTGATAAGATGGGAGCCATGTTCGGGACAAAATTCCCGCCCTCCTGTGATGTTTGCGTATTGGACGGGATGGCGTATGTACAAGGAGGTG
>CAZXFE010000102.1:0-12917 GCA_964639795.1 uncultured Enterobacteriaceae bacterium | reverse complement strand
AAAACCGTCAACCGACCAGGGCCGGGATTGCTCGCCCCATGCTCGGCTCCGGATGGAGCTAGGGCGATCTCGCCAGGGCTCAGGTCTTTCGTTTCTTGACCTATGCGAATTTCAGCCTTGCCTTCGAGCACATAATAGATCTTGTCGGAGCCGATGTGGGTGTGTTGCGTTTGTTTTTGGCCTGGCTCAAAGCAATACACGTCGCAGAACATCCGGTCGGTTGTGAAGAGGTTGACCTTTTTCATCTTCTCGTCAGAGAAGGTCACCAGATCGCCTACCCGCTTAAATACATCCATGCTTGGTCACATTATCCTGTATTCTCCGTGCCGCTGTTTTGTTTCTGTATCTCCCTACACAGCCAATGCATACCACCTTCGTCAGATTGCAAAAAGCCCAGCAGCGCATTCAGATTGACTCCCTTAGGAGCCTCATCCATACTGATGACAGTCAACTCTCGATGGAGTTGTTTTCGATCAGTGGGGCACGGCTTTGTTTATTGGAGTCCTCCTGTCTTGTGCATTGCTTTTCCTGATGTCGCTGTGGACGCTTGCGGCCTGTGAATCTCTTCGTTCCTACGCTGGGCCGTCCGGCCTTCCTTCATGCCATAAGGAGAATGTGCCTGACCAGTCTCAGGCTGTCCCGCAGCAAGCCGATGACAGCCCAACATGTATGTTTCTTGCACAACGCGATTTTTCTAGTGAAATTCCATCCTCCACGGTCTCTCCGCTTTTGCTCCAGCCTGCATGGGATGGACGCCTGCCAGAAGAGTGGATAAATCCGAGTAGTCTATCGTATCCTCGGCGAGACTTGTCTCTACCTCGATTAAATGTCCTAAATTCCACTTTTCTGCTGTGAGCTCGCTAAACCGAACGCCTGCGCGCTGCCACCGTTCACCGTCATCCACACAGCCTCGACATTGTTGATAGCGTTATTCATACGAGGTGTGCCGTCTGCCGCCTTTTTCCATCAGAGTATACAGGAGTAATCTGAATGAAAGCGTCTAAAAAACTCACGCGGCGAAAATTGCTCACTGCATTTGCCGCAGCGACAACAGGCGTACTCTCAGCGCGCAGCGCGGCCAGCCTGGCCAGTTCAGATCAGAAGGCTGAGAGGTCGGCAGCCGAAGAGCATCAACATATCCATACTGACCACAAGAATGGGATGTCTATGAAACCGCTGGTCGACCGGTTTCCACGTCGGCATCCCGATATTGTTCTCTCGTCTCCACCACAAACGATGGGAAGTCAAATGGGGCGAGTGGTCACACCCGGCATTCCACCTCTAGGCTACCGCATGGACGGCAACGTCAAAGTCTTCGAGCTTATTGCCCAGCCGGTTGAGGTCGTCATTACGGAGCAAAACAGTGACGAACACAGCCACGCACCGACTATCCCGGAGGGTCACCAGGGCTTTCAACCTCGAGTAAGCCAGTCCAAGACCATGTTTGCTTGGGGCTATAACGGGAATTGTCCTGGTCCGACACTTGAAGCAACCGAGGGCGATCGCGTTCGGATCATCTTACGCAACGAACTGCCCGAGCCGACTTCTATTCATTGGCACGGCTTTGAGCTTCCGTTCTCGCAAGACGGGGCGTCCGGTTATCATTCGTTTGAGGCGCGCCGACCCGTTTTGCCCGGAAAGACTGAGGTGTACGAGTTCGACCTCATCCAGTCCGGAACGCTTTTGTATCACACGGGCTTTAACGTCATGAAACAGGAAGCGCTGGGTCTCGGCGGCGCGTTTGTCATTCATCCACGCCGTCGGGAACGAAATATAGACCAAGATTTCGCTCTTGTTCTGCAACAATGGACATTCCAGCCCGGCAATCCGAATCCCAATATCAACGCCATGGACCCCTCGTTTGCAACATTCAATGGAAAAACTGCCCCGTCATCTCCGCAGCTCGTGGTGCAGCAGGGTGACAGGGTGCGTATTCGGTTCGCAAACCTAAGCCTGCTATATCATCCGATTCACATTCACGGGCACGTTTTCGAAATTGTAGGCACTACGGGAGGACCAATTCCTGCTGGCGCGCGCTGGCGAGATGTTACAGTAACAATCGGACCGGGGGAGACACGTGATATCGAGCTTGTCGCATGGAATCCAGGCACTTGGCGTATGCACTGTCATGTTTTACGTCACATTATGAATCAGATGCCGGACGAGCCCATGGGCATTGCCCCACATGAAGGCATGTTCACCCATCTCAAGGTTATCCCCCATGCGCGAGGCTATGATCCGCGTTCACTTAAAGCTCCCTGGGAATATCCGCCAAAACAGGAGGGGATCTAATGAGACCAAAGATCTCCCTTGGTGATGCAATTCTACTTTTTTTGTCATTGGGCGGATGTGCCACAATTAAACCTGTGCAACACACATCCCATTTCGATGCGGTGCAGACCTTAGCACAGGAGCGAGTGCAGGCTGAGATTGTCTGGTCGCAGGATCCGGAGCAACTTGAAAAGAATTTTCAGCGTGCGTTTGCACTTGCGAAGGACGGACTTACTCGTGACGAGTCTGCCCAAATCGCCGTTTTGAACAACCGCAGCCTTCAAGCAGAACTTGAAGATCTTGGTTTGGCGGCCGCAGCAATTACTCAAGCTGGTCTACTACAAAAGCCCACTTTGGAGGCATTTGTGTCTTTTCCGCTCCATGTGGCTAATAGTGGACTTGGGTTGATAGGTTGGTTGTCCGACCTGTGGCATGTGCCGCGACGTAAGAGAGTCGCCGCTCTTGCTGCCCGGCAAGCCGAATATACAGCAGCCTGGCATGTCATGCTGACGGGATATACAGGTGCGCACGCCTGGGACGCTGTCGTTGCTGCCCGACAACTCCACGATATTGAACAAAAACTTCTGGTGGTGCGTCGGAAGACCGTCCAACAACTGCAGATTCGTTACCGCCATGGTTTGGCTGACACGATAGAAATGGAGGAAGCACTGGCTATGCAGGCCGGGCAGGAGATAGCCGTTCATGAGGCCGAACAGGCGGTAACACAGGCAGTGACGCTGCTCGTGCATACCCTCGCACTCGATAATGCCGCAGATTTTATCCTAATTGGTACGTTAGAGCCTATCCATTTTAAGCAGCCATCTCTTCAAGTGACACTTCAACATGCAATGGATAGTAGGTTGGATTTGGCCATTGCACATGCCGAGGTCGAGCGGATGGTGAAACAACACGACCTGGAGCGAGCCTTCATATGGAAGACTGTTCTATTTGGGCCGGGATGGGACGGGGATTTTGGAGACATTGCTGGAGGAAATAATTCAATTGGACCAGCCATACGGATTGAGCTTCCGATTTTCGACCAGAACCAAGCTGGCATTGCTGCTTCTTCTTATCAGTTGCGACAAGCGACGCGGCGATTAGAGACACTCCAGCGTCTGGTAGTAAAAGAAGTCGTCGAGCATTATTACGGACTCGACCGTATTCAAGCATCACTCTTGTTGTTAGAAAATCGACTTCTTCCCTCAACCTTCAGACGTCTCAGCTATGCCCAAGAATGGAACCATAAGATGCAACTGCCTTTTGTCCAGGTCCTAGCCGGACAGGTCCATCAACTTAAAATTCAACGCCGCATTGTGCAGACACGTAAAATTCTGAATGATAAGTGGCGTATGCTGCAACTTGCACGCTTGGGTGCTTCTCCTCATCTGCCCTAAATAAGGACAAGCAGTGCAAGGAAAGACTTATGCGGTCTGGTTACTGGACCGAGTTGCGCTATGCACCGTGGCAACTTACGTCTATTGGGAATTCCCCTTGTATTTCACCTCCTTTCCCTGGCATACTACAAGAGAAGTAGAACTCTTGCTCTAAAATAGGAGGAGGTAGGCGTGGATCTTCCCCAATGCAAAAAATGCGCGCTCGGGGTGCTCGTTCCGTTGTCTGATTATGGACCACAGGGCGCATCGCTAGAATTCAAGGCCTGGGCGTGTGTGAACCCGATGTGTGGTTTCACCATCAGGATTGACAAAGGAATCCTGCAGTCTGGGTTACGTGTTGGCGAGTCAAAGCGCGGTCACGAAGAGCATCAGTAGGAGCGGACGTGCATTTCCCGTGGGTCGGACAGCGAGACTGTCACAGACCCCTGCCCGGCTTACTCCGCGCTCGCCTTTGATTGGGGTCGTACTGCGGAGGCCTTATCTGAAATCGGCTCCACCTATACAGAGTTTGGAGGGCTTTAAAAAGGCGGAGGGCTAGGCACTCCCTGGTTCGTATCATAACGCTAATGCTGCACCAAAAGCTGTGCAGCGTAGACGAAGAGCACGCCGGCAAGGGTTGCGAGTGGAAGCTGACGTGAATGACTTGCATCGTGCGCCGCAGGCAGCAGACTACCCGCCCCAAGATACAAAAGGACTCCACCGAACCAACCGAGCAGCAGGGCAAGCATTGCTGTCTGGAAAACGACCAAGGCTTGGGCAAAGACGCCGGCAATCGGGGCAAGAGCGGTGAGAACGAGCATAATGATCGTTGCTCGAATGGTCTGTTGCGTACCAAGCATAACGCCGGCAACACTCGCGCCGTCGGTAATTTTGTGCAGAGTGATTCCCAGCGCGATAGCCCAGCCCACCTGCTCTCCAGCGTGAAAGGCTTTCCCAATGGCAAATCCATCAAAAAAACTATGCACCAAGATGCCGGTTGCCCCCCAAATGCCGGAATGCGGTGCGTGCGCATGGTGCGAAGCCTGCTTGTCCGGAGTCTCCCGCTGATGGGAAGCGTGTTCGACAAGATAGAAACACAGAAAGCCGAGGACGCAGGCAAGAAGCAGATGATGATGGTGAAAGGAGGAGCCTGTCACTTCCAGCAATTCCAATGACTCTGGAATCACCTCCATCAATGCACTTGCAATCAATGCTCCAGCGCAGAACGCAAAGACGAGGCCCTGATAAGCTTGAAAACGGAGGGCAAGCAGTCCTCCGCCAAGGGTCAGGACAAAGGTTGCACTAGCGATCCAAACTGCTGTCATTGCAATATGCTGTCGCGATATCCCGCCGTAAGGCGCCGCCGAATACCTCATGTGGTCTGTGTTGCGGCTTCGACCTCGGGGCCAGGCGGGCCGGCCAAGCCTACCAACTCTCCTGCGACGGCGCTATCCCCTCAATATGAAGCAATTATTGGAAACGATCGGGTGTGATTGCGGACAGCTCGAATGGACCAGGTTAGGACCAAGGGAAGTAGGAGGCCGCTCAGCCAACCCGACACGTTAGCATTCAGGAACAGCGACCACGAATCAAGAAAACTAGCAATCACGTAGCCCCGTAATCTCGGAGACAAATCGGGCATAGTGGGGGTTATAGGAAGCCGTCGCTAAGCCGACCTTGACCCCCTGCGTTTTCATCAGCGTAAGCGCTTTGAGATGCTGCATTGTTGGGGAAACACCTGGCGGAGGTTCTAGATGCTCAACAATGTCAAGCCCAAAGCGTTGAGCGAAATAGGGCCAGCCTCGATGGTCGGTAACGACCTTGGCTTCTTGGTTAGGGGAGGGCTGGCCAAGCCACTGCCGAGTAACCACTCTTCGCCCCGTCTTTTGAGAAAACCAGTTAGCTCTCATTGTTCAGCAAGGAGGGCGAGCTTCTCAAAGTCATGTTTGTCGGCAAGCGTCCCTCCTACAAGAGCCGTGCCGAGACGTTGATGAAAGTTCTGATAGCGTTGGCCAAAATAATCGGCACTTTCGGGGCGCAGGACAGTCAGCAGATTCCGAAGCAGCCGGGTAAAACGCAATCCATTGAGCGAATCCAGTAAATAATGTGAGTTGCCACGGATGCACAGCTTCGATGGATAGATCTACTGTTGCAGGGAGGACCTCAAGTGGAGTAATCACAATTGAAGTGTCTATACGGCCACGGCCGCCAGGGATTGCGAATCTACGTTTTACCGGACCCGTCTTAATGTTTGCCGCCGTGATGACAGGTCTCGGTCTTGCCTTGACGCTAGCTGCTACACCTTGGGCAGTGCGGTCACTGAATATAGCCTTGCTGGACATGACTAAGAAGAATCCAGGTTTTGTCCTTCAGCCGGGGACGCTGCAGGAATTTGGTGGCACGAAAATCATTGCACGAGAGGTGTCCGCACAGGGAAATGAACTGCGCGTTGTGTTGCTCTGGATTGCGGATGAAGCAGATGGAGATGGAGGCTTTTTGAGTGGACAAGCGGCTTTTGCCGAGTCCGGACTCCTGAAATCTCTCCAAAATGGAGACTCCAGATTTGTTTTAATGAACGGGGTGACGCTACAGGCCAGCAGGGGAACAGAAGGCAGAACAACACGCTTTCAAACGTTTCAGATAATTCTTCGCAAGAACTCGCTTGTGACTCAACAGGAGATCCCACAACCTGCCGAGATGCCAACACTTCAACTTATTGCACTCGCAGTGAAGGCAGAGGGAGGCAGCATAATTGCTCCGGACGCCGTAGAGGAGCTACTTCATCGGCTTGCTTATCCAGCTGCCTGTCTTGCCCTTGGGCTGCTTGTCGTACCGCTGGCGCTAATGGGGCAGCGTTTTTCCCGCGCGGGAAATGGAGAGGCGGCAGCTACCAGTGCCGACTTCTTGGTATCCAATGCCCCCGGGACAAAAAATCCTAGTTCAGTGGTCGTGAACATGATGCGTTCCCAGCTTGAGGTAGTGAATCCGACCGAGTTCATGTTGACGGAGATCAATATTAATGGTGAGCCTCTCGATACCACACTCAAATTCGACCCGAGATCCAACCATTTCGTGATGATCTCGTCCGTGGAGGACTATGCTGGCGATGGGCGGCCGGACGGCCCGCCTACCTTGACCGGGGTCGGAGATATCGCCCTCTGCGGGCCCGGCACGGAAGCGACTGCGCGATTGTTGGACCAAATTGCAGGGACGATTGTCACGACGGGGGATAACGCGTATGAAAAAGGAGAATGAGCGAATTCCCGTCATTTTACGAACCCACCCGGGTTTGCCACAAAGACAGGCCACGTCTGTCTCCTGGCAATCACGAGCATAAATCGTCCGGGGCGAAGCCCCATTATGAGAATTTTGGCGAAAATGCGGGCTCGGCTGGGCGCGGCTATTATAGCTATGACGTCGGCGCGTGGCATGTGATCTCGCTTAACAGTAACATCTCGTCCGGTGACGGGTCCGCGCAGGTCAAATGGCTGCGGGAAGATCTTGATGCAAATTCCACGACTTGCACGATAGCCTAATGGGACCACCCGGTGTTGAGTTCGGGTAAACACGGGAGTAATGGCCATATGCGTGAGGTGTGGCGCGTCTTGTACGAATTTGGCGCGGATGTGGTCGTCAACGGCCATGATCATATCTATGAGCGCTTTGCCCCGCAGAGGCGGGATGGAGCGGCGGACCCGGCTGCCGGCATTCGAGAGTTTGTCGTTGGGACAGGCGTTGAAGGGCTGAGCAAATTCAAAAAAATTCGAGCAAATAGCGAAGTCCGAGATAAGGACACATATGGCCTTCTAAAGTTGACATTGTATGAGACCAGTTACGACTGAAAGTTCCTGCCTATTGCCGGACAGACGTTCAGGGACTCGGGCAGCGACGAGTGTGTGTTCTGATCACATCGTGCTTGAGAGCATTCTTCGGCAATCCGTATCCGTACGGCCAGAAGCTTTTGCCGAGATGATGATAGATGTGGGCGAGGTGCTCTCGCCCCTACATAGCGGAATCGGTTAAGACTAGCAGTTGAAAAAGGATGGATACTGCTTGGGCTCTATCCTGAGGCTCCAGCTAGCTGTATTTCAAACAGACAATGAGAGAAGCTAAGTCCAAACCAATCGGAAACTTCCTGTTGGGAGGCCTGTTCGTCGTGCTCTTTTGCTTAGGATGTGAGAGCGCCGATAGAGCGGAGTCCCGGCCAAGCACGCTTCTCCGTTTGGCCGTTACAACAAGCACACGCGATTCCGGACTATTAGATCAACTCGTTCCGGTCTTTGAAAAAGACTACGGTGTACGGGTCGATGTTATCGCGGTCGGAACAGGCAAGGCTCTCAAACTCGGCGAAGCCGGTGATGTGGATGCTCTGCTCGTGCATGCACGCAAGGCAGAGGATGCTTTTATGGCCGCTGGTTTTGGCAGTCGGCGTGAAGATGTAATGTATAACACTTTTCTTATCATCGGCCCGGCGGGCGATCCTGCCCAGGTGCAGGGGCTGGAGGCCGCGGCGGCACTCCGGCAGATCATGACAACTGGACAGTCGTTTGTCTCGCGTGGTGACGAAAGTGGCACGCATCAACGCGAACTCACTTTGTGGGAGGCTGGTGGCGGAAAGGCGGCCTGGGAGAAATATGTGGAGAGTGGCCAGGGCATGGGTGCAAGTTTAATGATGGCGGACCAAATGCGGGCTTACATTCTGACCGACAAAGCAACGTATCTGCGTTTCAAATCCAAAACAGAGCTGACGCCTATGGTCACATCGTCCCGGGGCTTATGCAATCCCTACGGTATTATTGTGGTCGAAACAGGGCTGCAGAGTATCGCAGGCAGTGTGACCCGGGCGAATGCCTTTGTGGATTTCCTGATATCCGAGAGCGGGCAGAAACGGATTCGAGACTACATGCTTGAAGGCGAACGTTTATTCTATCCGCTGCATCTCTCCCTGAATGCAAGCTGAGCATCTGCCGTGCAATTACTGTGGGACGGGCTGCAAGAAGCCTGGCGTTTGGTTTCGACCGGCGATGTCTTGGTTATGGCTGCGGCGGGCCGTACTTTAGGGATTTCTGTGCTGGCCGTGGTTTTGGCCGGGAGTATCGGGCTCCCGCTCGGAACACTGCTAGCGCGGAGGTCGTTTCCTGGGCAGGCGCTTCTGATCACATTGTGCCGCGCTGGCATGGCGCTTCCCACCGTATTCATCGGCGTTGTGTGTTATTCGATCTTTTCGCGGCGGGGCGTTTTTGGTCCGTTGAACCTGCTGTACACACCGTGGGTGATCGTGATCGGAGAGTTGATGCTGGCTTTGCCGATTGTGGTGTCGCTGACGCACGGGGCTATCCAGGCGCTCGACTATCGGGTGAGCGAGACCGCGAAAACCCTCGGAGCAGGGTTGCTGCTGCGCTGGTGGTTGTACGTGTCCGAGGCGCGCATTGGGGTGTCGCTGGGGATACTGACCGCTTTTGCCCGATGTATGACCGAACTCGGCATTGCTATGATGGTAGGCGGGAATATCGCCGGAAGGACGCGGACGCTGGCCACGGCAACCGCACTGGAGACCGGCAAAGGCGAGTTCGGTCGGGGACTGGCTATGGGCCTCATTCTGCTGTTGATGGCTCTTGTGGTCATGCTCGTCATGGCCTGCTTTGCTCGTCAGGAAGAGACCTGAGCTGTGATCATTGATCTGCAAAATCTTCGAGTGCGGAAGACCGGTCGGGTCATCTGCGCGGTTGATGCCCTTGCGGTCCAGCCTGGCGAACGCCTGCTCATCCTGGGCGGGAATGGCGCAGGCAAGACGACCTTGTTGCGGCTGATCGCCGGATTAGAGACTGAGTATACTGGTCGGTGTGAGGTCCAGGTTGATCCCGGGCAGTGTGTATATGTTCATCAGAGACCGTATCTTTTTCGGGGCAGTGTACTCTCGAACGTCCTGTTCGGCCTGCGTGCGCGGCGTTTAACAAAGCCGACAGCTGAGCCTCTAGCCCTGAAGGTATTGGAGCAGCTGGGCATCCGGCAGTTGGCGCAGCGGAGTGTTAGCAGACTGTCTGGTGGAGAAATACGGCGTGTGGCTCTGGCCCGAGCGCTGGTGCTCCAGCCGCGCCTCTTCTTGTTGGATGAGCCTTTGGCTGAGATGGATGCCGACGGTGCCGCTACTATTTTACAGCTGCTTGTGGATATGCGACACGCCACAATACTCATCGCCTCGCCCACTGACCTCCCTGCCCATCCCTTAGCGGCCGAATATAGAAGCTGGCAGCTTGGTCGTTTGATCCCGATTGCAGAGCAAGGCTGAGAAGCAGCTAATGACTCTCGCTCCCCTGGTGTGATACACAAAGCCGCAGCATCGATGAAAGGAGGATGAAGTATGGCAAAGATTCGTGAGATCACATCTGGTCTGGAGTTTCCGGAAGGTCCGATAGCCATGGATGACGGTAGCGTCATCCTGGTTGAGATTAAGCGCGGGACCCTAACCCGGGTGAAGCCCGACGGAACGAAAGAGGTTGTCGCGGAAACAGGCGGCGGCCCGAACGGTGCGGCCATTGGACCCGACGGAAAGTGCTATGTCTGCAATAACGGTGGATTCGAGTGGATAGACGCTGGCGGTCTGACCGTCCCACACGGGATACCCAGCAGCTATACGAATGGCTACATCCAGCGCGTGGATATCGACACCGGTCGTGTTGAAACGATTTATACTGAGTGTGATGGCAACAAGCTGTGTGGCCCAAATGACATTGTTTTTGATGCCACAGGTGGCATGTGGATTAGTGACTTTGGGAAAGTCCGAGACCGAGATCGAGATCGCTGCGGACTCTATTATGCCAAGCCTGACGGCTCGATGATCAAAGAAATGGTCTTTCCGATTGACGGCCCCAACGGTATTGGTTTGGCTCCCGGAGACGCCGCGCTGTATGCGGCCCAGACGTTTGAGAGCCGGGTGTGGAAATGGAATATTACCGGTCCTGGAGAACTGGAGCGTGTGGAAGGCGAGGGCGGCCCGCTGTTGGCTGGTCCTGGCGGAGGCGTCCTACTGGCTGGACTGCCGGGGTATCAGCTGCTTGATTCGTTAGCGGTTGATGGCGCAGGCAATGTATGTGTCGCCACGATTATTAACGGGGGCATAACGGTCATCTCTCCTGACGGCTCGTCAATAGAACATGTGCCGGTGCCTAACGATCCGGTTGTGACCAATATCTGCTTTGGCGGCCCGGATCTGACAACGGCGTATATGACGCTATCGGGTACGGGCAAGCTGGTGGCCATGGACTGGCCACGGGCAGGGCTCAAGCTCAACTATGCACGATAGCTTCCGTCGTTTGAGTGTGTAGGGGCGAGGTCACCTCGCCCCTCCTTGGGATCCCGCTTTACAGTTGGGACGCCACAGGCGATGCCCGGGCGACCGGCCGGTGGTCGCTACCCCAAACGTCCGTGTCCAGGTTTCTCGTGATGCTCTGCGTGAGATTGGGGGCTTGTGGGACGGACATCTCTGCCTCTCTCTTGGCTGAGATGAACGCGGCCCAGGAATTTCACATTGGCACAGGCATCAACCTCCCCGACATGGCACTTGGTGACATTGGGGATAAAGAAGCGGAAGGGGCCGCCTTGTTTTGCTGGTAGAGATTCATCGTGAAGACGATAGGCAATGATAGCATCTTGCACCGCATCTAAAGGAATGCTGGCCGAGAACGTCCCATCGGTTGATTCCAGGGTGATGTATTTGACGTTATCCTTAGTGCCGACTTGGGCCAGAAGCGATTGCAGGCGTACTGCACTTCCTTCACGCCCAGGAATGACTTGACTGAGATCTTCGACTTGGTCTGGGAGTTGCACCAAATCCTCGAATCCGAAGGCCTGCGGTGAGGCGACTTCTCCCTCTATATGCAACTGTGTCATGGACTAACCTCCGTGCCTGCCTTTCTAAACGAAATAGGTACGATAAGTGGCATGTCTGGGTCAAGGGATCCGAGTGCCTCTCTGGACTAGGCTGTTGACCACATTTTGACTGTGGAGCAAGTTGGCTGCTGCAAGTGCAGGCTGGAAAGGGGGGAAGATGATGCAGCTGACTTATTTGAGACACGGACCAGCAAAAGAAAAAAGAGCCTAGCTGTTTATTGTTCTTTTCTTGGTTTTCGTCATAACTCCTGTTACACGGTCTGCTTGGAGTGAGGAAATCCCATCCCAATCCAAAGTCATCCTGTCTGACGTGCACACCATAGATCGTAAATACCCATCCATGCGTGGGCCATATGGTATACAGAAAATTCAGATTGGCGAGGCGGGCAGCCCTTCTGAGCTGCTCTGGGTAACAGGCTATCAGGCAGTTATGGTCGGGGCTGATGGGGAAGAACCTGCCTCTCAAGAGTTTATGTGCCACAGTAATCTCGACATCGATATGGAGCGGCATCGAGATCTTTTCAAATGGAAGAAGCAGGTTTCAACCCGGTTGTTTACCTTGTCCCAGGGACAGTTCGATATAGAGTTTGCTGCTGGGTTTGGTTTGCCCATCTTTTCGGATGAAGTCTTTTCCCTCAATACGTAAATGCTGAATCACAATATCGAAGGTCAGACGTTTCAGGTCAGGCATAAGATTGAAATTGACTATATCCGCGCTGCTGATCTGAAAACGCAGCTGAAGCCGCTGTTCATGGCCGCGGCAACGGGGTTGGTGTTGCTCGAAGGCTAAGGTGAGCAAGGCGAGGATGCCTATTTAATGTGGGAAACCCGGCTGCCGAGGATCATGGTCCCGGCTGTTTAATCGCACTGCGCGCGACGCAACACAGGTATCAGGACGCCTTTCGTCGAAAATTCTCCGGTCACTAGACCGTAAAACCAGGCCGTGAAGTGAATCGCACCCTGGCCACAACCTGGATGCAGCTGCCGTTTGACACCAGCGTGCACTATATTGGCGTTCATCTCCATCCGTTTGCCGAGTCTTTAGAACTGCGCGATCTTACAACTGGCAAAACGGTCTTTAAGAGCGAGGTCCGCGGACCGCGGGAGCGCGTCGGCATAGAGCATGTGGAATACTTCTCTAGCCCAGAAGGTATCTCGGTCTTTGAAGGCCACGAGTATGAATTGGTCAGCCCGTACAACAACAGTACGGAGGTCGATCAGGACTCTATGGCCGTGATGTTCCTCTACCTGTTGGAAAAAGAACTGCTAAAGACCAATCTGGCACGTTTGGCGCAAAGCCGAAACTAGTGGGTGGACACGGTGGTGGGTGAAGAGTGTTATACCGCAAGCTATGCGGATCATTACGTGTAGCCTCAACGGGTA